>NZ_JBEXDG010000010.1:0-203207 GCF_040605635.1 Dactylosporangium sp. NPDC005555
CCGTCCGCTCCCGCGCGCGGTGCCCGGCCGGACGGCCGGCCACCGCTGGAAGATCTCGGGTCGCGGGGTCCTCAGAGGGCCCGGCGGCGGCCGGTGAGGCCGGCGACCAGCGCCACACCCACGGCGGCGACGATCACCTGGACGACGAGCTCGCCCCAGTCGACGCCCGGCGTGTCGGTGGCGATGCCGATCGCGTTCGCCAGCACGGTGCCCAGCAGTGCAGCGACGATGCCGACCACCATGGTCAGCAAGATCGAAATGTGCTGACGGCCGGGGACCACGAGCCGCCCGAGCGCGCCCACGATCAGACCGACGATCAGCGCGGTGATGATCCCAGTGACTGTCATTGCTCCTCCTGCAATCCGCCGTTTTCAACCTGACTCAGTGATGCCCATGCCTCGCTGAACCGAAACGGACCGCACCCGTGTGACCGGCGGCACACCGACGCCCTGGGTCAGCGGCGGCGAGCGCGTCAGCTACCGGGGAATTCCGTTTACGGCGGGCGGGGCAGGTCCCTACCCTGGGCGGACCATGTCGACCACCAAGCGGCCCGATCCGCGCCTCGTCCGCACCGACGACTCCTGGCTGACCCTGCCCAACCCGTACGACGTGCCCGTCGAGATCTGCGCCGGCCCCGACGTGCCGATCGAGTCCGCCGCCGTCGACGAGCTCCTGGTCGTCCTGGAGACGGCCGCCACGCTGCGGGCGCTGCCCGGGGCGGCGCGTATCGACCGGGTCGTGTGCACGCCGGACTTCCACAAGGGCGCCGGCATCCCGATCGGCACGGTCCTGCAGACCACCGGCGCGCTCATCCCGCAGGCCGTCGGCAACGACATCAACTGCGGCATGCGGGTCGAGGCGACGTCGCTGACCGTCGACCGGGTCCGGCCGCACCTGGACCGGCTCGAGCAGCACCTGCGGCACCTGTTCTTCGAGGGCGGCCGCCGCATCGGCCTCACCCCCGCCCACCGTGAGGGCCTGCTCCGCGAAGGCCTGCCGGGCCTGCTGTCCGCGGGCGTTCCGTCCGGTCCGGACGGCGCGTGGGCCCAGGTGTCCCCCGGCGACCTTGCCCTTTCCGGCGGTGTGCACGCGTCCGGCCACCCGGTCGCGTCGGCCTCCCAGTTCCGCGACTGGATCACCAGCGGCGGCGGCACCAGCTACGACAGCATCATCGGCAGCGTCGGCGGCGGCAACCACTTCGCCGAGCTGCAGTACGTGTCGGAGGTCCACGACGGCGCCGCCGCCTACGCCTGGGGCCTCGTCCCGGGCCGGGTGGTGCTGATGGTGCACACGGGGTCGCTGTCCCTGGGCCACCAGGCGAACTCGACCGGCCTGGACCAGGCCCGCGCCCTGTGGCCCGCCGGCGTGCCGGCGCCCCGCAACCGGATCCTGCCGATGCTGCTGGACGAGGCCGGCGCCGCCCGCCGCGAGAAGTACCTGACCGCCTTCGCCAACGCCGCGAACTTCGCGATCGGCAACCGCTTCTTCCTCGCCTTGATGATGCGGGCCGGACTCGCCGCCGCGGTGCCCGACGAGTTCGATTCCCGCCTGGTGTACGAGTCCCCGCACAACCTCCTCTGGCCCGCGCCGGACGGCACGGTGGTGCACCGCAAGGGCGCCACTCCCGCCGGTGGCGCCACGACGCAGGACCCGTTCGGCGAGCCGGTCATCGTGCCGGGCTCGATGGGCGCCCCCAGCCACCTCCTGCGCGGCCTCGGCAGCACCCGCGCCCTGCAGAGCGCCTGCCACGGCGCCGGCCGCAGCGTCCCCCGCGGCTCGGCGTCCCGCGGCGGCGACGCAGAGCTCGACGCGTTCCTGGCGGAGTTCCGCGTCGTGACCCCGCTGAACCACCGCGACCCGGCCGTCGCCGGCCGCCGCGACATCCTCGACGCCTGGCGCCGCGACCTCAAACAGGAGGCCCCGTGGGCGTACAAGGAGGTCGGCCCGGTCGTGCGCAGCCTCACCAGCGCGGACGTGGCGATGCCGGTCGCCGAACTGCGCCCCCTCCTCACCGTCAAAGGCTGACGTCCGCCACGTGCCGCATCATCCGATCGGGACGCCGACCGCCCGGATGCCGGTCGGGAGACCGACCGTTCGGATGACGGCCGGCTGCCGACGCACACGATGTGCGACATGACGCTTGCGTCGGATGCAACGCTGCCGTCTTCGTGGTGTCGACGTTGGAGGCAGCGGTGGACACGATGACCGGCACGGGCCTGTCCGGATCCGCGGGCGAGCACCTGTTGCAGCAGCGGTTCGGGACGGTCGAGCGGGCGGACCGGTTCTACCGGCAGCAGGTGCTGCCCGAGCTCAACGCGGACATGGCCGCGTTCGTCGGGCGGCAGGAGATGATGTTCGTCGCCACGGCGAGCGCGCTCGGGCACGCCGACTGCACGTTCCGCGCCGGACCGCCGGGCTTCGTGCAGGTGCTGGAGCCCGGCAAGGTCGCCTGGCCCGAATACCGCGGCAACGGCGTGATGGCGAGCCTCGGCAACATCCTGGAGAACCCGAACGTCGGGCTGATCTTCGTGGACTTCTTCCGCGACGTGATCGGCCTGCACGTCAACGGGCACGCGACGATCGTGCCCGACCCGCAGATGCGCCGGGCGCACCCGGACCTGCCGGCGGAGACCGTCCCCGGCCGCAAGGCGGAGCGGTGGGTCACGGTGCGGGTCGACGAGGCGTACATCCACTGCGCGAAACACATCCCGCACCTGCGGAAGGTCACCGCCGAGGACCGCGCGTGGGGCACCGACGACGTGCACCGCAAGGGCGGTGACTTCTTCCACGCCGCGTCAGAACGGGAACTCTAGGTAGGTGGCGCCGCCCAGCCGGACGTCCCGGTGATGCTTGGCGCGCGCCTCGTACACGCGATCACCGACCGGCCACAGATAGCCGTCCAGCGACGTCCGCAGCAGTCCGGCCGCGTCGGCGATGTAGCAGTCGAAGCCCGGGTACATGAGCCCGATGAACGGCATGTCGTCGCAGTCGACCGCGAAGACGGCGGACTCGCCCGCGCCGTCGGGGTGGCCGAGCGCGAGCACCCGCCGCGAGTCTGACCCGCCGGGCAGCAGCACGCACGACGGGAACCGCGCGGACAGCTCCTGGAACATCTCGCCCCACGGCTCGCCGAGCTCGGCCTCGACGAGGTCCCCGATCGGCAGCCGCGGCTCCGGCTCCGCGTCCATGTCGAAGAGCGTGGCGTCGCGGGCGAGCCAGAACCGCAGGCTCGCCGGCAGGTCGTCGCCGTCGGCGGGCGGTCCGGGCTGCCGCTGGCACGCGAAGGGCAGCGGCCGACCCAGCGCCCGGGTCACGAGATCGACGCCATGATCGGTCATGCGGCGACGGTACCAGCGGCCGCTGGCATCACCGGATGCGCCGGCACGGCGTCTTCCTCGCCATCAGTGCGGTCACCGCGTTCGGCTCGGCGTGCGCGTACACGCTCGGCGAGGAGCGGATCGGCGCGGTGCGCCGCTGTCCGCGGCCCTGACCCGGCAGCGGAAGGAGAGCGCCGCGACCGCCTGCTGATCCGGCTGTGAGGCGTTACAGCAGCACGGTCGCGACGCTCGACGGCGGCAGTGTGAACCTGTCGGCGCCGAGCTCCACCGTCACGGCCGTGTCGAGCGGGTTGCCGGTGACCACGACCCTGCCGCCGTCCGGGTTCTCGAACGCGACGCTGCGCGCCGACCACGGCCCGCGCAGCCCGAGCCGCCGCGCGCCCGGCCGCACGAAGTGCGCGTAGTGCTTCGTCACCCAGAACTCCGGCCGGACCGTGAAGGCGTCCCCGTCGACGGTGATGAGCGAGTTCTGCGCCCAGCCCCACGTGCTCAGGCCGCCCGCGGGCAGGACCATGTTCCAGCTGAGGTACGTGCCGGCCCCGTTGGACAGGTAGTGGCGGAAGAGCTCGTTGACGTACATCGCGTACTGCCACGTGTTCGTCCAGTCGCCGCACTCGCTCTCCGACTGCGTCAGCGGCAGGTCCGGAAACGCGCGGTGCAGCGCGGCGATGTTGGCCCGGCCCGCCCACTGCATCGACGCGCCCCGCACGTACGGCGCGGCGCGGGGGTCGACGAGGCACGTGAACGCGTGGTCCCGCCAGCCGGTCGCGGCGGTGGCGATCGCGTCGTCGTTGACCGTGCCGACCCAGATCCCGGTCTCCACGCCCCGCTCGGCGAACAGCGGCCCGAGGTGGCCGCCGATGAAGTCCGCCATGGCGCGGGCCGTCCACACGCACGACGGGAACTTCTGGTCCGCGCCGGGTTCGTTCTTCCGCCACCGGCACGCCCTCGCCCGCGTACGCCTCCGCGAACCGGGCGAGATACAGCGCGTACGCGTCGCGGTGCCGGTCGTCGGCGATCAGCGTCCCGTGGTTGTACACCGGCGGCGACTTCAGCCACGTCGGCGGGCTCCACGGCGAAGCGACCACCCGCAGCCTGGGCACCCGCACCTGGGCGGCGCGCAGGTACGGCAGCAGCGCCTCCCGGTCCCGTTCGATGCCGAACGAGCGCATCTCGAAGTCGCCGGGCGTCTCGTTGTGGCTGTACCAGGAGGTCGCGTAGTCGCTCGCGCCGACCGGCACCCGCGCCACCGTGAGGCGCAGCCCGTCGGCGGCCGGCGCGAACAGCAGGTCCAGCACCGCCTCCCGGTCCGCGGCGGACAGCTGCCGCAGCGCCCGGTGGCCGACCTCGTTGACGCAGCCGCCGAACCCGCGCATGACCTGATCGGTCGTCCCGTCGAAGTCGAGCGCCACCCCGGTCCCGTCCGGCTGCCGGGCCGCGGGACGCCGCCACGGCCGGTCCGACGTGCTCACCACCAGATCGTTCATGGTCATGCCGCCAATCTATCCACCGCCTAGGATCGCGGGATGAGCAACCGGAGCCTGACGCAGGCCGAAGCCGAGCACCGCGCCGCGCTGCTGACCGTCGAGCGGTACGCCGTCGACATCGACTTCACCGACCTGCCGGCCGGGCCGGCGGTGCGGTGCGTGTCGGAGGTGACGTTCACGTGCCGGGAGCCGGGCGCGGACAGCTTCGTCGACTGCGCCGCCGAGGTCGTCGGCGCCACCCTCAACGGTGCCGCGCTGCCGCCCGCGCAGGACGGCCGGATCCCGCTGCCCCGGCTCGCGGCGGTCAACCGTCTGCGGGTCGAGACCGTGCAGACGGAGACCCGCGACGGCGAAGGCGTGCACAAGGCCGTCGACCCCGCCGACGGTGAGGTCTACGTGTGGACGACGTTCGAGCCGGACGAGGCGCACTTCGTGTGGGCGTGCTTCGACCAGCCGGACCTGAAGGCGCCGCACGAGTTCACGGTCCTCGCGCCCGCGCACTGGACGGTCGTCAGCAACAGCGGCGACCCGGTCGTGGAGACCGTCGGCGACGCGCGACGGTGGGCGTTCCCCGCGACGCCGCCGCTGTCGGTGTACAACACCGTCGTCAACGCCGGGCCGTTCTGCGAGATCCGGCGCGAGGCCGACGGGCACGACCTCGGGCTGCTCACCCGCCGGTCCCTGGCGGCGGTGCTCGACCGGGACGCCGAGGAGCTCTTCACGCTCACCCGGCAGGGCCTGGCCTTCTACGCCGAGGTGTTCCGGATGCCGTTTCCGCAGCGTCGGTACGACCAGGTCTTCGTCCCCGAGTTCGGCGGAGCGATGGAGAACTACGGCTGTGTCACCTGGTCGGACTCCGTGCTCTACCGCTCCGCGCCCACGCCCGCGGAGCGGGAGATGCGGGCGAAGATCCTGCTGCACGAGATGGCGCACATGTGGTTCGGCAACATCGTCACGATGCGCTGGTGGGACGACCTGTGGCTCAACGAGGCGTTCGCCGAGTTCGCGTGCCACTGGGCGGCGGAGCGGGCCACCGAGTTCACCGACGCGTGGGCGGGGCACCTCGCGAGCGGGAAGCTCGCCGCGTACCTCGCCGACCAGGGCCCGGCGACCCACCCGATCCGGCAGCCGATCCACGACGTCGCGCAGGCCATGTCCATCTTCGACGCGATCACCTACCCGAAGGGCGCCTCGGTCCTGCATCAGCTGATGCGGTACGTCGGCGAGGCGGACTTCGCCGCCGGGATGGCCGCGTACTTCGAGCGGTACGCCTGGGGCAACACGACCCTGCAGGACCTCATCGACGTGCTGGGCGAGCGCAGCGGCCGGGACCTGAACGCCTGGCGGACCGGCTGGCTGGAGACCGCCGGCACCGACCGGCTGACGCTGCGCGGCACCGGTTTCCTGGACGCGACCGGTCCCGACGGCGGCCCGCCGCGGCCGCACGTCCTCGCGATCGGCGCGTACGCCGCCGACGGTGACCGGCTGCGCCGCGTCGACCTCGTCCACGTCGAGGTCACCGGCCCGGCGACCGCGGTGGACCTGCCGCCCGCCGACCTGTACCTCGTCAACGACGAGGACCTGGCGTTCGCCACGACCCGCCCGTCGGTCTTCCCCGCGGCGGCCGGGCTGCCCTCGGCGATCTCCCGCGGCGTCGCCCTCGCCACCGTCTGGGACATGCTGCTCGCCGGCGAGGCCACCGCGGCCGAGGCGGTCCGCGGCCTGACCGGCGTCCTGGAGGTGGAGACGTCGGGGTCGGTGATCGAGCCGTACCTCACCCTCGCCGCCGACGCCGCGGAGCTGTGGTCCCCGGCCTCGGACCGGCAGGAGCTGACCGCCGCCGTCGCCGCGGCCTGCCGCAGGCTCGCCGAGGACCCCGACCAGGCGCAGGTGGCGCGGCGGACCCTCGCCCGCACCGCCGGCAGCCTCGACGAGATCGCCCGGCTGCGGGAGTCGGCCGCCGACGACATCGACCTGCAGTGGCGCGCGCTGGCGCGGGCGGCCGAGCTCGGCGGCGACGTGGCGGCCGACATCGACCTGCTGCTGGGCCTGGACCCCGACCCCGACGCATGGGTCCGCGCGACGGCGGTACGAGCGGCGTCACCGGACCCTGCCGTCAAGGAGGCCGTCTGGCAGACGGTCGTCGTGGACCGCAAGGTGCCGATCAGCGAGGTCAAGCACGTCACGACGCTGTTCTGGCGCCCGGGGCAGGACGCGGCGCTGGCCCCGTTCGCGGAGCGCTTCCTGGAGCTCGCACCGCAGCTGCACCGGGGCGGGATGATGCCGGCGATGGTGTTCGCGAGCCGGCTCTTCCCCATCTTCGCCGTCGACGAGGCCTATCTCGCCCGCGCCGAGGCGGTCGCCGCCGACACGGCGCCGGTGGTCGCCAAGTACACGACGGAACGCATCGACGTGGTCCGCCGCATGCTGCGCGCCAGAGCCGCCTAGGGTGCTGCCGGGCCGGTCGTGCGGCCCGGGTCGCCGTCGTGCCCCGGCCGCCGCGCGCCCCCGGTCGGTGGGTCCGCGGAAGGCCGGGGCCATGCTCGACGGCCTGGCGCACAGCCGCTGAGCGGCAGCGACCCCGCCGCGATGAGCGCCCCGCTCTTGGCCCCGTCCGGCCCGGCGCCGGTCCCGGTGCCGACGGGCACGCCTTCCCGGGTCAGAGGTGTGGCCATAGAAAGGGCTCCAATCGAGGAAGGTGATGGGCGCCGCCGCGTCGGTGGTGGTGGTTATGCCGTTGCTGGGGTGGGCAAACCGCGGCGAGAATGCACCCGTGCACTACTCCTTGACAGCGCACCGGAGGGACACGGCCCTCGCCCTGTTGTGGCCCTTGCATGGTGGGTCCGTGTCGCTGGTGGCGGAGGTGCCGCTCGGGCACGACTGGGCTCCCGTCACGCGGTTGATGTTCGACCGCGACCTACCCGGCGTCGGCCGGACTGTGGTGGTCAAGACACGCCGGGTGGACGGGGCCGGTCACGGCGGCCCTACCCATTTGCGACGTGAGGAGGCCGCGTTGCGGACGGCGGCGCCCACCGGGGTCACCGCGCGGTTGATCGCTTCCGACCAGGCCTCGGGTGTCGTGGTCACCACCGATCTTGAGGACTGGCCGACGTTGGAAAGTGTCCTCCTCGGCGCGAATGCCGAAGCCGCCACCCGAGCGGTGGTGGAGTTCGGCGTGGCCGTCGGGCGGCTGCACGCCGGCACTCGCGGCATGGGTGAGGGGTAGCGGCAGGCGCTGGCTGGTCTCGGCGGGTCGGAGGCGGATGCAGGCCCCGGACTTCCCTGGCCCGGTGTGGACAGATGGCGGGACGTGGAGGTCGCGTGCGCCGAGCTGGGTCTGCCGGACGCGCGCGTCGCGGCTGATGACGCCGCGTTCGTCCAGGATCGGATCGCCGACGCCGGCCCATTCGCGGCGCTGACGCACACCGACCTCAATCCCGGTAACGCGCTGGTGGCGCCGGATGGCGTGCGGATCGTGGACTTCGAAGGCGCGATCTTCGGACATCTCGGCTTCGACGCGTCGTTCCTGCATTTCCCGTTCCCCACCTACAGCGCCCACTGGGCGACGCTGCCCGACAACGTGGTGACCGAGGCCGACCATGCCTACCGCTGTGAACTGGCCCGGGCCATGCCCGGTGAAGTCCTCGGACGCCTTGACCAGGCACTCGCGGTCGGTGCTGCGGCGGCCCTTGCCATTCGGGTACAGCGGCTGCCGCTGCTGGCCGCCACCAGCCAGCCCTCACACACTCGCTGGCGCCGTCGAGCGCAGCTCGTGCAGCAGATTCAGGTGTTCACCCGGCTCGCCGAACGAGCCGCGACACTGCCGACGATGGCGGACTGGTTCGCCCGGCTGGCCGACGCGATGTCCGCCCGCTGGCAAGACACGACAACGCCGCCGCCGGCGACGTTCCCCGCCTTCCGGTCAGCCAGGAACAGATGACGCCCAGGCTGGCCGCACGGCGACGGCGAGAGTAGTCGGCAGGTGAATCCGGCGCGTGTTGCTCCGGCGAGCCTCACGGTTGAAGTCCGTTGACGCTGCGGTCCGCCGTGAGCTCCGGGTCGGTCGTCATGATGGCGGTGCGGTCGCCTGCTCGAGCAGTTGTCGCGCGCTGTCGGCGTAGAACGTGGCAGTAGTCCCGCTGATGCCGAACACGACGGTCAGGTGAAGGGGATCGCCGCACCGGCCGCCGGGTAAGGGCGATCATGACGGGCGGGGCTCAGATCCAGCCGCGGGAGCGGGCGATGCGGGCGGCCTCGTGGCGGTTGGCGGCGGCGGTCTTGCCGACGGCGGAGGACAGGTAGTTGCGGACGGTGCCCGGGGAGAGGGCGGCGCGGCGGGCGATCTCGTCGACGGGGGCGCCTTCGGCGGCGAGGGTGAGGACGTCGGCCTCGCGGGCGGTGAGGGGGCTGTCGCCGGCGCTGATGGCCTCGGCGGCGAGCTGCGGGTCGACGTAGCGGCCGCCGGCGTGGACGGTGCGCACGACGGTGGCGAGGATCTCGGCGGAGACGGTCTTGCCGAGGAAGCCGCGGACGCCGCCGGTGAGGGCGCGCTTCAGGTGGCCGGGCAGGCCGTGGCTGGTGACGATCATCGTGCGGCAGGCGGGCAGCTCGGTGTGCAGCGCGGTGGCGACGGCGACGCCGTCGAGGTCGGGCAGTTGCAGGTCGAGGACGGCGACGTCGGGACGCAGCGCGCGGGCGAGGCGCAGCGCCTCGGCGCCGGTGGCCGCCTGACCGACGACCTCCAGGTCCTCTTCGAGCCCGAGCAGCGCGGCGATGGCACCGCGGATGAGGTGCTCGTCGTCAGCCAGCAGGATGCGGATCATGAAACCGCCGAAGCCGGCAGGGAGACCAGCAGCTGGAAGCTGTCCGGCGGGGTCCGGACCGCGCTCACCGTCCCGCCGAGGGCGGTGATCCGCTCGGTGAGCCCGATCAGTCCACCGCCGAAGACGATGGTGCCGGACGAGGGCACGCCGTTGTTGGTCATCGTCAGGGTCACCGAGGAGGGCAGCGTCCGCAGGGTGACGACGCAGCTGCGGGCCTCGCTGTGACGCAGGAGGTTGGTGGTGCCCTCGCGGACGACCCAGCCGAGGGCGCCCTGCAGCGGTGGTGGCAGCGCGGCGCCGTCGCCGATGATCCGGCACTCGATGCCGGCGGAGGTGAGCAGGGCGCGGGCGCCGGCGAGCTCGACGTCGAGGTCCGCGGCGCGGTAGCCGCCGACGACGGCGCGCAGCTCGGTGAGCGAGTCCTGGGCGATGCGCCGCACCTCGAGCATCTCGTCCACCGCCTCCTCCCGGCCCCGGCGGGCGAGCTGCGCGGCGAGCTCGGCCTTCAACGCCACCACCGACAGCGTACGGCCGACGACGTCGTGCAGGTCCCGGGCGAAGCGCAGCCGCTCCTCGGCGACGGCGAGCCCGGCCTGCACGTGCCGGGCCCGGTCCAGCTCCCGGACCATGCCGAGGATCCACAGCGACGTCCGGTACGCGAAGACGAAGCTCACCAGCAGGACCCCGAGCGCGATCGTGGACCCGGCGCCGGAGGAGAACGCGCCGACGGCGCAGCAGGCCACCGCGGCGGCGACCGCGGACCGGGGGCGGACCGCGGCGGCCAGGGCGGCCACGTACGTCGCGGAGAGCATGAGCAGGATCGCGGTCGCCGGCCCGTCGGGGTGGCCCGGGTCCGCACGCGGGTAGGCGGCGTAGCCGGCGCCGACGCCGAGCGCGGTCAGGAGACCACCGGCGACGACGAGGGCGACCGGCTGGGGGCGCAGCCCGAGGTAGGCGTTGATGCCGGCGTGCGCGAGCCGCAGGCACACGACGGTGTGCACGACCGACCCCGCGACCACCACGGCGAGGGCGGTGGCGCCGACGCTGAGCTGGACGAGGGCCCCGATGAGCAGTGGCGACACCACGAGCTGCCCGTAGAGGGTGCCGCGGACGTAGTACTCCAACCGGGTCGCCTGCCCCCGGCGCCGCCACCATCCGATCACCGAACCGACCCCCATCGAACCCGTCACCGCCGCGGCGACCAGCGGAACCAGCGTCGCACGGCGACCCAGCCGAGCACCGTCCACGCCGCGAGCAGCCCGGCCGGACCGGCAGCGGCCCGCAGCACGCCGAGGACGCCCTCCCCCGGCCTGCCGAGCCAGCCGAGCCGCACCAGGTCCAGCGTTGGGGTCAGCGGCAGCCACCGTAGCGTCCCGGCGACCGCGGGCGGCAACGCGTCCACCGGTACCGTCAGACCGGCGCCGACGAGACAGACCAGCAGGACCGGCAGCGTGGTCACCTGCGCGAGCTCCACGGTGCGGGTGAACGCGCTGCTCAGCGCCGCGATCAGGGCGAACACGACGGTCCCGCCGAGGATGCCGGCGAGCAGGACCGGGGCGTTCGCGGGGACCGGCAGCCCGAATGCGATCGCGCCGCCGGCGACGAACAGCACCATCTGCCCCAGGGCGACGGCGACGGCGGGTCCCGCGGTGCCGGCCAGGATCTCCACGTCGCTCAGGACGCCGACCCGCAGCCGCTTGAGCACCAGGTCCTCGCGGCGGGCGACGTACGTGCTGACCAGCGTGTAATAGAGCACGCCGAGCAGCACGAAGCCGAGCACGCCGATGAGCAGCGTCGCGTCGCCGCCGCCGTTGACGAACAGCCCGAACACCATCACCGGCAGCAGCGCGGCGTTGAACACGGCGATGCGGTTGCGGGCGAGCAGGAGGATCTCGGAGCGGGCCAGGCCGGTCATGCGGCACCCGCGATCTGCAGGAACGCCTCGTCCAGCGTCGCTGACCTGGCGTCGAGGCCCGTCAGGACGACGTCGTGCGCCGCGGCCCAGGTGAGCAGCGTCGTGAGCGCGGCCTGCAGCGCCGTCGTGTGGACGGTGACGCGCCCGCCGTGCTCGTCGTAGGCGCCGACGACGTCGGGCAGCGCGTCGAGGGTGAGGCCGGCCGGCAGGTCGAAGGAGACGCGGGCCGGGAACGCGGCGACGACCTCGGCGACGGTGCCGGTCGCGGCGACCGTGCCGGCGTGCAGGATCGCGACCCGGTCGGCGAGTTCCTGCGCCTCCTGCAGGTAGTGGGTGCTGAGCAGGATCGTGACGCCGTCGGTGAGCAGGCCGCGCAGCAGCCGCCAGGTGTCGTTGCGGCCGGCGGGGTCGAGGCCGGTGGTCGGCTCGTCGAGGATGAGCAGGTCGGGCCGGCCGATGACGGCGGCGGCGAGGTCGAGGCGGCGTCGCTCGCCGCCGGACAGCTGCCGCACCCGCACGTCGGCGCGGTGGTCGAGGCCGACGAGCTCCAGCACCTCGCCGACGCCCCGTGCGCGGGCCTTCAGCGTGCCCGCCCACATCCGCAGCGTCTCGGCCGGGGTCAGGTCGGGCGGGAAGCCGCCCTCCTGCAGCATGACCCCGGTCCGGGGGCGGACGGCGGACCGGTCGCGGACCGGGTCGTGGCCGAGGACCCGCACGGTGCCGCCGGTCGGCCGGTCGAGGCCCTCGACGAGCTCCAGGGTCGAGGTCTTCCCGGCGCCGTTCGTGCCGAGCAGGGCGAACAGCTCGCCGCGCTCCACGTCGAACGACACGCCGCGCACCGCTTCGAACGCGCCGTAGCGGCGGCGCACCCCGTGCACCTGGACCGCGGCCGTCACGGGAGGAACCGCATCTCGGGGAACGCCCGCGACGGGCCGTCGAGCAGGGCGCCGCGCCGGCCGCCGAGGTACCGGTCGACGAACGCCAGCTGGTAGGCGCGCTGCACCCGCACCGACCGGGCACCGTCGATGGTGCCGAACTGGTCGGCGAGGTCCGCGGGCGGGATGCCGGCCTGCGGGAGCAGCACCTGGTAGTCGGTGAACGACAGGTGCCCGGAGCCGCGCAGCTGCAGCTCCAGGCGCGGGCCGCGCAGCGCGGACCAGAACGCGGCCCAGGACCCGTCGTCGGCGCGGCCGTGGCCCTCGGAGCCGACGAGCAGGAACGGGCGGTCGAGCCCTGCGGCCACGACCCGGCCCGACATGGTGCCGTCGAGGTTGGCGCCGGCCCTGACCCGCCGGTCCTCCAGCATCGTCTGCGCGGCGGTGGTACCGCCCAGCGAGTGCCCGATCATCCCGGTCCGCCGCTGGTCCATGGCGTGCCAGAGGCCGGCCGGCAGCGCCTGCTGCGGACGGGCGAGCCAGTCCAGGACGAACCGGGTGTCGGCGACCCGCGCGGCGAGGGCCTTGGCGATCAGCGCCTCCTCCTCGCCGGGCTCACCCGTCGGCGGCGGCACCGCGCTGGTCGCGACCCGCCCGCCGGGGAACTCCACGAGCGGCGAGTCGTGCGTGTGGTCGATGGTGACGACGACGTACCCGTGGCCGGCGAGCTCCTCGACGACGGCGGTGCTCGCGGTGCGCTCGACGCCGAAGCCGGGTGAGTACAGCACGACGGGCCACCCGGCGCGCGGGCCGGGCAGCGCGGGCGCGCCGGTGCGGGCGTGGGTGACGGGCAGCTCGACGCCGGAGCCGGCCGGGTTGACGAACTCGGCGAACGCCGGCGACACCCACGGCGCCCGCGGCAGCCACGGCGCGGGCAGCGCCGGATACCAGACCTGGATCATCAGCTCCCGGACGGTCTCGGCGGGGACCCACGGGTCGGGGCGGGACCGGTCGACGAGGTGCAGCGCGACGGTGCCGATGCGGTGCGGTCCGGTCGGCTCGGGCAGCACCAGCCGCCTGTTCCTCGCTTTCCGCAGCGACGGCACGCCGGCCGCGGCGGCCGGGGCTGCGACGGCGGTGACGGCGGCGGCCGACGCGGCGGCCGTCAACACAAGTCTGCGTCTCATATGGACAGTCTTCGTGCCCTCCGGCGGTGCCTGTAGTGCCGCCGCACACGGTTTCGGGTGCGCGGTGCACGTCCGGCGGATGACAAATGTCAGCGCGTTCGCTCCCGTACCGCACCCGCGGCGGACGACGATCGGGCTCAGGAAGGCCCGGCCCGCACCGATCAACGGACCATGTCGGTGAACGCGCTGGAGCAGCACGAGGGTGACTACCGGGCCCGCCAGATCCGGCTGGGCACGTGGGTCGCCGTCGGCGTGATCGCCATCGGCGCGGTCCGCGTCCACCTCGACTGGCAGGGCGGGCCGCTGCTCGTCGCGCTGATCACCCTCGCCGGGGTGTCCCAGGCCGCGATGGCGTTCCTGCCATGGCGGGACCTGGTCGACAGGCCGTGGCTGCCGAAGGTCCTCGTCGCCTGGTGGGTGGCGAACCTCGCCGTGCTGCTGGCGTTCACCGCCTACGACGTCGCCGCGCTCGCCATCTACCCCGCCGGTGTGACCCTCGTCCTGGCGTCCACGGCGGCCCTCGCGAGCGAACGCGCCGTCATCGGCATCGGGGCGGCGTCCCTCGCCGGGTACGTCACGCTCGTGCTCACCAGGGACCGGCCCGTCACCGGTACCCTCGCCGCGCTGACCCTCGCGCTGATGGCCGGCGTCATGTGGTTCTGCGCACGCACCGCCAGCAACCGGCGGCGGCTCGACACGGCCCGGCTCAGCGCCGAACGCCGGATCGAGGCACTGCTGGAGAACTCCTCCGACGCGGTCATCGCCGTGCTCCCCGGCGGCGGCGTCACCTACTGCAGCCCGTCGGTGCGCAGCGTGCTCGGCTACGAGCAGTCGTACGTCACCAGCGAGCTGCTCATGGACATCACCCACCCCGACTTCCTGCCCCTGGTGATGGAGTGGTGGCTGGCCGTCGCCAACGGCGCCCCCGGCTCCTGCGCCCGCGTCGAGTCCCGGGTCCGCCGCGGCGACGGCGCCTGGATCTACGCCGACGTCATCGGCACCAACCGGCTGCACGACCCGTCGCTGGAGGCCGCCGTCATCAGCATCAGGGACATCACCGAACGCAAGGAGCTGGAGGAGGAGCTGACCCGGCAGGCGTTCGCGGACTCGCTGACCGGGATGCCGAACCGGGCGCTGTTCCGCGACCGGCTCGAGCACGCCATCGCCCGCAACCGGCGCTGCGGCGGACGGATCACGCTGCTGCTGGTGGACCTCGACGACTTCAAGCTCGTCAACGACAGCCTCGGGCACAACGCCGGCGACCAGCTCATCGCCACCACCGCGCTGCGCCTGCACCAGCAGCTGCGCGCCGCCGACACCCTCGCCCGGCTCGGCGGCGACGAGTTCGCGATCCTCGTCGAGGACGTCAGCGAGATCGAGGCGATGGATCTCGGCGACCGGCTCCTCGCCGCGATCCGCCGCCCGCTGCGCCTCGGCAACCGCGAGGTCGTGTGCTCCGCCAGCATCGGCGTGGCGACCGCGAAAGCCGCCGACGGCGACGACGGACCCGACCCGGGTGAACTGCTGCGCAACGCGGACCTCGCGATGTACGCCGCGAAGGCCGCCGGACGGGACCGCTACGCGCTGTTCGACCCCGGCATGTACGCCGACATCCTCCGCGAGGCCGACGACCGCGCCGAGCTGGAGCGGGCCCTCGCCCGGGACGAGTTCGTCGTGCACTACCAGCCGATCGTGGACCTGCCGACCAGCCGCCTCATCGGCGTCGAGGCCCTCGTCCGGTGGGAGCACCCGCTGCGCGGCCTCGTGGGCCCCAACGCGTTCATCCCCCTGGCGGAGTCGACCGGGCTGATCGTGCCGCTCGGCCGGTGGGTCCTGCGCCAGGCGTGCGAGCAGCTCGCGCGGTGGTGCGTGGAGTTCCCGGCCGCGGAACGCATCCGCATGAACGTGAACCTGTCGGCGCGGCAGTTCCAGCACGAGGGCCTCGTCGAGGAGGTCGGGCAGATCCTCGCGGAGACCGGCATCAACGCGCAACAGGTGGTCCTGGAGATCACCGAGTCGCTGCTGATGCAGGACACCGACTCGACGATCGAGACCCTCGGCCGGCTCAAGGCGCTCGGCGTCCGGCTCGCGATCGACGACTTCGGCACCGGCTACTCGTCGCTGTCGTACCTGAAGCGGTTCCCCGTCGACATCCTGAAGATCGACCGCTCGTTCGTCGACGGCATCGACACCGAGCACGGCGACGCGACCCTCGCGGAGGCCGTCGTGCAGCTCGGCCGGGCCCTGCAGCTGCAGACCGTCGCCGAGGGCATCGAGACGCAGGAGCAGTGGTCGACGCTGCAGGACCTCGGCTGCGAGTTCGGTCAGGGGTACCTGTTCGCGAAGCCGGGCGCCGCCGACGCGATCTCGTCGATCCTCGGCGGCGCCAAGCCTTCGTGAACTAGGCGGGAATGGTGAACGGGTCCCCGTAGACCTTCCAGCTCAGCGGCGGGTTGAGGTCGAAGTTGCGGTTGTTGAGGAACACCCGCTGCGCCGTGTCGACGCGGCTGGTGTCGCTGTGCGCCTCCTCGGTCTTCATCGCCGCGACCCGCGCGTCGAGGAAGGCGTTGAGGTACGTGAACTCGTCGCCGCCCTGTGCGGGGGTGCGGGCCTTCGCCATCGCGGCCCGGCGGATCCCGCCGAAGCTGACGGCGCTGTTGCCGGGGCCGTGCATGACGATCGCGTCGTAGTAGGCGAACTGGCCCAGAGCCCGCAGCCCGTCGGCCTTCGCCTGCTGGACGGACGGGTTGAAGTAGACCCGGTCGCGTTCGTCGTTCTGCGCGGTCTGGAACGCGGGGTCCGCCGCCGCGGTCTTCCAGTCCTTCGTGAAGTTCGGGTCCAGGCCCGCGTGCGAGGCGGTGCCGTCGACGTTGCGCAGCGCCGGCAGGTACTTCGCCAGGACGTTGCCGGGGACGCGCTGCGCGTACAGCTCGACGAGCTCGAGCATGTCGCCGGTGCCGGAGCAGAAGCCGATGATGCCGGCGGTGTAGCCGCGGCCGTCGCCGATGTCCTCGATGTACTTGTACTGCGCCTTCCAGTCCAGCGACGAGTTCTCCGCGCTGGACACCAGCTGCATGGCGATGTCCTTCTTGCGCGGGTCGGTGAGGTCCTTCCCGGCGCTCGGGCTGCTGCTGGGGCTGCTGCTCGGGCTCTTGGACGGCGACGGGCTCGCGCTCGGGCTCTTCGACGGGGACGTGGACGCGCTCGGCGACGGGGTGGTGCCGTCGCTGCCGTACACCTTGAGCTCCCACAGCGAATAGCCCCACGCCGTGCCGCGGGCGGTGCCCAGGACCCGCACGTAGCGCCCGGTGCCGCTGAGACCGGTGAGGTCGTCGGTCGCGCCGTTGCCGGTGGTGGTGCTGAAGATGCTGGTCCAGGCGCTCCCGTCGGCCGACGTCTGGATCTGGTACGACTTGCCGTACGCCGCCTCCCAGCTGAGGTTGACGTGCGTGATGGTCTTCGTGGCACCGAGGTCGACCCGGATCCACTGCGGGTCGACGCCCTCGGCGCTGGCCCAGCGGGTGCCGGTGTTGCCGTCCACGGCGTTGCCGGGGCCGAACGAGGACGTCTCGTCGGACGACGACGTGGCGGGCCTGCCCTGCGAGAGCAGGGTCTCAGCGGCCGCCTCAGCGCCGTAGGTGGTCACGGCGACCGTCACCCCGCCGACGAGCACGGCCGCGGCACCGATGCCGACCAGCCTGCCGGGAATCTTCACGAGGCGCCTCCATCATTAGATAGGTAAGTTACCTGTCAGATGTTCCGATTCGAATCCTTCGATGTCAAGCCACCTAAGCCAGACTTCAGACTGCATTAGTCGTTCCATCGTGTAACTCGTAGGTTACACTTCCGGCGTGGACGATGTGGCGGAAGCGATCGCGGACCCGGTCCGCCGGTCGGTGCTCGAGCTGCTGCGGGCCGGCCCGCAGCCGGCGGGCCACATCGCGGCCGTGATCGGCGCCCGCTTCGCCATCAGCCGCCCCGCCGTGAGCCGGCACCTGCGGGTGCTGCGCGAGTGCGGCCTGGTCCGCGACACCCTCGACGGCCGGCGCCGCCTCTATGCCGTGGACCCCACCCGCCTCGCCGAGCTGACCGGCTGGCTCGCCCAGTTCGCGGTGCCGCCGGTGTGGCAGCAGCGCATGGACGCCCTCGAAACCGAGGTGTTCCGCACCCGCCGCGAACGCCTTCGCGGCACCCCGACAGGAGAGGAACGCAGCGCATGACCCGCACACCCGACGGCACCTGGACGCCGACCCCGACCGGCGGCGACCTCGTCGTGCGCCGCGCCTTCCGCGCCCCCATCGAGGACGTGTGGGCCAGCGTCACCGAGTCCGAGCGCACCGCCCGCTGGTTCGGCCCCTGGAAGGGCGACGGCCGCCCCGGCGGCACCATCCAGATCCAGCTGGTGCAGGAAGAGGGCGCCCCCTGGTCAGAGGCCCGCATCGAGGTCTGCGACGCGCCGCGCCGCCTCTCGGTGACCACCTCGGACGCGGCCGGCTCGTGGCACCTCGAGCTGCTGCTGACCAGCACCGGCGGCGGCACCGAGCTCCGGCTGGTGCACCACCTGACCACGGCCGACGGCATCGGCGAGGTCGGCCCCGGCTGGGAGTTCTACCTCGACGCCCTGGTCGCCTCCCGCTCGCCCGACGACACCCCGATGCCCGACTTCACCGACTACTACCCCTCGATGCAGGCCTACTACCGGTCCCTCGCCTAACCCTTCAGCGCGCCGCCGGGGTGGTGGTGTCGCTGGGGCGCATGAGGCGTTCCCAGCCGGCGTCGCCCGACGTGCCGTACGTGCGCAGCGCCGCGATCGGGTCGGGCTCGGCGGCGGCGGTCAGCGGGAGCGTCACCCGGAAGCGGGTGCCGCCGCCCGGGTTGTCCTCGACCGCGATCGAGCCGCCGTGCCGCTCCACGATGCGGCGGCAGATGGCGAGGCCGAGGCCGGTGCCGCCGTAGTCGACGGGGCGGGCGCGGTAGAACGACTCGAACACGCGGGCCTTCTCGTCGTCGGGGATGCCGATGCCGCGGTCGGCGACGACGAGGTGGATGCCGTCGGGGCCGGCGTCGGCGGTGACCTCCACGTGCGGGGTGCGGCCGGCGGGGGTGTACTTGATGGCGTTGCCGACGAGGTTGTCCACGACGAGGCGCAGCAGGCCCGGGTCGGCCTTGATCTCGGGCAGGTCGCCGATGTGGACGACCGGCGCCGGCGGGCGGCCGGCCGAGGACGCCATCGCCAGGTCTGCCGGCGGGACCGGCGCGGTCCGCTCGGCGACCACCGACTCGACGATCGCCCGCAGGTCCACCTCGGTGAGGTTGAGCGGCGCGTCGCGGGCGGTGGTGTAGGCGAGCAGGTCGTCGATGATGGACCGCATCCGGATCGCGCCCTGCCGGACCCGCTCGACCGCGGCCCGCGCCGTGCTCGACCGGGTCAGGCCGCCCCGCCGGGCCTCTGGGCTGTCCGGCTCCGCCGCAGCGGCGGGCCGGGCTCCACCCGCCGGTGGGGCGGAGGCGATCAGCGGGTCCGCCACGGAGAGGGCGTCGGCGGCGACGGCGGCGAAGCCGTGCACTGCGGTCAGCGGGCTCTTCAGGTCGTGCGCGACGACCGCGGCGAACTGGGCCAGCTCCGTCTCGTAGCGGCGCAGCGCCGTGATGTCGTGCAGGACCGCGACCGCGCCGCGTGGCCCGCCCGCCGAGCGGTCCAGGGGCCGGGCGCTGACGCTGACGAGGATTCCGTCGGGGTGGGTGGCGTTGCGGATGACCATCTCGACCCGGTCGACGGACACGCCGCGCAGCGCCTTCACCATCGGCAGCTCCGCGGCGGGGAACGGGGTCGCGCGGTCCGGCAGGTACGCGCCGTAGTGCGCCGGCCAGTCCTCGAGGGTGTCGGGGTCGCCGTCGGTGCCGAGCAGCTGGCGGGCCGCGGGGTTGTGCAGCAGCACCCGGCCGTCGGCGCCGACGACGGTGACGCCCTCGCCGAGGCTGGTGAGGATCGCCTGCTGCAGCGCGGCCTGGTTGCGCGCCTCGCGTTCGGCGGCGCGCAGCTCGCCGGTCGCCTCGTGCACCAGGATCATGGCCTTCGAGCGACGGGTCGACAGCAGGTACACCAGCAGCGTCACCAGCACGGTCAGCACCGCCCCCGAGGCGGTCGCGACGAGGGGCCGGTCGGTGTAGGCGCCGGGCAGATCGCGCGGGTCGGCGCTCACCTCGAGGTGCCACAGCCGCTGCGCGATCCCGATGTCCTGGGACCGGCGCAGGGCGTCGCGGGGGGTCGCCAGGCGGTGCACGGTCGCGATCGGCAGCAGGCCGCCGCCGGTCTGGGTGGCCGACAGCGTCGCGGTGACCCGCCGGTGCAGGACCTCGCCGAGCGCGCCGCCGAAGAAGCCCTCGCCACGCAGGCCGAGCACGACCCAGCCGCGCAGCTCCCCGGCCGGCCCGGTGACCGGGGTGGCGAGGCTGAGCGTCCGGCGCTGCGCACCGGCGGGGCGGGACGCGTCGAGCGCGAGCAGCGCCGCGTTGGACACCGCCGCACGGCCCGTCCGGCGCGACTGCCGCAGCACGTCGGCGAGGTCCGGGTTGCCGCCGAGATCCGTCCCGCCCTCCAGAGGCGCGTTGCCGTCGAGCTGCCTGGCGTACACGCCGAAATAATGCTCCTGGAGGCCGTCCGCGGGTCGCAGGGTCAGCCCGGTGGCGCCCGCCGCCCGCCATCCCTCCTGCACGGTGGCGACGTCCGCGGCGCCGGCCGGGACGACGAACACGAGCGCCGTCGCGCCCGCCAGGGCCTCCCCCGGCACCTTCGCCGTCGCCCGCGTGAACTCCTGCGGGCTCAGCCCGTCGTGGGAGCCCAACGCCGCCGCCACGTTGTCGATCGTGTCGACGTACCGGCGGACCTCACCGGCGACGGCGGCGGCGGCGAGATCGGACTGGCGCTCGATCGCCTGCTGCGCCGAGCGCCGCTCCTTGCCGCTGATGACGACGGTGACGCCGAGCGTGGCGAGCGCCCCGAGGACGAGGACCACGGCCGCGAGGGCCATCGAGCCGTACCAGCGGTGCCGCTCCGCCGTCATCGGGCCCGCCGCATCGGCCGGACCGTCACCCGGTCGCCGGGCGTCGCGGTGCGCGGCAGCATGACCCGGAGCTCGGTGTCGCCCGCGGTCACGATCCCGCCGTGCCGGTCGGCGATGGCGCGCACCACCGCCACCCCGAGCCCCACGATGCCGGCCGGGCACGGTTGCGTGCCGGCGGTGACGACGAGCTGCACCTGGGTGTCGTCGCCGTGCAGCGCGACCAGCAGCTCCCCGCAGCCGGCGAAACACCCCGCGGCGTGGTTGAGCAGTGCCACGACGAGATGCTCCAGTTGTCGCGGATCCCCTTGTACGACGCAGCTTCCGCCCTCGGCCGTCCAGCGCACCCCGGGCTCGCCGGGTCGGGCGCGTGCGGCGTGCGCCTTCAGGACGCGGTCGCACAGCCGGCGCAGGTCGAGGTCCTCGACGACGAGCCCGTAGACCCCGGCGTCCACCGCCGCGAAGAGCAGCAGGTCGTCGATGAGGCTGTCGAGCCGGTGGACGCAGGAGTTGAGCATGGTCAGCATGTGACGCTGCCGCTCGGTGAGCGGACCCGCATGCTCCAGCACCTCACTGTACCCACGGATACCGGTGAGCGGCGTGCGCAGCTCGTGCGACAGCTGCCGCAGATACTGCGGCGCAGGCGCTGCGGTCATCGTCGCGGCCTCCAGACTCCGTCCATCCGGAACCACCATAGTTGAGCGGTTTTGTCCATATACTCGGATCGGGAGCTTCCAGAAAGTTGGTGCGCATGTCGACGGTGCTCGTGGCCGAGGACGACCTCGCCATCCGGGAGCTGCTGACGTTTCTGCTCGACACGTCCGGCCACCAGGTGATCGCCTGCGCCGACGGCGGCACCGCGCTGGACACCGCCCGCCGGGAGCACCCCGACCTGGCGATCCTGGACGTCAGCATGCCCGGCATCAACGGCATCGAGGTCTGCCGCGCGTTGCGCGAGACCGCCGACACCGAGCTGATGCCGGTGCTGATCCTCACCTCACACGGCCAGTGGCTGGACGTCAGCACCGGCTTCGACGCCGGCGCCGACGACTACCTGGTCAAGCCGTTCGAGCCGAGCGTCCTGCTCGAACGCATCGAGACCCTGCTGTCCGACGCCCCCGACTAGCCTCGCCGCCGCGTTCCTGGACTCCGGCGGCAGGCTCGCCCCGGGCCGCGCTTCGCGTCCTGCGTCAATCGCTTCGCATCGTTCGTCAGTCGCTTCGCATTGTTCGTCAGTCGCTTCGCAGGCCGTGCTTCGCGTCCTTCGTCAGTCGCTTCGCAGCGCGAAGCCGAGCAGCACGGCGGCGTTGACGATGACGTAGCCGGGGGCGAGGTCCTGGGCGGCGGCGTCGGCCGCGTCAGTGGCGTGGCTGCGGTACTTGTCCGCGCCCGGCCCGTCCGAGTCGACGTCCTCGATGTGCACCACGGCGCCGAGCCGGACGCCGGCCGCCTCCGCGTACAGCTCGGCCTTCGCCCGGGCGGCCGCGACCGCCCCGCGCCGGGCCTCGGCCCGCAACGCCGGCTTGCCGGTGACGTCGAAGTCCACGTCCTCGATCTCGTTGGCTCCGGCCGCGACGAGGTCGACCAGAAGCTGCCGGCTCCCGTCGAGGTCCGCCGACTCGACAGCGAACCCCGCCACGCACTGGTAGCCGACGAACCGGTGAGCGCCCTCGATGTACCTGGTGGCCGTCACGAGGCTCAGCCGGGACGCCTTGACCGCCCCGTCCGCGATGCCGTGCCGGCGCAGCGCGGCCCGGACCTCGGTGACCGCCGCGCTGGCCACGTCGAACGCCGCCGAGGGCGTCTCCTGGGTATTCACGATCTTGAACTTGATCCGGACCAGCTCCGGCAGCGCCTGCACGCTCGCCGCGCCGAAGGCACTGACGCCCCACGGTTGCTCGATCTTGTCCCGCATGCCCCGTTCCAATCTGTCGCATCAGCCGTTGCTCAGTGCGGTGACCAGCGTGCGCAGCCACGGCTCGGCGAGCGCGGGCTCACCGGCGGTGGCGCGGGCGAGCGCGCGGCGCCCCTCCCTGCTGCGACCGTAGTGGACGAGCGCCACCGCCTCCGCGAGGGCCGCCCGGGTCTGCTCGCCCCGGTCGGGCCCGTCCGCCCCGGCCAGCCACCGTTCGGGGCGGAACGACCGGGTCAGCTTCGTCTGGTCGTCCCCGAAGTACGACCACACCTGCCGGTCGAGTGAGACGTTGACGACCGCCCTGGCCGGTAGCTCACCGGTCCACGGCGCGTCGTCCTGCTGCCAGCGGTACGCGTTCGGGCTCGTCTGCCGCCGCGACGTCACCCCGACGAACCGCAGCTTGCGCCGGATCACAGGCCACGGCTCGCGCTCCTCGTCGATCCATTCGCGCAGCAGTGTGTACAGGTCGGTGAACGTCCCGCCCTCGCTGACCACGTCGACGAACGTCACCGGCCGCGCCCCGCGCGCCAGGTCCCGCGGCGCCGCCCCGACCCCTTGGACCATCCGGCGGGCCTGCGCCACCTCGGCCTGCGTCAACGCCCGCTGCCGCCACCTGCGCCCCCGCCGCACCACCGGCCGTGCGAATGAGAACGGCAGCCGCCGCAGCCCCACCCGCCCGTCGAGGGCCCCGCCGAGCAGGTCGTACATCGAGTCGAGGGACCGGCCGACGAACACCAGGTCACCGTTGCCGCCGCGGGCCACGACCTTCCCGGTGCACGCGACGAGCTCGTCGAGGAACCACAGATCCGGCGCGTCCACCCCGTCCAGCAACGACCCCAGCTGATCCGGCGTGACCAGGTCCCACCGAAACGGCGCGCTGTCGTCCATCCCCCGATCCTGCCAGGGCGCCGGCGCCTCATGCTGCGTCGACGCCGATCAAGACGCTGGTCTCAGCCCAGTGGCTGCTCGTCGCCGCGTACCTGTACGCGGCAGTCGCCTTCCTCACCACCGACGCGCCGTACTTCCCCGAGCAGTCACCACCCGGCTGGTCCTGGCCGGCCGTCATCGTGGTCCTCTTCGGCTTCGTCCCGGCCGTCATCTGCCTGGCCTTCTCGGTCCCAGGCCTGGCGAGTCCCCGCTTGCGCGCCGACCGGACCAGGTGGACGGTCCTCGCCGCGACCGCCGTGATGCTCCTGGTCATGGCGACCCCACCCGGCTGGGCCCTGTTCGACTGGTACGTCGACTGACAGCGCACCGCCCTCGGACATCAGATGGCCGACGGCCTGCTCCGCCGGGATCGGACCAGGTCCAGGTATTCCTCACCGGCGACGCCGAAGTTCACCCATCGGTCCCTCGTCGCGCCGGTGAGGCGTTCGGCGAGGGTCATCGCGGCTTCCTCGTCGGGGCTGCCGGCCAGTTCGCGGCCCTGGCCGACGTAGTCCTCGTCGACCGGGTCCAGGGACGGGAACAAGGGCAGGTCGGCGAAGCGGTCGTCGTCGAGGTCACGCACCGTGTGCAACGAGACCGTGTAGCGGCCGTCCATGGGCGTGACCGCGACCCATCGCACGGCCGCCGCGCCGTCGACTTCGGCGGGGCCGAGGAACTGCTCGATGCCGTTGCCGCGGCGCAGGGCGCCGACCGCGAACTGCTGGGTCAGGTACCGCACCCAGGGAACGCTACCGGCCGGCGTCGGGAGCGCGGCCGCTGCACCGGGGAACACGGTGCAGCGGCCGGAAGGGGCGGTCAGCTCAGGGTCCACGTCACGGTGTCGGTGACGGGGGTGCCGTTGAGGGTGGCGGTGACCTGGACGGTGTTGGCGCCCGGGCGCAGGGTCACGCCGGTCCATTTGAAGATGCGGTCGGTGCTGGTGCGAGCGCCGAGGGAGACGCCGTTGAGGGTGGCGGTGACCGAGGGCGCGTTGGAGTAGACCTTCAGCTCCGTGGCGGCGGTCGTGCGGCTCGTCCAGCGGCGGCTGGTGATGTACAGCGTCGGCGTCGAGGCCCAGTTCGCCTTGTAGAAGTAGAAGGCGTCCTTGCGGGTCAGCCGGTCCCGGGTGACGAGGCCCTTGTCGTTGATGCCCGGCTGGCTGCCCTCGTTGCGGGCGTCGGCGGCGAAGTCGAACATGTTCCACACGTAGGTGCCCCACACGTAGGGGCGGGCGTCGAGCTGCTTCCAGGATGCCTCGTGCAGCAGCGCCTGGTATTCCTCGGGGTGGTACTGGCCGCCGGGGCTCGGGGCGCCCGGGTTGAGGGCGTGCTGGGTGGTGTTGGCGCCCGCGCCGTACTCGGACAGGGCGATCCGCCGGGACGGGTTGGCGGCGTGCAGGTTGTCCAGGTTCCCGCCGAGGTCGTTGTACGAGCCGTTGTACCAGCCGAAGTACTTGTTGTAGCCGCTGGCCTCGGCGTGGTTGTTGACGGCGCCGGTGTCGCTGACGCAGCAGCTGGCGTAGACCGAGACGCGGTCCGGGTCTTCGGTGTCCACCAGGCCGGCGAGGCTGTCGAGCAGCGCGTTGGTGGCGGCGTTGTCGACGCGTTGCTCGTTGCCGATGCCCCAGAAGACGATCGACGGGTGGTTGTAGTTCTGCCGGATGAGCTCGGTCATCTGCTGGCGGGCGTTCGCCGTGTACCCCGCGGAGTTGGTGGTGTCGTTGACGAGCGGGATCTCGGCCCAGACGACGAGGCCGCGCTCGTCGGCGAGGCTGTAGTCCTTCTGGTCGTGCTGGTAGTGCGCCATCCGGATCGTGGTGGCGCCGATCTCGCGGATGAGGTCGAAGTCAGCAGTGTGCTGCGTGTCGTTGACGGCCCAGCCGGCCCCGGCGCGGTCCTGGTGCAGGTTCACGCCGTGCAGGTCGTACGCTCGGCCGTTGAGGCTGAAGCCCGTGTTCGGGTCGACGCCGAACGTGCGCAGGCCGAGAGGCTCCGTCACCACGTCCGTGACCTGGCCCGAGTCTCGGATCTCGACGTTCGCGTTGTACAGGTAGGGATCGGCGAGCCCGTCCCACCGGCGGGGGTTGGCGATGGTCACCGTGGAAAGCACATCCACGCCGGCGTTCGCCGCCACGGTGCGGGCGGCCGACGACTGATCCGCGACGACGGTGCCGGAAGCGTCGGTGATGACGGTGCGGACGACGACGGAGCGGCTGGAGGTGTTGTTGTTGAACAGTTTCGTCGTCACGTCGACGGTCGCCGACGCCGCGGTGACCGACCGCTGCCGCAGGTACACCCCGGGACCGGCGGAATCGAGCATCCGCACGGCGAGCGGGTCGACGACCTGCAGGCTGACGTTGCGGTAGATGCCGCCGTAGAACGTGAAGTCGGCGGACAGCGGGGCGATGTCGGCGTTGTGCGCGTTGGTCACCTTGACCGCGATGACGTTGTCCTGCCCCACCTTGAACGCCGAGGTGGCGCCGAAGCGGAAGCGGGCGTAGCCGCCGGAGTGCTTGCCGAGGTAGACGCCGTTGACCCACACGTCGGCGACCTGGTTGACGCCGGCGAACTGCAGGAAGAGCATCTTGCCGGCGAAGCCGGCCGGGACGGTGTAGTGCCGCCGGTACCAGCCGATGCCGCGGTAGTAGTTGTTTCCGCCGTCGGCACCGTCGGCGGCGTTCCAGGTGTGCGGGACGTTGAGCTGCTGCCACGCGCTGTCGTTGAACGTGGTGGCTTCGGCACCGGCGACGTCGCCCTTGGTGAAGCGCCAGCCGGTGTTGAGGTCGACCCGCTGCCTGAGCGCGGGCGGGGTGTAGGTGGCGGCGGACGCGGCGGGTGCCGCGACCGCGTTGCCCGCCACGACCATGACGGCCGCGGCGAGCCACGTGAGGATTCTGCGCATTGTTCACTCCCGGACGGGACGTATGGCGGTACGCGCGGCCCCGGGTGAGGCGGCGGTGAGGTGCCGAATCTATTGGCGGAGCAGACGTGCGGCGTGTTCGATGAGCAGGTCCCGCCACGAAGGGCCGAGCCGGTCGGGGAAGACGGGCAGGAGCGCGTCGACCAGCGCGGGCGCGGTGGTGGCGCCCGCCGTCGCGGCGGCCAGCACCGCCGCTTGCGGGTCGTCGACCGGTTGGCGGGTCGCGACGTACACCATCCACGCCGCGACGGCGAGTGCCGTCCACTGTGGAGTGGCCCCGGCGGCGAGCCGGTCGCGGGCGGTGCCGAGCAGGCGGATCGGCAGTTTCAGCGACCCGTCGGCGGCGACCTGGGTGGTGCGGTGGCCGAGGGCGGGGTCGGCGAACCGGCGCAGGATGGACTCCTGGTAGCCGACCAGGTCGAAGCCGGCGGGCAGGGTGAGTGTCGGCGCGGCGTCCTCGGCCATGAGCCGGCGGGCGGCGTCGGCGAGGACAGGGTCGGTCATGGCGGCGGCGATGGTGTCGTAGCCGGCGAGCGCGCCGGTGTAGGCGAGCAGCGAGTGGGTCGCGTTGAGCAGCCGCAGTTTCGCCGCCTCGTAGGGCGCCACGTCATCGGTGAACGTGGCGTCCCAGGCGGGTCGTCCGGCGGCGAACGAGTCCTCGATGACCCACTGACTGAAGGGTTCCGCGACGACCGCTCCCTCGTCGCGGGCACCGAGCACCGACGCGACCGCGTCGAGGTCGGCGGGTGCTGTCGCCGGCACGATCCGGTCGACGACGCACGACGGGAACGCCACCGACTCGGTGATCCAGTCGAGCAGCCGGTCCGCGTCGGGCAGCCCCGCGCAGTGGGCGGCGACGAGGGTGCGCAGGGTCGCGCCGTTGGCGGTCAGGTTGTCGCACGACAGGACGCTGATCGGCCCGGCGTCGGCGCGGCGGCGCAGGTCCAGGCCGGCGACGAGGTGCCCGACCGCGGGGGCGCCGGGCCGGTACCCCTTTTCCGTGACGGTGAGCGTGACCAGGCGGACGCGGGGGTCGGCGATCCGCGCCGCGGGCCCGCCGTCCTCGTCCGGGGCGCGGATCTCCCGCAGCGCCCCGATCACCCGCGGCGGGGCGGCCCCGGCGCCGCGCTCCAGGACCGTGTAGAGGCCGTCCTGCGGCGCGAGCTGGTCCCGGACCGTGGCGGACCGTTGCGTGAAGCCGCTGATGCCCCAGGTCGGATCGGCGGCGAGGACGGCGTCGGTGTAGACGGCCTGGTGCGCCCGGTGGAACGCGCCGACGCCCAGGTGCACGATCCCGACCTGGACCCCCGCGAGGTCGTACGGGGGCGTACGAACGCCGCGGACGCCGGGCAGCGAGGCACGCGAGAGGCGGGTCACCAACTGTGCATCGTCCCGTCTTCGAGGCGGTTCACCGGCAGGGACGCCGGCTTGTACGGATACCGCGCGGCGAGCTCCTCGTCGATGTCGACGCCGAGCCCCGGCTCCTCCGACGGGTGCAGGTAGCCGCCGTCGAAGTGGTACCCGTGCGGGAACACGGCATCCGTCGCGTCGGTGTGCCGCATGTACTCCTGCAGCCCGAAGTTCGGGATGGCGACGTCGACGTGCAGCGCGGCCGCCATGCAGACCGGGGACAGGTCGGTGGCGCCGTGCGAGCCGGACCGCACGTGGTGCAGCGCGGCCAGGTCGAAGACGCGCCGCAGGTGGGTGATGCCGCCGGCGTGCACGACGGTGGCGCGGATGTAGTCGATGAGCTGCTCGCGGATGAGCTGCTCGCAGTCCCAGATGGTGTTGAACACCTCGCCGACGGCGATCGGGGTGGTGGTGTGCTGCCGGATGAGCCGGAACCCGGCCTGCAGCTCGGCGGGGACGGGGTCCTCGATCCAGGTGAGGTCGTACGGCTCCAACGACTTCCCCAGGCGGGCGGCCTCGATCGGGGTGAGCCGGTGGTGCACGTCGTGCAGCAGCTTCACGTCGGGGCCGAACTCGTCGCGGACCCGTTTGAACACCGACGGGACGTGGTTGAGATAGCGGGCCGTCGACCAGACGTTCGACGTGGGCAGCGCGGCGTCGGCGGGCTCGTAGTACATCTTGTCGCCGGAGACGCCGTAGGTGCTGGCCAGGCCGGGCACCCCCGTCTGCACCCGGATCGCCTTGTAGCCTAGGTCCACATAGCGGGCGACCTCTGTCAGCGCTTCGTCCACTGTGGACCCGTTGGCGTGGCCGTACACGGTGACGCCCTCGCGGGAACGTCCGCCGATGAGCTTGTAGACGGGCAACCCGGCGATCTTGCCGAGGATGTCCCACAGCGCCGTGTCGACGGCCGCGATCGCCGACATCGTGACGGGCCCGCGCCGCCAGTACGCCCCCTTGTAGAGGTACTGCCAGGTGTCCTCGATGCGGGTCGGGTCACGGCCGATGAGCTGCGGCACGACGTGGTCGGTGAGATAGCTCGCGACGGCGAGCTCACGCCCGTTGAGGGTGGCGTCGCCGACGCCGGTGACGCCCTCGTCGGTGACGATCTTCAGGGTGACGAAGTTGCGGTCGGGGCAGGTGACGATGACGCGCGCTTCGCTGATCCTCATGTGACCTCTTCCTCCTTGACCCGGGCGACGAGCTGGGTCGGGTTGACGAGGCGCAGCGCCAGGACGAGCAGCACCAGCATCGTGCCGGTGTAGATGACGGCCATCGCGTCCACGGACTGCTGCGCGCGGATCCCGGCGGCGGACATCGAGTTGTAGAGCGCGACGACGAGCGTCTGCGAGTCCGGCCCGGCGGTGAGGAACGTCAGCTCGAACATGCCGACCGTGCGCACCAGGACGAGGATCGACGCGGCGAGCATGCCGGGGACGAGCAGCGGCGCGAGGATCCGGACGAAGACCTGGCGGGTGCCGGCGCCGCACATGCGGGCGGCGCGTTCGATCGCCGGGTCGATCTGCTCGATGAACGGGGTCATGGTGAGGATGACGAACGGCACCGACGGCACGAGGTTCGCCAGGACGACGCCGGTCATGTGCCCGGCGAACCCGTACTTGTACAGCACGGTCGCCAGGGGGATGCCGTAGGTGATCGGCGGCATCAGGATCGGCAGCAGGAACAGCAGGTACAGCACCCGCCGGCCGGGGAACGAGCGCCGGGCCAGGACGTAGGAGGCCGGCACGCCGATGAGCACGGAGATCCCGACGACGAGCGCGGACACCTCCAGGGTGGTGACGAGCACGGGCAGGAGCCCGAAGTCGCGCCACGCCTCGCCGTACCACTGGCCGGTGGCGCCGGTCGGCAGCCACGTGTCGAACCATGTGGTGCCGAACGAGCTGACGACGACGGAGCCGACGACGCCGAGCAGGTTGACGAAGAAGAACGCCACCAAGCCCCAGACCACCCAGGCACCGGTTCTCATCCCTTGCCCCCCGTCGATCCGGTGTACAGCAGCGAGCGCCAGCCGAGGACGGCGGCGATGACGGCGAGCTCGACGAGGCCCATGACGACCGCGATCGCGGACGCCTTCGGGTAGTCGTACTGCTCATAGCCGGCGTGCCAGGCGGCGATGGAGATGACCCGGGTGTCGCCGGCGGGGTCGCCGACGAGGACCGCGGACGGGAAGACGCTGAACGCGAGCACGAACGTCAGGCAGAACGTGGTCGCCAGGCCCGGGGCGAGCAGCGGCAGGGTGATCCGCCGGAAGCGTTGCGCCCAGCCGGCGCCCAGCGTCGCGGCGGCCTTCTCCAGGGTCGGGTCGATGCCCGACAGGTAGGACAGCACCAGCAGGAACGCGAACGGGAAGCCGGTGATGACGAGGGAGAAGAGCACGCCCCAGTAGTTGTGGGTGAGCCGGACCGGGTCGTCGATCAGGCCGGCGGACATGAGGGTGCGGTTGAACCAGCCGGTGGGGCCGAGGAAGTTGAGCAGCCCCTGGGCGGTGAGGACGGTGCCGAGGGTGATCGGCACGACGAGGACCGTGGTCAGCAGCCGCTTGCCGCGGAACCGGCCCCGCATCCGGTAGGCGATCGGCACCGACGCGCCGACGTTGAGCAGCGCCACCGGCAGCGACAGCCACAGCGTGGTGGTGAGGGTGCCGCGCTCGTACGCGTCGGCGAAGAACGACCGGTACGCCCCGAACGGCCCGCCCTGTTCGGGTTGGAACGACAGCCCGATGCCGTAGAAGAACGGGTAGATGAACAGCGTCACGACGAACAGCAACGCCGGGCCGAGCAGCAGCAGCTGCCGGTCGATGCCGCGTTCGGCGAGCCGGTGCGCCCATGCCACCTGTGGCATCAGTCCTCACCGCCGCGGGGGAACACGAGCAGCGCCGCGGGATCCACCGCGAGCCGCACCTTGTCGCCGGGCGCGGGGCGGGCATCGGTGCGCAGATGCAGCCGCTGCCCGGCCTCGGTGACGACCTCGACGGCGACCTCGCGCCCCTGGTACTCCACGACCTCGACCGTGGCGGGGAAACCGTCTTCGGCCATGCGAAGTGACTCAGGCCGTACACCGGCGACGACATCGTCACCGGCGGACACCGGGCCGACGGGGGTGCCGTGCAGGCTCAGCCCGTCACGGAAGACCTCCACCGTGGACGGTCCACTGGAGACGACCTTCATCGGCAGCAGGTTGCGGAAGCCCATGAAATCGGCGACGTGCCGGTTCGCCGGTTGCGTGTGCAACTGCTCGGGGGTGCCGATCTGCTGGACGCGCCCGTTGCGGAGCACGACCAGGCGGTCGGCCATCGACAGCGCCTCCTCCTGGTCGTGCGTCACGTAGACGGTGGTGAGGCCGAGCGCCTGGTGCAGCCGCCGGATCTCGGTGCGCATCTCCAGCCGCAGCTTCGCGTCCAGGTTGGACAGTGGCTCGTCCATGAGGACCAGCGACGGCTCGAGGACGACGGCGCGGGCGATCGCGACCCGCTGCTGCTGCCCGCCGGAGAGCTGGCCGGGCAGTTTGCGGGCCTGCGCCTCCAGGTGGACCAGCGCGATCGCCTCGTCGGTGCGGCGGCGGACCTCCGCGCCGGGCAGGCGCCGCATCTGCAGGCCGAACGCGATGTTCTTCGCCACCGAAAGGTGCGGGAACAGCGCGTAGTTCTGGAACACCATGCCGAAGCCGCGCTTCTCCGGCAGGAGCGTGTCGAGGCGGGTGTCGTCCTGCCAGATCCGGCCCGCGGTCAGCGGGAGCAGGCCGGCGAGGCAGTTGAGCGCGGTGGACTTGCCGCAGCCGGACGGGCCGAGCAGGGCGATGAACTCGCCCCGCTCGATCGTCAGGTCCAGGTCGACGAGCGCGTCCTGGCCGCCGAAGCGGCGGGTGACACCTTCGAGCCGCAGCTGATTGAAGGCGGTCACTTCTTCACCTTCGCCCCGCCCACCTCGCGGTCCCACTTGTCGAACGCGGCGACGAGCGCCTTGGCGTCCAGGGGTACCTCGAGGGGGTTGCCGGAGATGAGCGCGTCGTACTCGGGGCGGCCGTAGTCGGTGATCGCCTTCTGGCTGTCCGCGGGCGCCATCGACAGCGGCACGTCCTTGACCGCCGGGCCGGGGTAGAAGTAGCCCTTGTCGTAGGCCTTCGCCTGCTGTTTCGGGGTGAGCATCTCCTGCAGCAACAGCAGGATCGCGGACTGCTTGTCGGCGGAGACGCCCTTCGGCACGACGGCGTAGTGGGCGTCGGTGACCCAGTGGAAGCCGTTGAGCGAGCCGATCCTCGCCTCCTTCGGCACCTGGCCGAGGACGCGCGGGTTGATGTCCCAGCCGGTCGTCGTCGCGATGATCTTCGCGGAGCCGTTGGCGAGGGACTTCATCGTCTCGCTGGTCGAGGACGGGTACAGCTCGACGTACTTGTTCAGCTCCGTCAGGTACGCCCAGGTCTTCTCCCACCCGTTGACCGGGTCCTTCGGGTCCTTGTCGCCCAGCAGGTACGGCAGCCCCATGAGGAAGGTGCGACCGGGCCCGGAGTTCGCGGGACGCGCGTACTGCACGGTGCCCGGGTTGGCCTTCGCGTAGGCGAGGAGCTCCTCGGCGCTCTTCGGCGGGTTGGGCACCTTGTCCGGCAGGTATTCGATCAGCGGACCGGACGGGTAGTAGGTGACGGTGACGCCGAAGTCCCCGGCGAGCTTCTGCATGGCGGCGGCGCCCGGCAGGTAGCTGTTCATGTTGGACAGGCGCTGGGCGTACACCGGCAGCAGCGGCTGCCAGAGTCCCTGGTCGACACCGGCGGCGAGGCCGTCGACGCCGGTGAGCACGAGGTCGATGTCGACCCGGCCGGCGTTCTGCTGCGCCTTGACCTTCGGCGCGAGCTCCGGCGCCGTCGCCTTCGAGTAGGTGACCTTGCTGATCGTGTCGGCGTGCGCGGCCACGAAGTCGTCGATCATGCCCTGGGTGAGCTGCAGGTTGCCGGCGACGTCGAGGATGTTGAGCGTGACGGGGGCCCCGGGCTTGAGCGGCAGGTCGCCGCTGGACGCGGGCGCCGGGGTGGATTTCGTCGGCGCGCCGCAGGCGGCGAGCGACAGCACGAGCAGCGAAGCGAGGGATCTCCGGGTGAGGGACATGGCGGTTCCCTTCTCAGGGGGTGGGGGCGCGTCCTGTGGAGTGGCGGACCATGAGCTGTGAGGGGAGCTCTCGCCGCGCGACGGCCGCGCGGTCGGGGTCCTCGAGCAGCTGCAGCAGCATGTCGACGCCGGCGCGGCCGATCGGCTCCTGCGGCTGGGCGACGGTGGTGAGTGACGGGCTGACCATCTGGGACAGCACGATGTCGTCGAAGCCCATGACGCTGATCGTCTCGGGCACCTTGACGCCGCGGGTGGCGAACCAGTTGAGCAGGCCGAGCGCGACGAGGTCGTTGTAGGCGATGACGGCGGTGACGCCCGCGGCGAGGACGAGGTCGGCGGCGGCGACACCGCCGGCGAACTGGGGGGCGAAGTTGCCGACCTCGACGAGCTCGATGCCGCTCGCCGCGGTGACCGCCCGCAGCGCGCGGGCGCGTTCCCGGTTGGACCACGACAGCCGCGGCCCGGCGACGTAGGCGATGCGGCGGTGGCCGAGCGCGGCGAGGTGCGCGACGGCCTGCCGGATGCCGTCGACGTTGTCGATGGTGATCGACGGGATCTGCCCGACCCGGCGGTTGAGCATGACGATGGGGGTGTCGCCGCCGACGGAGCGCAGGTCCTCCTCGCTCATCCGTGGGGAGCACAGCACGATGCCGTCGACCTGCTTGCTCAGCGCCCGGACCAGGCCGGCCTCCGCGGTCGGGTCCTCGTCGGTGTCGGCGAGGAAGACCGAGAAGTCGGACTCGCGGGCGCGGCTCTGCACGCCCTTCACGACGCCCGGGAAGAACGGGTTGGTGAGGTCGGGCACGATCAGCCCGATGTTGCCGGTGCGGCCGGTGATCAGGCCGCGGGCCGCCCGGTTGGGCTGGTAGCCCAGCTCTGCGGCCGCCCGCTCGACCCGGGACCTGGTCTCGGCCTGGACGAGCGCGGGGGTGGTCAGGGCACGGCTCACCGTCGACGGCGACACGCCGGCCACCCGGGCCACGTCCTTGATCGTCACCGGCATCGAGCACGCTCCCTGTCCTGAGGTGGTGTCGGCAAGCATGAAATCGTTTGTAGGTCGATGTCAAGAGATTCTCTTGACGGGTCGCTTTCCGGGGCACACAGTGATGAGAACGTTTGTGGGATCTCTTGCGAGGGAGTTTCTTCGGTGCCGCAGCTCCACCTCGACCCCGACCGCGCCCTGCCACCCGACCCCACCACCCGGGAGCTCGCCCGCACCGTCTATGCCGCGACCCGGTCGCTGCCGCTGGTGTGCATGCACGGCCACGTCGACGCCGGGCTGCTCGCCGACGACACCCCGTTCGGGGATCCGGCCTCGATGCTGATCACCCCGGACCACTACGTGACCCGGTTGGTGCATGCGGCGGGTGTGCCGCTGGAGGCGCTGGGCGTCGGCGCCGCCGCGCAGACCGATCCGCGGGCGATCTGGCGCACGTTCTGCGCCAACTGGCGGCTCTTCCGGGGGACGCCGTCGCGGTACTGGCTGACCCATGAGCTCGTCGAGGTCTTCGGCGTCACCACCGTGCCCTCCGCCTCCTCCGCCGACGTCATCTATGACGCGTTGACCGAGCGCCTCGCTGATCCGGCCTTCCGCCCACGGGCGCTGTTCGAGCGGTTCGGCATCGAGGTCCTCGCCACGACCGACTCACCCCTGGACGATCTCGACGCGCACGCCCGGCTCGCGGCCGACGGCTGGGGCTCGCGGGTCATCCCCACGTTCCGCCCCGACGCGCTCGTCCACCCGGGGCGCCCGTCCTGGACCGCCGACGTCGCGGCCCTCGCGAAGCGCGCCGACACCCCGACCGACGACTACGACGGCTATCTCGCGGCGCTGCGGGCCCGGCGGCAGGCGTTCATCGCCGCCGGCGCGCTCGCCACCGACCACGGCCACGAGTCCGCCGACACCACCCCGCTGCCGGACACCGAGGCCCGCCGCATCTACGCCGCCGCTCTCGCCGGCCGGATCACCGCTTCGGAGGCGGCCGCGTTCGCCGGCCACATGCTCTTCCAGATGGCCGCGATGTCCTGCGAGGACGGCCTGGTCATGCAGCTGCACCCCGGCGTCCTGCGCGACCACAGCACCTCGGCGTTGCAGCTGTACGGGCCGGACCGCGGCTTCGACATCCCGGTCGCCACCGAGTTCACCCGCTCCCTGCGCCCCTTGTTGCAGTCCTTCGGCCGCCACCCCGCACTGCGGCTGATCCTGTTCACGGTCGACGAGACCGTCTACAGCCGCGAGCTGGCGCCGCTCGCCGGCGTCTACCCGGCGGTGCGGCTCGGCGCCCCCTGGTGGTTCCTGGACAGCCCCGAGGGTCTGCGCCGCTTCCGCGCCTCCGTCACCGAGACCGCGGGCTTCTACAACACCGCCGGTTTCGTCGACGACACGCGGGCGTTCGCGTCGATCCCGGCCCGGCACGACCTGGCCCGCCGCATCGACGCCGGCTACCTCGCCACGCTCGTCGCCCAGCACCACCTCGACCTGGACGAGGCCGTCGAGACGGCCGTCGACCTCGCCTACACGATCCCCCGGGAGGTGTACGCCAGGCCCGTGTGAGGGGCCGGGCCGGCGCCCCCGGTCTCACCCTGATGCGGCGTGCCCGCCGGCGCCGGGTGACTCCAGCACGACGACGTCGGCCTCGGTGAGGCTGCCGGCGACGACGGTGCCGTCGCGTTCGGCGACCGAGGTGACGAAGCCGTAGGAACCGTCGGTGGTGCGCAGGTCGTGCACGAGGCGGCCATCGAGATCGAAGGCCATCACCCAGGCGATCGGGACCGCCTTCGGCTTGACGGCGGCGGGCAGATTCCACACCAGCAGCCGCAGGAACCCGGGCAGCGGCAGGAGCCGGTCGAGCAGCGCGTTGCGTGGCGCGGCGATCGCGACCCACAGCAGCCCGTCGCTGCCGAGGCTCATGTTGTCCGGGAACCCCGGCAGGTTCTCCACCAGGGGCTCGACGCGCCCGTCCAGCCAGAACCGCGAGATCCGGTACCCGGCGGTCTCCGCGAACAGCAGACACGACCCGTCGGGCGCGAGGACCAGGCCGTTGGCGAACTTCAGGTCGCTCAGCAGCGTGGTGACCGTGCCGTCGGGGTCGCGGCGGATCAGCCGTCCGGTGCACGAGTGCTCGAACATGTCACCGAGGTGATGCTCCAGGCTCCACCGCGCCGTCGACGTGGTGAACCAGATCGTGCCGTCCGGCCCCTGCACGACGTTGCTGGCGAATGTCAACGGCTCGCCGTCCACGGTGCCGACCAGCACCTCGACGGCGCCGTCCGGGGTGACCCGCAGCAGGCCGCGGTCGTGGTCACAGACCAGGACGCCGCCGTCGGCGCACGGCTGCACCCCGAGGGGCCGCCCGCCGGTCTCGGCGACGACCGTGTGCCCGCCGACGGGGCCGATGCGCAGGACCCGGCCGTCGCCGGTCCCGGTGACCACACAGCCGTGCGCGTCGAACATGACGTCCTCGGGTCCACGCCCGCCGGTCGCCAGCCGCCGCGCCACCACGAACTCGCCCGTCGCCCCGGTGCCGGGCACCGCGGACGGCCGCCATCGCCGCGGCGTGATCCAACGACGGGCCATCCCAGCACCCTACGACGCTCCGACCGCGGCCGCCACCAAGGGCCGACGCCCCGGGACCCGGTCCGCTTCCGGCGCGGCGCACCGCCGGGGACCCGCGACGGCGGGCCGGTCAGGCGAGCTGGCGGAGGATCGACTCGTCCTTGATCTTGTGGTCTTCGGCCAGGAGGAGGGCCTTGGACAGCACGATCGACAGGATCGTGTCGCCCTCGAAGGGCAGGAAGCGCACGCCTGAGGGTTTGGCGGTGTTCGTCGGCACGACGCACAGGTAGCGGTCGTTCGGGGACATGAGGATGTTGCCGCTGCCGATGTGGATGCGGTAGGTGTGCCGGGTGCCGTCCACGACGAGGTAGTGGCCGTCGAGCCGGGCCTTGTCGCGGATCTTCAGCTTGGGCAGCAGATGCTCCAGGACCTGGCGGCGGACCTGCCCGTTGGAGGTCAGGTCGCCGAACGCGACCGACTGCCAGTAGTCGAAGCGCGGGTCGTCGGTGCCGCGGTCGGCCCACGTCGGGTCGGTGGCGATCGAGGTGACGCCGACGAACAGGTCGACGTCGCGCATCGCCTCGGCGAAGACGCGGGCCGGCACCTCCGCCAGGGGGACCTCGTGGCGGGTCCGGCCGCGGCCCCGCTCGAAGCGGACCTGGTCCGTCGCGCAGAACTGCACGGGGTCGCCGCCGCCGTCGGTCGCCTGGTCGTGGTGGAACACGGCCGTCAGGTCCGCCGAGGGGAACTCCCGTTTCGCCTCGCCCGAGTAGCCGCCGTCCCAGCCGCCCAGGTAGTTGCTGCCCCACCGGCGTTCCTTCATCAGCGCGTACGCCTGCTGGTACCGCAGGATGTGCGCCGCGAACCGGTTCGAGTAGGTGCGGGTCTCCTCCTCGGCGGGGGTCAGCAGGTACACCTCCCGGAACGCCTGCTTGAAGGGCTGGTGCAGCTCGTCGGCGAGGATGCGCGCGCGCCAGGCCCGCACCTGCTCAGGGTCCGCGTCCACGGGATGCCACAGCCGGATCCGCGCGCCGACGTCCGGGTCGGCCGCGTCACCGCCGGCCAGGGTGAAGCGACCGTCCGCTCGCGGCAGGCCGGTGTACCGCCGATCGCCGTCGACCACCGTCCACAGCAGACGGCCGGCGAAGACCCCGGTGACGGGGTGCTCGAGGTAGCGTTCGCGCCACGTGTCCAGGGGCCAGTCACGGTCCTCGACGAGCAGGTCCTCGAGGCGCTGCCGCTCGTCGGCGAGGGCCTTCTTCAGGTCGGCGGTGACCCTGCGCACTTCGGCGGCGGCCTCCGGGTCGACGTCCGCGGGCGGTTTCGTCGTGGTCGTGCCGTCGAGCTCCCAGGCGACCCGGACCCGTGCCCGCTCGTCGACGGAGATGACGGCGGTCCGGACGCGCCGCTGCCGCTGCCGGTCGAGGCCGCAGTCGGGGATGGTCAGCTCCGTGAGCTCCGAGCGGCTGACACCGGCGGCGGTGGCGGCCTCGTCGAGGGCGGCGGCGATCTGCTTGAGCTTCCCGCGGTGCCGGTTGCGCCGCTGCATCCTCACGAGCGCGGCGATCGCCTCGGGGTCGGCGCGCCGGCCCAGCACCGCGTAGCAGGCGTTGAGCGGCTTCGGCTCGTGCAGGGTCGGCTCCAGCGACAGCACGAGCGGGACCAGCCACGGCTCGCCGGACACCTGCGCGGCCCACAGCAGCCCCCGCACCAGTTCGGCGTTGTCCGCGCTGACCCGCATGGTCATGTCGGCGTACCACTGCCGGACCATCGCGGGCGGGCAGGTGTGCGCCAGCTGGAGCAGGTGGTGCACCAGGGCGACGAGCGGGCCGTCCAGCAGCTCGCCGGTGCGGCGCAGCCACGCCTTCGTCGGCCGCGGCCCGGACGTGAGGGTGAGCGCGTGGTCGAGCAGTCCGGCGATCGCGGCGGCGTCCGCCGGCGCTGCCCGCAGGTGCTCGACCGCCGCCCGGCTCCAGCCGTCCTCGACCCGGATCCGCCCGGCCCAGGCGGCCGCGCCGTCGGCGGCGTTGTCCGCCAGCCACATCAGCCGCCGCAGCAGCTGCGCACGCTCGGTCGCCTCTCGGAGCGCGGACGTGTCGACCAGCTTCTGCGCCTCCCGGAAGCACTCCACGAGCGTGCTCCGACCGTCCAGGTCCAGCGATTCCGCCGCGACGGTCGCGACGCGCGCCACGGTCACCACCGAATACTCCGACGCCTGATGGGCGAGGCCGAACAGCAGCTCGACGTCGACCGGCGTCCACGCCGGCCGGCGGTTCGCCAGAGCGGGGAAGAGACGCGCCGCCTCCCACGCCCAGCCGCGGTAGTTCGCCGCCCGTTCGGCGAGCGCGACGACGACCGAGCGGAGCTGCTCGTCGTCGAGGTCGGGCAGGACGCGGTGGTGGAAGTGCTCGACGGCGTCGGCGTTGAGGCCGGGCGCGTCCGGGAGCACCCGCGCGGCCCGGTCCCGGTGACCGGCCAGGAGCTCGGTGTTCATCCGCCGACCAGCTGGACCAGGCGGATGAACACCACGTGGGACGCCTCGTCGAGGGCCAGTTCCTCGTCGAGGTCCTCGACCTGCCGGTCGCCGACGAGGACGAAGAACGCGTTGCGGCCGAAGGCGGCCACGGCCGCGTCGGCCTGCTGCTCCCAGTCGATGCGGGCCGGGGCCGGCATGAGGTACCCGTTGAGGTCCGCCTCGGCCGCGGTCGGACGGACCAGGCCCTGGAAGCGTTCGACCGGCCGGGCGTTGAACCGCGCGACCTCCTCCCGCACCCGCAGGCGGATCAGCTCACGGAGCCGCACCGGCCCGGAAACGTCCAGCTCCAGGGCGCTCAGGACCCGTCCGGTCGCCGTCTCGTCCTGGATCTTCACGCGCACGGACCGGAGCGTAGGCCAACCGGGCTGGTCCTGTCACGCGCCGCCGGGTGGTCTCGGCCGCGGGAGGCGGGTGCGGTTCCACCACTGGGCGAGGCCGACGGCGGCGAGGATCAGCGCCGCGCCCGCCAGGGCGAACCATGAGGTCAGTTCGGTCTCCTTGCGCTGCAGGGTCACCTGGCTGGGCAGGTCGCGCAGGACGTCGCCGAGCGATTCGGCGTCCTCGGCCTTGAAGTACTTGCCGCCGGTGGTCTCCGCGACCTTGGTCAGGGTGCCCTCGTCCATGTCCTGGAAGCGGCCACGGCCGCCGCCGAACCCGCCGCCACCGCCGGGGCCGCCGCGGAACTGGCCGCTGCCGCTGCTGATCTGGTCGCTGGAGCAGACCATGGGCGAGGGGGTCGAGGTGCCGAAGCCGATGGTGTACACGCGCAGGCGGCGGGCCTCGGCGGCGGCCGCGGCGGTCATCGGGTCGACGCCGTCGGTGTTGCGGCCGTCGGTGAGCACGACGATCGTGTCCGGCTCGTACTCGCCGGTGTTGACGCCGTCGTCGGGGACCTCGACGCCCGTGGGCGCGACGTCGGGGTTGATCTCGGCGATGGCGTCGATGGAGGCGAGGATGGCGAGGCCGATCGCGGTTCCGCGGGACGTGCGCAGCCCGTCGACGGCGTCGAGGAGCTGCTTGGTGTCGGTGGTCGGCGGGACGATCAGGCCCGCGATGCCGGAGAAGGCGACCAGGCCGATCTTCGAGTCGCCGTCGTGGTCACGGATGAAGTCGCGGGCCGCCTTCTGCGCCGCGGTGAGCCGGTTGGGCGGGACGTCGGTGGAGCACATGGAGCCGGACACGTCGATGGCGAGCAGGATCGTGGCGGCGCTGTCGGGGACCACGACGGACGCCTGCGGACGGGCCGCGGCGGTGCCGGTGACGAGGAGGCCTGCGGCGAAGAGCCACAACGGGATCCGGCGTTTCCATGATGTACGACCAGGCAACGCCGCCCGGATGAGTGCCACGCTCGGCAGCCGGACGGCGGCGCGCCGGCGGCGCCGGCGGGTCCACCAGCGCACGGCGAGGAGGAGGGGAAACGCCAGCAGCGCGGCGAGGGCCCAGGGCCATTGCAGTGACATCAGAGGATCCGTCCGAACCAGGTGGTCATCAGTACTCCCCCGATGGTCAGCAGCAGCACGGCGATCGCGGCGGCGGCGCCGGTCAGTTCGACCGGTTTCGTCTGCACGGTGAGCCTGAGGTCCAGCCCCTCGTACACGTCGTGGAGGGCCTCGGCGTTCTCGGCACGGTGGTAGCTGCCGGTGGTGGTCTTCGCGACCTCGGTCAGCAGCTCCTCGTCGAGGGACGTGGCGACCTGGAAGCCGTCGACCTCGACGGTGGCGCCGTCGACGGTGCCCACGCCGACGGTCTCGATGTGGACGCCGGCGGTCGCGGCGAGCTGGGCGGCGGCGACGGCGTCGGGGCCGCCGGTGTCCTCGCCGTCGGACAGCAGCACGATCGTGGCGTTGCCCCAGTAGCCGAGGTCGGCCGGTGCCTGGCCTTCCTCCGGCAGCGCGGCGGGCTTGCCGGCGATGACGGTGAGCGAGGCGAGGATCGCCTGGCCCAGCGACGTGCCGCCGTTGATCTGGAGCCGCTTGATCGCGGCGACGGTGGCGGCGTGGTCGTCCGACGGCTGCTGGGTGGTGAGCGCGCCCTCGTCGAAGGCGACGACGCCGATGCTGACGCTGTCGGGCTGCGCCTCGGCGAACTCGATCGCGGCCTTCTGCGCGGCGGCGAGCCTGGACGGTGCGATGTCGTCGGCGGCCATGCTGTTGGACACGTCGAACGCGAGGATCACCGTCCCGGCGGCACGCGCCACGGGCAGGTTCGCCTGTGGGCGGGCGACGGACAGCAGCAGCAGGGTCAGCGCGGCGAGGAACAGCACGGGCGGCAGGTGCCGCCGGAACCCGTCCCGGCGAGCGGTGGCGAGCCCGGCGGAGGCGAGGGCGACGCTCCGCTGCCGTTGCAGCCACCAGTACCCGGCCGCAACGGCAATGGCGACGAGGACGCCGGCAACGAGAACATAGGGATGCTGAAAGCTCATGCCGTCACCTCCGCTGCGCTCCGGCGCCGCCCTGAGCCGACACTGAGCCCCTGATTCGCGGCTCCTCCGCTGCGCTGCGGCCCGCTCATGCCCGCCGCCGTTTCGACCAGCGGACCATGTCGACCAGGGCGAGGAGCGGGTCCTCGTCGGTGGTGACGCGGTGCGAGACCACCCGGGCCTTGCGCATCGCCCCGGCGACGGCCGCCTCGCGGTCGTCGACCTGCTCGCGCAGCCGCTGCTGGAACATCGGGTCGCTGGTGTCGACGAGGACCTGCTCGCCGGTCTCGGCGTCCTCGACGAGGACCAGGCCCAGGTCGGGCAGGTCGAGCTCCATCGGGTCGACGATCCGGATCGCGACGACCTCGTGCCGGTGGGTGAGCCGGGACAGCGACGACTCCCAGTTCACGGCGTCGCCGCTGAGGAAGTCGGAGATGACGAAGACCAGGCTGCGCCGGCGGGCCTGGGCCGCGGCGAGCCGCAGCATCCCGTCGACGTCGGTGGCGGCGCCGCCGGGCTTGTCCTTCGACTCCTGCAGCGACGAGGCCGCCCGGGAGATCTCGTGCGCCAGCCGCAGCACGTGGGTGCGGCCCGTCCGCGGCGGGATGACCCGCTGCAGCCCGTTGTCGTAGAGGATCGCGCCGAGCCGGTTGCCGCCCTGGGTGAACAGCCGGGCGAGGCAGACGGCCAGCTCGGTGAGCACGCCGTCCTTGCCGCCCGCGCCGCCGAAGCGCATCGACGCCGACAGGTCCAGGACCAGCCACGCGGTGAGCTCGCGGTCCTCGGTGTACTGCCGCACGTAGGGCTCGTCGAGGCGGGCCGTCACGTTCCAGTCGATGTGCCGGACGTCGTCCTCGTGCGTGTACTCCCGCAGGTCGGCGAAGTCGATGCCACTGCCGCGGAACACGGTGCGGTAGGAGCCCTGCAGCTGCCCGTCGAGCCTGCGGATCACCTGCCACTCCAGGCGCCGCAGCAGACGGTCGGGTGCGCTCGCCACCGTCAGCGGCTTCCGCTGCTCACCGGGACCGGCACCGGCAGCGCCGCCATGACCCGGGTGAGGATCGTGTCGGCGGTGACGTCGTCGGACAGCGCCTCGTAGGACAGCACGAGCCGGTGCCGGAAGACGTCGAGCGCGAGCTCGGTGAGGTCGCGCGGGATCACGTAGTCGCGGCCGCGGATGTACGCCATGGCCCGCGCGGCGAGGACGAGGTTGATCGAGGCGCGCGGGCTGGCGCCGAAGCTGATGTACCGCGCGAGGTCGCCCTGCCCGACCTCCTCGGGCCGGCGGGTCGCGTTGGCGAGCCGGACCGAGTATTCGATCAGCGACGGGTCGACGTACACCTTCTCGACCTCGCCCTGCATCTGGATCAGCCGGGCGGGGTCGACGATCGCCTGCAGCAGCGGCAGCGGCGAGATGGCCCGCTCGACGATGACGAACTCCTCGGTCGGGCTCGGGTAGCCGACGACCACCTTCATCATGAACCGGTCGACCTGCGCCTCGGGCAGCGGATACGTGCCCTCGGACTCGATCGGGTTCTGGGTGGCCATCACCAGGAACGGGCGCGGGATGCGGTGCGTCTCCCGGCCGATCGTCACCTGCTGCTCCTGCATGACCTCCAGCAGCGCGCTCTGCACCTTCGCCGGGGCCCGGTTGATCTCGTCGGCGAGGAGCAGGTTGGTGAAGACGGGGCCGAGCGACACCTGGAACTCGCCGCTGAGCTGGTGGTAGACGCGGGTACCGACGATGTCGGCGGGCACCAGGTCCGGCGTGAACTGGACGCGGTGGAACTGCCCGCCGATCGCCGACGCCAGGGCCTTGACCGCGAGGGTCTTGGCGAGGCCGGGGACGCCCTCGACGAGGATGTGCCCGCGGGACAGCAGCGCGACCATGAGCCGCTCCAGCAGCGCGTCCTGCCCGACGATGGTCTTCTTGACCTCGTACAGGACCTGCTCGACGGCGCCGGTGATGCCAGTTTCGGATGATGTGTCCACGTATCGTCCTTACGTCTGCTGACGGGTCGTCACTGCTGCGGTGCCTGGTCTCCGCCGCCCGCGCCGAGTGCGGCGCCGATCGGCACGGCGAAGCCCACGCCGACGAAGGTGCCGGCGGACGTCGGGTTCGCCAGGGCCACGACGATCGCGATCGTCTCGCCCTTGGCGTTGAGGAGCGGGCCGCCGGAGCTGCCCGGGTTCACGGCCGCGTCGAACTGGATGAGGCCGGTGAGCTTGGTGCCGTCGGGGTTCGACGCGGTGCGCTGCAGGCCGGACACGACGCCGGCGGTGGCGCTGCTGGTGAGCCCGAGCTGGTTGCCGACGGCGATCACGGTGTTGCCGACGGCGAGCCGCTCGGAGTTGCCGATGACGGCGGGCACGAGCACGTCGGGCAGGCCCTCGGGGGCGAGCGCGGCGATGTCGATCGCCGGGTCGGCCTGCGCGACCTTCGCGGCGACCTGGGTGCCGTCGGCGAAGACGACCCGGATCGCGCCGGCGCCCTCGACGACGTGGTTGGCGGTCAGGATGATCCCCTCGGCGCTGGCGACGACGCCGGTGCCGGTCGCGGCGACGGTGTCACCGTCCATGGCCTGGATCGTGACGACGGAGGGGGCGACGGCCGCGTAGATCTGCGCGACGGTCGGCGGTCCCGACGGGGACGGCGACGCGGACGCCGACGGGCGCGGCTTCGCCGTCTCGGCGCCACCGCCACCGGCCTGGAACGCGACATATGCGGTCAATGCAAAGGCAAGGACGACGGCCGCGCCGAGCAGGACGCGCCGGTTCCTCAACCAGGGCAACGAAGGCCACCGCCGCCGGGCGCGTGGCGGGTCTTCGCCCTGGGCGAGAACATCGCCCTGGACGTGGAACTCGACCTCGATGTCGCGTGGAGCCTCGGGAGGCCTCCCGTTCGGGCGCATGCAGGTACCGTAACCACGCTTCCTGGGAAGTTGGTTAGAACTTTCTGCCAATGCTTCCCAGGTTCAGGCGGCTTCGAGCAGCAGCAGACCATGGCGGCGATCAGCTGGTCGGCGCCCCCGCCGCGACGGCCGTGATCGAATCGCGGCGGACACCGGTGTGGTACCGCGGTACCACCGCCGCCGCCGAAGATCGGACCGCGGTACGACGGACCGCTCCGATCCGGTCCATACGGTTCAAGGCATGATCGAGGCACAGCAACTGACGAAACGGTACGGCGACAAGACGGCCGTCGACGGGATCGACTTCACGGTCCGGCCCGGCGCGGTCACGGGCTTCCTCGGCCCGAACGGCGCCGGCAAGTCCACCACCATGCGGATGGTCGTCGGGCTCGACGCGCCGACGTCCGGCTCGGTGACGGTCAACGGCCGCCGGTACGCCCGGCACGCCGCGCCCCTGCGGGAGGTCGGCGCGCTGCTGGAGGCCCGGTCCATCCACCCGGGCCGCTCCGCGCAGGACCACCTGATGGCCCTCGCCCACACCCACGGCATCCCACGCGCCAGGGTCGACGAGGTCATCGAAATGACCGGCCTGCAGGCGGTGGCCCGCAAACGGGCCGGCGCGTTCTCCCTCGGCATGGGTCAGCGGCTCGGCATCGCGGCGGCGCTGCTCGGCGACCCGCAGACCGTCATGCTCGACGAACCCGTCAACGGCCTGGACCCCGAGGGTGTCCTGTGGATCCGGCGGCTGCTGACCGGCCTCGCCGCCGAGGGCCGCACCGTGTTCCTGTCCTCGCACCTGATGAGCGAGATGGCGCTCGTCGCGGACCACCTCATCGTCGTCGGCCGCGGCCGGGTCCTCGCCGACACCACCGTGCAGGACCTGGTCCGGGCCGCCGGCGGCGACACCGTCGTCGTGGCGAGCGCCGACCCGGCCCGGCTGCGGCACGTCCTGGCCGGACCCGGCGTCGACGTCACCGGACGGCCCGGCTCGGAGCAGCTGCAGGTGACCGGGCTGCCCGCCCGGGAGATCGGGCTGCGGGCCGCGGCGCACGGCATCGCGCTGTTCGAGCTGACCAGCAAGGCGGTCTCCCTCGAGGAGGCCTTCATGGACCTGACCAGGGACGCCGTCGAATACCACACCACAGTGAGGGCAGCATGACCACGACGATCGCCGCACCCCGGCCCGCGCCCACGCGGTCGCCGCTCCCCACCGGCCTGAAGGTCACCGGCCGCAGGGTCGCCCGCGCGGAGTGGGCGAAGCTCTGGTCGCTGCGCTCCAGTTGGATCACCCTCGGCGTCGGCCTGCTGCTCCTGCTCGCGTTCGGCACCATCGCCGCGCTGCAGTTCAGGTCCAGCCTCACGTCCGGCCGGCCGATGGACGCCGACTTCGCCGGCGCGACCACGCACACCCTCGCACTGTTCGGGGTGCCGTTCGCGCTCATCGCGCTCGGCGTCCTCGGGGTCCTCACCACGTCCGGCGAATACACCACGGGCATGATCCGCTCCACCCTGGCCGCCGTCCCGCGCCGGCTGCCGGTGCTGTGGGCGAAGGCCTCCGTCTACGGGGCCGTCGCCTTCGCCGTCGGCGCCGCCGGCGCGTTCATCGCCTTCGGCGTCGCCGGCGCGATCCTGTCCGGCACCCCCTCGGCGATGACCTTCTCCGACGACGGCGTCGTGGCGAGCCTGTTCGGCGTCGGCGTCTACCTGGGCCTCGTGGGTGTCATCGGGGTCGCGCTCGGCGCGCTGCTGCGCTCCTCCGCCGGCGGGATCTCCGCGCTGGTCGGCGGGTTCCTGCTGGTGCCGGGGCTGATGTCGCTGCTGCCCAGGTCATGGCGGACCGAGATCACCCCGTACCTGCCGAGCAACGCCGGCGAGTCGATCTACACGCTGACGCACGGGACCGGTTCGCTCTCGGCGGGTGCGGGGCTGCTGGTGCTGCTCGGCTGGACGGTGCTCGCGCTCGCCGGCGCGGCGTACCGGCTGAAGCGCTCCGACGCCTGAGCCTGTCGCTGAAGCGCCCCGACGCCCGAGCCTGTCGCAGGAGGATGGTCGCGTGAGCATCGAGGACGGCGTGGCATGGGTGCTGCGGACCGCACAGCGGGTGCGGCAGTGGGACGCCCGGCACCCGTGGGTGCTGGACGCCGGCGGGGTGTTCGGCGTGTTCGCCATGTTCGGCGCGCCGGACATCGGGGACCACCAGGACGGCGGCGGCCCGCCGATCGCGTGGACCGAGGCGTCCCTGCCGGTGATGCTGCTGCTGCAGGGTCTGCTGCTGCTGCCACTGTACTGGCGGCGCAGAGCACCCTTCGTCGCGTTCCACGCCGTCATGGCGGTGTTCCTGGTGCAGGTCGCGGCCGGGATCACGTTGCGGGCCGACGTCGCGGTCCTCGTCGCCGTCTACAACCTGGTGCTGCACGCGCCGCTGCGGCGGCTGCCGTGGGCGGTGCCGGCGCTGCTCGCGGCGTACGTGCTGGTCCTGGTCCGGCTGACGGACGCCGTGCGGCTGTGGGACGCGATGTTCTTCCTCGCGACCGTCGGCACCGCCGCCGTCGCCCTCGGCTTCGCGGTCCGGCTGCGCCGCGCCCAGGTGGCGGTCCTGCGGGACCGGGCGGTGCAGGCCGAGATCGAACGCGACCAGCGCAGCCGGCTCGCCGCGGCCACCGAACGCACCCGCGTCGCCCGCGAGATGCACGACATCGTCGGGCACAGCCTGTCGGTGATCGTCACGCTCGCCGACGGCGGCGCGTACGCCGCTGACACCGCACCCGAACGGAGCAAGGAAGCGCTGCACCTGATCGGCGACACCGGCCGCCGCTCCCTGGCGGAGCTGCGGCGCATGCTCGGCGTGCTCCGGGAGTCGACCGGCGAGCCCGAGCTCAGCCCGCAGCCCGGCCTCGGCGACCTCGACGCCCTGTGCGAGCGGGTGCGGGCCGCCGGCCCCCGCGTCGAGTACCGCAGCGGCGGCAAACTCGACGAGCTCGACGTCGGGGTGCAGCTCGCCGCCTACCGGATCGTGCAGGAGGCGCTCACCAACGCCCTCAAGCACGCCGGGGCGACGACTTCCGTCGATCTGACGCTGCGGGTCGACGGGTCGCGGCTGCGGATCACCGTGCACAACACCGGCACGTTCGACCGGCCCGTCGCCTTCGGTCACGGCCTGCTCGGCATGCGGGAACGGGCGGCCATGTACGGCGGGACCGTCACCGCCGGCCCCGCACCCGCGGGAGGATGGACCGTGGAGGCCGACCTGTCATGATCACCGTGCTCATCGTGGACGACCAGCCGCTGCAACGGCTCGGCTTCCGGATGCTGCTGGAGAGCAACCCGGACACCGAGGTCGTCGGCGAGGCCGGCACCGGCACGGAAGCGGTCCGCCGGGTCACCGACCTGCACCCGGACGTCGTGCTCATGGACGTGCGGATGCCCGGCATGGACGGCATCGAGGCGACCCGGCGGATCATCGAGGCCGGCGGACGCACCCGGATCCTGATGCTCACCACGTTCGACCTCGACGAATACGCGCACCAGGCGCTGCGGGCGGGCGCCAGCGGGTTCCTGCTCAAGGACGCCCACCCGGAGGAGCTCCTCGCCGGCATCCGGGCGGTCGCCGCCGGCGACGCGGTCATCGCCCCGGCGCTCACCCGGCGGCTCCTGGACGCGTTCGCGCAGCACCTGCCCGTGCCCGCCACGGGCGCCGCTCCGGATGATCCCCGGCTGGCCGCGCTGACCGACCGGGAGCGGGAGATCCTCGTCGCGATCGGCCGCGGCTGGACCAACGGCGAGATCGCCGAGCGGCTGGTCCTGTCGGAGTCGACCGTGAAGACGCACGTCGGGCGGGTCCTGGCCAAGGTCGGCGCCCGCGACCGGGTGCAGGCCGTCATCTTCGCGTACGACCTCGGACTCGCCCGGCCGTCCTGATGTCCTTTCCCGGCGATCCCGAGGCCGCGGAGGTCCGACTCGAAGCTCGGGTAGCCGCGTTCGTCCCATGGCCGATGAGGAGGCCGGATGCCGCACTCGCCGGCGCTGCGGACGGCGGGCCGGATCCATTGTGAAGCTTCCGGCGGCCGGCCGATGCGCGAATGGGTCCGCATCCCTTCGCCGGACCTGCCGCTCGTCCTGGCCTACGTCGTGGAGGCCCGCACGTTCGTCGCCGGGTCGTCCTGAGGCCGCTCGGCGAGACGCCGCAGCATCGGCAGGTTCTTGCTGATGACTCCGGACACGCCCAGCGACGTCGCTTTCGCGAGCGCCTCCTCCGTGTCCACCGACCACACCATCACGAGGTCGGTGTGCCGGTGCAGCTCCTCGACGAGCTGCGGGGTGAGCAGGCTGAGCCGGATCGACAGGCCGTCCACCCGCCGCCGCCGGACCAGCACCCGCGTCCGCGCCAGCTCGCGCTGGTTGCCGGCCGAGTAGATCCGCCGGATGTGCGGCTGGTCCTCGAACGCGTCGAGCATCCGCCACTGCCTGGAGCACACCGCCACCGGCGCCCCGGGCGCCGCCTCCCGCAACGCGGCCGCCGTCAACGGCGCCACCCCCAGGAACGGCCCCTTGAGGTCGAGCATCAGCCGCGCGTCCCCGGCCGCCGCGGCGAGGACCTCGGCCAGCAGCGGCACGGTCACGTCCCGGCGCCGGGTCACGTCCCGCCACGGCTCCCAGAGCACGTGCCGGCCGACCGCCTTGGCGTGCCGCATCTCCAGCGCACCCCGGTAGAGGTGCACGTCGGCCTCGACCAGGTCGACGCGCGCGTCGAGCGCCCCGCGCAGGTCCGCCAGATTGTTGCCCGCCCGGTGTGCGACCAGGACCATCCCCGCCATCGCGCCACGATAGCGCGGCGGTCACCCCCGGGTCAGTGGGACTCGTCCGAACAGCAGATGGCCGCAAGCCGCACACTGCGGGCCCGGCTCGACGATCCGTGAGCCGGGCCCGCGGTGGTGCGGTCGCGTCGTTACCTGTCGGGGCTGCCGGGGCGGCGGCGCAGCGTCCGGATCAGCCGCCGGGCCGCCAGGCGCCGCGACGGGCTGCGCGACCACAGCCCGACGCCGACTGCGGCGACGACGGCGGCGGCCTCGGCGAACTGGGCCAGCGCGAACAGCGTGAGCGGATCGGTCAGACGGGACATGACGGCTCCTCAGGGGGTGTCCGATCGGGTGTGTCCACAAGCCTGAATTGCGCGTAAGTCAAGTGAAAGACCTGCGGATCTAAACCAACATGTTCTTGACTGGCCCGATTCGCCGGTCGAAGGTCAAGCGTTTACGACCATGCGGCGTCAATTGACGGCGCCGGATGATCAAACGATCGGACGGACGGGTGCCCTCACCCGTCCGCGTGTTCTCCATCTGAATTTGCCAAGTGGTGTACAAATTTGGCTCGCCGCGGCCATTGTGGACGCGGCGCGTTACGTGAAACCCTTGCCTTTGACAAAATTTGACGAGGCCGCCTGAGGTCGGAGCGTATCGACGTGGCTATTGCACTGCCGGGTCTCGACAAGGTGCCCGAAGGCCCATTGCGCGACTTCGTCTCGGCCGTGCACGCAATCTACGATGCCGCCGGACAGCCCGCCGCGAGGGTGATCGCCAAGGCGACCGTCGATCTGCCGACACATGAATTCCAGTCCGTCTCGCACGAGACGGTGAGCGCGACATTGCGCGCCGGCACGGTGCCCGCCTGGGAGAAGATCCGGTCGATGCTGCACGTGATGACGGCGATGGCGCCGTTCGAATACGACCTCACGGCGCTCGAGCAGGACATGATCGCGCTGTGGCGGCTGGCCCGGCACGTGCTGCAGGACACGCCGCAGGCCCCTGTCATCCCGGTCCAGCCGCAGCCGAATCTGACACCGCCGCCACCCGCGGCGCCCCAGGTCGACGTCACGCTGCTCGCCGGTGTGCGCCCGCCGGCGGCGCCCGGGTTCGTCGGCCGGGGCGCGCTCATCGAGTGGATGGGCGACGCGCTCGCCGGCGGCACCGACGTCCGGCTGGTGCTCTACGGTCCGGTCGGCACGGGCAAGACGCAGGCCGTCCTGCAATACCTGGAGCGGCACGCCGACGCCGACCACCCGGTGTGGTGGGTGCCGTCCACCACCGTCGAGGCCGCCCGGGCGTCGCTGGTCGAGCTGGCGGCGGTCCTCGGCGTCGAGGCGCATCACCGTGTCGAGCGGACCGTGCGGCTGCTGCTGGACCGGCTCGAGACGCAAGGGTTCCCCTACCTGATGGTCTTCGACGGCCTCGACGGCCAGGACCTGCTGCGGATGGTCCCCAACGGCGGGCACGTCATCATCACCACGTGCGATCCGGTCATCGGCCGCGACGTGTCGAGCGTCGGCGTCGAGGTCGCCGACCTCGACCATGCCGAGGCGGAGGAGCTCCTGCGCCGGCACGAGCCCGGCGTGGTCCCCGAGCGGATCCAGGGGGTCCTGGACACGTACGGGCGGACACCCCTGGCCCTGCGGCAGACGGTGGCCTGGTGGCAGGCGGCCCGGACGCCGTTCGACGTGTCCGACGGCGTCAATCCGGCCGACCGGCTGACCATCGTCGCGGCGGACGGGTACGGGCGCAGCGCGTCAAGAGCGCTGCTGTTCGCCCTGGACCGGCTCGAGGCCGCGAGCCGCCCGGCGCTGCGGCTGCTGGAGACGCTCTCCTGTTTCGCGCCCGTGCCGGTCTCCAAGCACCTGCTCGGCCGGGGGATGGGCGCGAAGGTGGACCCGGCGCTGGCCGAGGCGCTGCGCGGTGAGGTCGCGCTGACCAAGGCGATCGCCGAGCTCTGCCGGCACGGCCTGGCCCGCCTCGCCGACGACGGCCGGCGCGTCGAGGTGATGCCGCTGGCCCGGCTGGTCGCGTTCCGCGCGTTGAGCGGCGAGGAGGCCGGCCGGGCCCGGGGCCACGCGCACGCGCTGCTGGCCGCCGCGGACCCCGGCTGGCCCGACGAGCAGGCCGAGTCGGCGGAGCTGTACTGGGAGATCGCCGCGCACGTGGAGGCGGCCGGGCTGGTCTCGGCACGCACCAGCGAGGCCCGCGAGGTGGTTTACCACCAGATCCGCTTCCGGTATCTGCACGGCGATCACGCCGCGGCCTGTCATCTCGGCGAGCGGGCGTATCTGACGTGGCGGGCCGGCAACGACCCGGCGCAGGACGACCACCTGGTGCTGCGGACCTCGCAGGAATGGGCGAACGCGCTGCGGGCGGCCGGCAGGTACGAGAAGGCGGGCGAGCTCACCCGCGCGGCGATGAGCCAGCTGCGGGTCGACCCGCTGTACGGCGAGCAGCACCGGTACACCCTCGCCATGGCCGCCAGCCGGGCCGCCGACCTGCGGATCTCCGGGGACTACCGGCAGGCGCGCGAGTTCGACGAGGAGACCCTCGAGCGGTGCGAGGCCGGGTTCGGCGACGATCACCCGCGCACCACGATGAGCCGGCACAACCTCGCGGTCAGCCTCCGGCTCAACGGCGATTTCGCCGCTGCCGAGCAGTTGGACCGCAGCGCGCTGCGCCAGCACCGGGACACCTTCGGCGACGGCAACTGGCGGACCCTGCTGTCGGTGAACGCCCTCGCCGAGGACCTCAACGGGCAGGGCCGCTACCAGGACGTGCTCGACGAGGTGGAGCCCATGGTGTCCCGCGTCGAGCCGCCGCCCAGGACCCGGATGTACCGGGGGCTGCTGCTGGCCAGGCGGGCCCTGGCCCTGGCCCGGCGCGGGACCGGCCGGCTGGTCGAGGCGCTGGACCTGCTGGAGCTCTCCCATGCCGAGTGCGCCGAGCTGTTCGGTGAGCGGCACGAATACACCCTCGCCGTGCGGATGAGCCACGCGAACACGCTGCACATGCTCGGCCGGACCGACGAGGCCGCGAACGAGGCGACCCTGGCGCACGCCAGCTACCGGGAGCTGTTCGGCGGCCGCAACCCGCTCACCGTGGCGGCCGAGATCAACCTCGCCAACATGCTGCGGGCCCGCGGCGAGCACGCGCGGGCGATGCGCATCGATGTCGCCAGCAGCGAGTCGCTCAAGGACAAGGTCCGGCGCGAGCACCCGTTCTCCGTGGCGGCGGCGGTCAACCTGGCCTCCGACTACGCCCGCATCGGGCACCCGGAGCGGCTCGCGGCGTCCCGGCGGGCGTTCGACCTCGCGAAGCGGGTGCATCATCAGCCGGACCACCCGGCCCGGATCGCGGCCGAGGCTAATCTGACTATCGACAGCGCCGCCGTGAGCGGGCCGGCCGCGTCAGGCATGCGCCAACAGGTGTTGCTCCGGTTGGGCGGCCTCTACGGCCCGGATCACCCGATCGCGGTGACCGTCGCGCGGGGCGACAGGATCGACTGTGTGCTGGAGCCACCGCTGCCGTAGGCAGTTGACAAGTCTTGTCAAATTCTGGGCACCCGATTTTCTCCAAGATCCACTCGTTCGGAGACTGCTTGCGTTGGATCTCAACAATGAGGTCCGTCCGGCCTCTTTTCAGATGTTGTTCTACGGGGGTAGACAATGCCGGAGACATCTCGCTTCAGCCGTGGAGGACGACCCGTGGGTGGCGCTTCTGGATCGCTCGCGAGTGACGGGCCGCAGGATCCTGGCCTCGTCGATGTCACGAACGTCCCGCTGGTCACACTGTTGGCAGCACAACCCGATTCGCCGGTGGTCCGGTCCATCCGGCGACTGCAGGCAAGTCTTGAGGATCCGAACGGAGTGCTGTCGGCCTTCAGCTCGTTCATCGACACACCATGACCTCGGCCGCCTGGCCGTACGACGATCTCGACGTGGCCGCCCTGCTCGCCGGAGGCTGGCGGCCCACGCCGTTCCACGAGGTGATCGTCAAGGTCCACCAGCGGTGCAATCTCGCGTGTTCGTACTGCTACGTGTACACCCACGCCGACCAGACGTGGCGGGACCGGCCGGCCGTCATGCCCGCCGAGGTGTTCACCGCGACGGCGCAGAGCCTGGGCCGGCACGTGCGCGCCCATGATCTGCGCCAGGTCCGGGTCGTCCTGCACGGCGGGGAGCCCATGCTGCTGGGCGCCGCGCGCCTCGGCCGGCTCGCCGCGGAGCTGCGCGCCGCGGTCCCCGCGCCGTGCGAGGTGCGCGTCGGGCTACAGACCAACGGCGTCCTGCTGGGCGAGGCCGCACTGCGTGAGCTGCGGCGGCACGACATCACCGTCGCGGTGAGCGTCGACGGCGTCGCCGAGGACCACGACCGGCACCGCGTCACCCACGCCGGCAGGGGCACGTTCGGCGCGGTCAGCAGGGCCCTGGCACTGCTCGCCCGCCCCGAGTTCCGGGGCGGCTTCGGCGGCCTGCTGTGCACCGTCGCGCCGGACACGGACCCGGTCGCGTGCTACCAGCGGCTGCGGGCGTTCGACCCGCCGGCGATCGACTTCCTGCTCCCCCACGCCAACTGGGGCGCACCACCGGACCCGGGCGCCGGGGCGTGGCTGGTCGGCGCGTTCGACGCCTGGTACGACGACCCGGACCCGGTGCCGGTCCGGCTCTTCGAGAGCGTCGTCGACCTGACCCTCGGCGGCGCGTCGCGCTCCGAGCAGATCGGTCTGAGCCCCGCGGCCCTCGTCGTGATCGAGTCCGACGGCGCGATCGAGCAGATCGACGCGCTGAAGTCCGCGTACCCGGGGGCGTGCGCCACGGGACTGCACGTGGAGCGCGACGAGCTCGATGCCGCGCTGGCGCATCCCGGCGTCGTGGCCCGGCAGCTCGGCCTGGCCGCGCTCGGCGAGGAGTGCACCGCCTGCCCCGTCCGCCTCGTCTGCGGCGGCGGCCACTACGCCCACCGCTACCGGCCGGGCACCGGCTTCCGCAACCCGTCCGTGTACTGCGCGGACCTGCGGCTGTTCATCGCGCACGTGCGCGGCCGGGTCCTCGCCGACGCCCGGGCCCTGGTCGGGGCGGTGCACCGGTGAGCACCCATGACCGGCCGCCCACCGGGTATCACCGGCTCCCCTCTGCGCTGCTCGGTGACCTGGCCGAGAGCACCGGCGGGCCGGCCGCGTCCAGCGCGCTCGCGCGGGCGCAGTTGAGCAAGCACCTGCTGCGGATCGCGTCGCTGCTCCGGCAGTGGCCGGGGGCCGACGGCGAACGCGACCGGCTCGTCGCCGCGATCGAGTCGGCGCGGGCCACCGATCCTGCCGCCGCCGCCCGGGTACTGGGTGCGCCGCTGGTCGGCGCCTGGGTCGCGATCGCGTGCCGGGCCGCGGGCCAGGGGCTCGCCGACCCTGCCGACGTCGCGCACCTGGGTGCGGTCGCCGCCGTCGCGTGCGCGGCCGCCGGCGTCGACGCCGAGGTCGAGGTCCCCGTCCGCGCCGGCACGGTGGCCCTGCCGGGACTCGGCGTGCTGACGGTCGGCGCGGCCGAAACCGCCCGGGTGCGGACCACCGGCGGCACCATCACCGTCGACGCCGGCCACGGCCCCGTCACGGTCCCGACCGGCGCCACGGGTCCGACCGGCGCCACAGGTCCGACCGGCGCCACAGGTCCGACCGGCGCCACAGGTCCGGCCAACCCGACCATCACCGACGGCTCGACCATCACCGATGGCCCGGCCACCGCGGACGGCCCAGCCATCGCGACCAACCCGACCGGCCCGACCAACCCGACCGGCGCGGACGGCGGCGGCGGGCCGGACCGCGGGATCGGCGACGTCCGGGTGGACTGGCAGCCTGTCCGCTTCCTGCGGGCCGAGGCCGGCGGGATCGGTATCGAGCTGGCGCTCGACGACGTCGACCCGTATCGGCACGGGTATCACGCGCCGCCGGCGCCGAGGCTGTCCGAGGCGGAGTTCGCGGCGTGGCAAGAGCTGTTCGGACGGGCGTGGCGGCTGCTCGCCGAGCGCGTCCCGGGCCGGGCCGCCGAGATCGCCGCCGGGCTGCGGGCGCTCGTGCCGTTGCAGGCCGACGGCCGCTCGTCCCGCAGCGCGACCATCCGGCACGTGTTCGGCGTGTTCGGGCTGACCAGGCCGGCCACCGCGGAGGACTTCGCCGTCACGCTCGTGCACGAGTATCAGCACTCGAAGCTCAGCGCGCTGCTCGACGTCACCCCGCTGAGCGAGCCCGACGACGACCGGCGGTACTTCGCGCCGTGGCGGACCGACCCGCGCCCGCTCGGCGGCCTGCTCCAAGGGGTGTACGCGTTCGCGGGCGTCGCCGACACGTGGCGGGCGCTGCGCGGCGCGGCCGGCGTCAGCGACGCGGCCGAGCAGGAGTTCGCGGATGCCCGGCTCCAGGTCGACCGGAGCCTGGCGAGCGTGGAGTCCTCGGGGTCGCTGACCCCGGCCGGCGAGGTGTTCGTCGGGCACCTGCGCCAGTTCGCCGACTCGCTGCTCACCGTGCCGGTCGACGACGAGGTGGCGCGGCGGGCCGAGCAGCGGCAGGTGGAGCTCCACCGCCGCTGGCTCGCCGCGAACAGCAACTGAGCGCGGGGCCCGGCCCGCTCAGGTGGGCGGCGCCTCGATGTCGCCTTCGAGGCGCTCGCCCCGCTCGGCGGCCACGACCTCGGGATGTCCGTCGCCGAGGGCGTCGCGCAGGCCGGCGAGCGAGGCCCGCAGCAGCGTCTCCGCCTCATCGACCGCGCCCGTCGCCTGCAGATCGTGCGCGAGGTTGATCGCCCGGGCCAGCAGGTAGGGATGTTCGGCGCCGTTGCGGACCTCGTGCGTGCCGCCGGAGACGGACCGGCTGCGTTCCAGCATCTCCTTCGACAGCGCCAGGGCCTCGGCGTGCTCGCCCCGCAGCGCGTGGTCGGTGGCCAGCGACGTACCGGCGCAGAGGGTGTACGGGTGGCTGTCCCCGAGCACCCCGCTGAGGCCCTCGTAGGCCTGGGCGTCCAGTGTCATGGCGCCCGCGTGATCGCTGGCGAGCCGCCGTGCGACGGCCTCGTTGACGAGCGCGACCAGCGTCAGCGGGTGACCTTCCACGAACGAGTCCCGGTAGCGTCGCACCGCCTCGGTGATCTGCGTGAGCGCGCCGTCCGTGTCGCCCAGCTGGCGCAGCGCGTTGCCGTAGCTGCACAGCGCGGCGACGGTGTATTCGTGGTTGGACCCGAATGTCTGCTCCGTCTGCTCCAGATTCTCGCCCAGCACGTCGGCCGCCTCGCGCAGCTGCCCGTCCTTGCGCAGCATGATGCCGTAGGTCCGCCCGGACAGCAGCACCAGACGGTGGCGGGGGCTGCGCTGGTCCAGCAGCGAGCCGCGCCAGCCGTCGAGCACGGCGATCCCCCGCTTGTACGCCCCCAGCCCGTAGTAGTCGCGGGCGATGTTCATGTACGCCTCGAGCGCGCCGAAGCTGGTGTCGAGCTGCTCGCGGCCTTCCCAGTAGTCCACGATCGCCCGGTCCAGGTTCTCCGCCTCGGCGAAGTCACCGACCATCCGGTAGGCGACCGCCAGGTTCGACTGGGCTCGCAGGACATACGGGTCGGCGCGCTGGAACTCGCCGCGGCCGAGCGCGGCCTGGTGCCGGTCGAGCGACGCCAGGGCGAACTCGAGCGAGGGCGCGTAGTCGGCACGGATCCGCAGCGCCTGGCCCACCTGGTTCTCCTGCACGAGGGTCGACTTCGCGGTCTCCCCGAGATGCAGCTTCATCTGCTCGTACGTTTCGTTGGTCAGCTGGTCGGCGTCGTCGCTCAGGCCCTGTGCCCGCATGGCGTTGGCGGCATGGGCGCGGGCCTGCAGGGTGAGCTCGCCGTTGGGGCCGACCTTCGGGTCCTCCTGGCTGCCGCGCCAGTGCTTGACGGCGTCCTCGGCGATGCGGCGGCTGTTCTCGTAGTCGCCCATCTTGTACAGGTACCGGACGTGGTCGACGACCGCCTTCCACACTTCGAAGCGGCCGGAGTGGATCATGTCGGCGGACTCCAGGTGCGGCCCGATCTCCCGCTGGCGGTCGAGGTCGGCGCGGCCGTCGTTCTCGTCCGGGTCGCCGGGATTGGCCCGGGCCAGCAGGTTCTGCGCGCTGGTCAGGGTCTCCTCGGCCCGCTGCTCGTCGAGCGCGTCGCGCAGCACGCCCTGCACGAGCCGGTGGACCTGCAGGCGCTGCGCGTTGTCGATCTTGACCAGGCCGTACTGGTTGAGGTCGCGCACCGCGAGGTTGATCTTGATCGGGTCGCCGAGCAGGCCGCGCAGCGGTTGCACCACGTCTGCGTCCCGCCCGTACCGCAGCAGCGACACCGGCACCGGCTCGCCGCCGAGGAACGCGAAGAGCTCCAGCAGCTGCGCGGTGGCCGGGTGCTCGTTGCGGAGCTTCTCGATCGCCAGGGTCACGAACGCGACGACCGAGGCCGGGTAGCCGGCCGGCTTGCCCTCCGACAGCAGCTCCTTCTGGTGCTGCTCCAGCAGGTCGATGTACTGGGCGATCGGCATCTTCGTGAGCAGGTGCCACGCCGCCGCCTGCTCCAGCGCCAGCGGCAGGTCGCCGAGGCGGTCGGCGAGCCGGTCGGCGTCGGCGGTGCTGATGGCGTTGCGGGTGCGGCGGCGGAGCAGGTCGATGCTCTCGTGCCGCTCGAAGACGTCCACCTCGATCGACACGCCGACGGCCGCCCACTCCCGGTTACGGGTGGTCACCACGACGTCCCCGCCGGTGGACGGCACATACTCGTCGATCGAGTCGAGGTCGTTGGCGTTGTCGTAGACCAGCAACCATTTCCGCGAGCCGGTGGCGAGCGCGTCGAGCACCAGCCGGACGGTCTGCTGCGTGTTGTCGCCCGGCCGGATCCCGAGCGGGTCGGCGAGCTGCTCCAGCGACGCGAGCACGCCCGACGCCGCGTCGGCCGGCACCCACCAGACCAGGTCGTATTCGTCCAGGTGCCGGTACACGTACTCCAGCACCAGCTGGGTCTTGCCGACACCACCCATGCCGTGCACGGCGTGTGGCAGCACGGCCGCCTTGATGCCCGAGGCGAGCGTCTGCGCCAGCCGGTCGAGCAGCTCCGTGCGGCCGGTGAAGTTCTGGTTCTGCAGCGGCAGGTTGCCCCGCAGCGGCCCCGCGCCACCGGCACGGCGCCGCGGGACGGCGGGCCCGTCCTCCACGTCGCCGAGCCGCATCGCGTCGAACTCCGCCTCCGTCACACCGAGGCCGCCGGCGACGTTGGCCGCCCAGCGCCGCAGCGCGCTGGCCATGTTGCCGTCCACGAGACGGGCGAGGCGGGTGACGAACGCGAGCAGGGGCGGCGCGCCACCGCCGGGCACCGGCTGGATCTCCATGATCCGGACCACGGCCGGCCAGTCGGTCCAGATGGCGAGATTCTGCAGCTCGGGCACCGTCGAGAGCTCACCCAGCGCCCCGAACACCGGCGGGGTGCCGACCGCGCCCAGGATCCGGCACAGGTCGTGGCGGTCGGGCTCCGACAGCAGCAGCACGCCCCTGAGCTCGTCGGCCATGGCCGACGCCCGCAGCGCCGGCTCGACCGGATGACTGTCGGCGACGATGCGGGTGAAAGCCACCACGCCGCCGCTGAGCAGGTCCAGTGAATGGACCAACGACAATAGATCTTTGCGTGCGTCGGAAGTCCGCCGGGTCGTGTACTTACGGCGCAGCGCTACCGCCGTCTCATCCACGATGGTGTCGCGCACATTAGCGTCCGACAAGGCGTTGACCTGCAACAACACTGCAACCAAGGCGTCAAGCGGCTGTTCCGCCGTCGCGGCTTCCGACACGGGTACTCATTTCCCACGCGATCTGAACGTCAGCCTCGAATAGTAACGGATTTCCCCGCCCGGCAGACCCGTCCGTTCGGTGGTTCCACTCCTTTGGCATAGATCCCTTTTGCGCTTCGTGCATGAACCGGCGGCACGGACGCGCACAGACCACCAATCACGTGGCACATCCGGCAGACGCCTGAACTGGACCTCCAGCCCGGTTAAGGTCCTACGATCTTCCGCATGGCCGCTATTCACGGGGATCGCAGGACGTTCTACCAGCTTCTGATCAATACGCTGCTGGTGTCGGTGGTCAACTTCACGGTCTGGTTCGCGATCACGTTCTACGTGTATCTGGAGACCAGGTCCGTGTTCGCCACCGGGGTGGTGTCCGGGATCTTCCTGGTGATGACGGCGCTGACCGGGATCTGGTTCGGCAGCCTCGTGGACCATCACTCGAAGACCACGATCATGCAGGTGTCGGCGGTCGCGTCGTTCCTGCTCTACGCGGCGGCGTTCGGGATCTACCAGACGGTGCCGCGGGACGAGTTCAAGGACCCGGCGAGCGTGCCGCTGTGGACGCTGATCGTGCTGCTGATGCTCGGCGTCATCGCCGGCAACATCCGCACGATCGCGCTGCCGACGATGGTGACGGCGCTCATCGAGGAGAGCGACCGGGACCGGGCCAACGGGCTCGTCGGCACGACGTCCGGGGTGTCGTTCCTGGTCACGTCGGTGATCAGCGGCATCCTGGTGGCGCTCGGCGGCATGTTCTGGGTGCTCGTCGGGGCATTGGGCGTCCTGACCGCGGCGGTGGTGCACCTGTCGTTCCTGCGGGCCGTGCCGCCGGCGGCGCAGCCCGAACCGGAACCCGGCGGGGAGGCGCCGAAGCGCAGCGTCGACCTGCGCGGCACCATGCGCGTCGTCAGCCAGGTGCCCGGCCTCACCGCGCTCATCCTGTTCTCCACGTTCAACAACTTCCTCGGCGGCGTCTACATGGCCCTCATGGACGCGTACGGCCTGTCGCTCGTCTCCGTGCAGACGTGGGGCCTGCTGTGGGGCGCGCTGAGCGCCGGGCTCATCGTCGGCGGGCTGTGCGTCGCGCGGACCGGCCTCGGCAGCAACCCGGTCCGGCTGCTGCTGCTCGTCAACGTCGTGCTGTGGACGGTGACCGTGCTGTTCCCGGCCCGGTCGTCGATCATCCTGCTCGGCGGCGGCATGCTCATCTACATGGTCCTCGTCCCGTACGCGGAGGCCGCCGAGCAGACGATCCTGCAGAAGGTGGTCCCGTACGAGCGGCAGGGGCGCGTGTTCGGCTTCGCCCAGAGCGTCGAGCAGGCCGCGTCGCCGCTGACCGCGTTCCTGATCGCGCCGATCGCCCAGTTCGTGTTCATCCCGCTGATGACCGACGGCGCCGGCGCCCGGGCGATCGGCGGCTGGTTCGGCACCGGCGCCGAACGCGGCCTCGCGCTCGTGTTCGTCCTCACCGGGGTCATCGGCCTGGTCGCCAGCCTGTTCGCGTTGCGCAGCGGCCCGTACCGCCGCCTCAGCCACCACTTCATGACCACCCCCGCCACACCGAAGATCGAGGAGGTCGAGGAAAAGGTCGGCGAGCCGTCCTGAGGCGCGCCGATCGGACTGGCGTTCGTACACGTGTACGAATAACGTTGGGGCCGATCGGTCGTTGGTCCTTGGGAAGGGTGGTTCTCCGATGCCTCGCAACGACCTCTCCGACGTCGTCCGCATGCTGTTGCGGCGGCCCGCGCCAGGTGACGGTTTCGCCGTGCGCCTCGACTGGGCGGGCTACGGCCCGGTCCTCGTCTGCCACGACCTCACCCAGTTCACCCCCGACCTGGACCGCGCCGTCCGGCGGGCGCGCAGCACGGAGCGGTATTGGTCACGCGGCCCGCTGCAGCCCCTGGCCATCACCGTCGTCCCGATCGGCCACGCGACGTACCGCGTCCACCCACGGGAATGCGCGTCGACGGCCTGCCCGACGACCGCCCCGCTGCTCGGCGTCGGCCCCGCCGGACTGGACCTGACCCGCAAGCCCTGACCCGAAGGTCCTGACCCGTGAGCCCCTGACGAGCGTCCGGCACGATGTGGGCGTGATCGGCACCGGTGCGCTGGTCCACCCGCACCATTACCACCACGCGGCGCAGCAGGTCCGCCGGGCCGCCGGGCCGCCGGGCCGCCGGGCCGCCGGGCCGCCGGGGATCGCAGACGGCCCGGCGGTGCCGGATCAAGGCCCTGGTCAGCAGGGCCGGTCAGCAGTGCCAGATCAGGAGGTGGCGGTCGGTGGTGGCGGTGGCGCCGGTGATCGTGGTGCCGTCGTCGCTGATCGACGCGGCGACGGCGCCCGGGCCCTTCGGGGGCAGTTGGAGGCCCGGTGGGAGCGGCAGGCGTTCGACGGTGCCGTCGGGGGCGATCCTGGTCGGCTGGTTGTAGTCGCCGCCGGTGGTGATCGCCCAGCCGGTCGGGGTGCCGTCGGTGATGTCGTCCGGGGCGCCCGTCAGCACGGTCACGGTGCCGGCCGTGAGGTCCCAGCGCAGCGCCGAGTTGCGGTCGGCGCCGACGACGCGGGCGAGGCCGTAGGCGTGGCCGCCGCGCATCGCGGTCGCGATCGTGAGGTCGTGGCCGGGCGGCACGGGCAGCAGCGCCGGGGTGCCGTCCGGGGACCAGCGGGTCGCCGCGCCACGGACGTTGCCGACCGCGGTGCCGTCGTCGCCGATGCCGGCCGCCTGCGACCCGCTGGTGCCGGGCTCGCCGTACCCGGCGGGCACGGCGAGCGCACGCACGGTGCCCGGCCGGTCCGCCGGCCAGACGACGGGGACGCTGTCGTCGTTGGCTTCGCCCATCGCGTAGCCGGCGACGTCGCCGCGGGCGTTCACGGCGGTCGGGACCGTGTACGCGTACCCGGTCAGCTTCGCCAGCGGCGTCTTCGTCCCGTCGCGGTAGGTCCACGCGAGCATGTGGCTGGCCTCGTCGACCTCGTCGTAGCCGACGACGGTCCCGGCGGCGTTGACGGCGACGACCTGGCCGGTCGCACTGGTGTAGGGCGTGAAGGCGCCGTCGGCGAGCCGGGCCGCGGTGCCGCCGGCCGTCGCGACGATCAGGCGCCCCGCGGGATCGACGACGGGGATCCCGGTCGGCACGCCGACGTCGACCGTGTCGACGGTGCACGCCGCGAACGGTGCCCCCTGCGGCTGCTGCCCGGTCGGCGCGCCACCGGACCCGCCCGGCGACGGCGTGACGCCGAGCGCGTAGGCGGTGCCGCCGGCGAGGGCCAGCGCGGCCGCCGCCCCGGCGAGGGTCGTGCCGCGGCGGGCCGCCTGGCGGCGCCCGGTGGCGATGGCCAGGCCGATGTCGGCGGTCGTCGGCGGCACCTCGACGGCCAGCATCAGGTCACGGAGTCGCTCGTCCTCAGACATGTCCACGCGTTCCAATCGTCTCTGGGTGGTCCGGGAGCATGGCCCGCAGCGCGGCGAGCCCCCTGGAGGTCTGGCTCTTGACGGTGCCGACGGAGCAGCCGAGGATCTCGGCGACCTCCTCGACGGGCCGGTCGAGCAGGAACCGCAGCACCAGCACGGCCCGTTGCCTCGGTGGCAGCTTCCGCAGTGCGGCGACGACGACACCGCGGTCGTCGATCGTGGTGTACGGCTCGGCGGCACCCTCGGCACCGGCGCCGGCCGACGCGTCGTCGCCGGGCGGGAGCAGCCACACCCGCGACCACAGCCGGCGCTTCTCGTCGATGTAGGTGCGCACCAGCATCCGGTGCACGTACGCGTCGACGTTGTCGGCGCGGCTCGCCCGCTTCCAGCTGCGGTACAGCTTCGTGATGGTGACCTGCACGACGTCGTCGGCACGGTCCTTGTCACCGCCGCACAGCAGGTATGCGGCGCGGTGGAGCGCTGGCAGCCGCGCCGCCACGTAGGTCGTGTAGTCGGCTTCGCTGTCACTGCGCATCCGGGCTCCTCCCTGTCGCCTTCACCCGTCCGACGGGTCCCGGCACGGCGGAGGTTGAGAACATCCGAAGGATTTGTCGGCGCACGGCCCGGTCCAGCACGGCCCGGTCCAGCACGGCCCGGTCCAGCACGGCCCGGTCCAGCACGGCCCGGTCCAGCACGGCCCGGTCCAGCACGGCCCGGTTCAGTCGGCGCGCAGGGCGTCCTCGACGCCGGTTTCGTGGCGGCCGAGGTACACGGGGTCGCGGCCGGACACGACGTCGTAGACGACCTTGACCGAGGCCGGGTATTCGCGGCGGGCGTTGGCCTGCCAGACCTTCGTGTACTTGCTGACGCTGTCGTCGCCGACCCCGGCGGCGTCCAGGCCCAGGTGGCGGCACACCATGACGGCCCGGGGCAGGTGGAACGACTGCGTCACCACGGTCACCTTCGTGACGCCGAAGATGCGTTTCGCGCGGGCGCACGTGTCGTAGGTGTCGAAGCCCGCGTAGTCGCGCACGATCTTCGCGTCGGGCACGCCGTGGGCCATCAGCCAGGCCCGCATCGCGGTCGGCTCGTCGTATTCGTGGCGCATGTTGTCACCGGAGACGAGCAGGACCTTGACCTTGCCCGCGTCGAAGAGCCGCCTGGCCAGGTCGAGTCTGGCCTCGAGGAACGGTGACGGGGTGCCGTCGGCGTACACCTGCGCGCCGAAGACGAGCGCGACCGGCGCGACCGGGACGGCCTGCTCGGTGAACAGGTGACCGTCGGCGCCGCCGCGGACCCAGACGACGCTGCCTGCCAGGAGCAGCAGCACGCCGTGCACGCCGATCGTGGCGAGCACCGCCAGACGGCGGACGTACCGGTGCTGCCACCAACGCGGCTCGGTCATACCAGGAGCCTGACAGCCGCCGTCAACGTTGTTCAACGGGCCTCCGGCAGTCCTGCGCTGGCGCGCCAGTCGGCGATGCGGACCAGGGTCTCCAGGTATGCGAGGAGGAACGGGCCGTACCGGTCGCGCAGCCCGGTCGCGGTCCGGGTCCAGGTCTCCTGGATGCCGTCCTGGTCGACGGTCAGGGTGCCGGCCGGGTGGCCGTGCGTCGCCGGCACGGGCACCGCGTCGCCGGCCCCGACGTCGCCCGGTGGCGGGATCCGGACGCGGAGGTTGCCGTGGTGGGCGAGCACCAGGTAGCGGACCAGGTCCGGGTCGGCGATGCCGTCGAGGAGACCGCGGAGCGGGCCGTCGAGGAGCAGCAGCGAGCCGAGCTCGTGCCGGAACGCGACGTCGTCCCGGAAGCGCAGCGGCGCGTCGATGCCGGACTTCGCCCACGGCCGGCCCGCCGTGATCCAGGCGGGTTCGGGGTCGCCGGCGAGGGCGCACAGCGCGTCCTGCCAGGTCGGGTGGGCCTTGCCGAGGTCGTGGGCGTGGCCGGCGACGACGGCGGCGTGTGCGGCGCCGGGCGGCAGCGCGGGGCCGATGGCGGTGAGGAGCGCGCGGACCTGGTCACGCACGTCGGCGCTGTGCCGGTCGAGCGACAGCCATCCGGTCGGCTCCTGCTGCCGTGGTACGGGGTCCACGTCGGGCGCCGGCTCCACCGGGTCCGTGCCCGCCGGGTCGAAGCCGGTGCGCGGGTCACAGCCGCCGTCACGGGCCGCGACGAGGACCGTCTCGCCGGGGCGCAGCGGGGATCCGGCGAGCACCCGGGACCAGTCGCCCTCCGCGTGGTCGAACCACCAGACCGCGACCCGTTCCGCGAAGGCCCGCAGGTCACCGGACGGCACTAGGTGCCGCCACCGCTGCTCCGGGACGCGCACCTCGGCAGCCGGCCGGCCGTCCGGGCCGGCCGGGGTCCACCGGGCCCAGGCGACCTGCACGTCGAAGTCTCCGGTGTCACTGACATAGGGCGTCACGTCGACGTCGTCCGTGGTGTCGAACCAGGCCAGGAGGTCCTCCCGTTCGATGCCACGGACGTGCGGACGCATCACGATCGCGGGTCGCGGCGCGCCCGCCGTCGACACGCAGGTCAGCGCCAGCGGCTCGGCGGTCGGCCAGGAGCCGCCCGGCGCCGGTCGGGTGAACGCGACGACGCGGCGCAGCGTGGCGGTCGCCGCCGGCGACAGGCCGGGCTCGTCGACGATCCACTGCGCGCCGTTGGTGACGAGGGCGAAGTCGATCGGGTACATCGCCCGCGACAGGGCGTAGCCACGGTTCAGCGCCTTGCTCACCAGGGCGTCGGCGGCGCCGATCACGATCGCCGGCCGGTGCGGGTCGAGCCGCCAGCGGCGGTCCGCCTCACCGGCGCCGGCCATGACGGTGTGCACACCGACCCGGTCGGTCAGGTCCAGTGCGGCGAGCCAGCGCACGACGTCCCCGGCGACCGGTTCGACCCCGGCCCCGCGCGGCAGCGCGTAGATGAGGCGTCGGTGACCCTGGTCGTACCGTCGCCGCCAGAGCCAAACGAGCACGATCGATGTCCGTGGGACCCCGGCGGGCACTTCGACCTCGCCGGGCAGGCCTTCGCGGGCCAGCCGTCGCAGCGCCGGGTCGGGCTGGTGACCGGCCGCCCGCCGGAAGAAGTCGTCGAAGGTCATGCACAGAAACGTACGCGGCGTCCGGACAGAATCCTTTGCACGGGGCCGGTTTCCGGTGCTGCACTCTGCAACGTGCGTGCATCGTCATCGGCGGCCGGCGGGGGCCGGGCAGGTCAGGACCGCGGGACCGACGTCCGGCGCCGGTCGCTGCGCCCGCTGCCCGTCTGACCGTGGGCCGGCGCTCGTCACCGCCGCCGCGATCGGCTGCCGGCCGCGTACCATGCTGCGATGCAGATCGACATGTGGGTGCCGTACGACGAGGCTCAGCTGCGTCGCACGATCAAGGTGGTCCTCCGGCCGCAGCTCCGGCCGATCCGCATCCTCGGCGCGGTCTGCTCCGCACTGGGCCTGCTGCTGCTCATGATCGGCGGCCCGGTCGGCCTGGCCGCCGCGGCGGTCGTCGTGGGCCTGGTGTGCCTGACCCTCGTCGGGCCGATCACGGTGCGCGTCACGGTCGGCATGCAGCCGGCCCTCATCAAGGACGGGTTCCACCTGTCGCTCACCGACGAGTGGCTCGCCGTCGTGTACCCCTTGGCCGAGTCCCGGTACCGGTGGGCCGGCCTGGACCACGTCGCCGAGACGCCGGAGGCGTGGTACCTGCTGCTGGGCAAGGCGGCGTCGCTGTTCGTGCCGAAGGCGCCGATGACCGACGCGCAGCGGGCGGAGTTCACCGCGTTCCTCGCCGCGGACGCGGAGCGCCGGGCCGGCCGGGCGTCCCTCGGCCGGCCCGCGTGACCCGGGCCCTGCCTCAGCAGGGGCGGCCGTAGTCGTACGGGAGGGCCTGCAGGCGTTCGACGGGGATGTCGCCGAGGATGAGGTACTTCTCGGCGCCGTCGGGGACGATGTCGTCGGGGTCCATGAGCTTGAAGTACGGGTCGACGCCGCCGTTCGCTGCCATGTAGGGGCGCGGGTCCTCGGCGTAGGTGACGAGGGCGCCGGCCTTGTCGGTCAAGATGAGGCCGTACTCCTGCATGGCGCGGGCGATGGTGCGGGCGGCGGGGCTGCGCACGACGCTGATGTCGAAGGCCGGGTCGAGGCGGAAGCGCTGCCCCTCGCACGGGATGTCCGCGCCTTCGGTGTTGCCGTCGTTGCGGGTCGCCGGCCACGAGTCGCAGTCCTTGCGGGTGCGGACGGTGGCGATGTTGACCGCGTGGTCGATCCTGCCCCGGCGCAGCTCGTCGATGCGGATGGTGAACGCGCCCATCGGCAGGCCGGTCGCGGTCGCGCCGAGGGGGTTGGTGAAGATGCCGGGGTTGCGGGAGTAGTGCTCGATCTTCCCGCCCCAGCACGCCGACCAGTGCCCGGCCGCGTCCTGCTCGGCACGCCAGAAGTCCCAGTACGTGTCCGTCGACGGCTGATAGATGGTGACGGCGGCGTCGGTGCCCTTCGACACGATCAGGTCGGCGGGCGTCGGCACCGCTGCGAGGCTGCCGGCGATCACCGGTGCCAGGTGCGGCAGGTTCAGACAGTCGGAGAACGTCCACCGCTGCGTCGGCGTGTCCCGCGCGACGGTGAAGATCGGGGTGGAGTACTCGTCGGTGTTCACCGCCCAGGACCCGTAGTTGTTCACCTTGTCGAGGCGGATGTTCTCGACGATCGCGGCGGAGTTCGCGGCCAGCGGGACGTGCCGCGGCAGCTTCGTGTTCCACGGTCCCTGCCGGGAGAACCCGTTCGTGGGCCGCGCCTGATGTCCTCCGGAAGCATGCGCCGGCTGCGCCACGACCACGGCCGCCGGCACGAGGGCCAGCATCACCAGTACCCGAGTGAGCATGTCGCGCAGCGTAGGGCCGCGCCGCCCGAGCCTGGCCCATTTCATGCGGTGGTGCCGTCCGGACCTGGCGCATCTGCTGAAACTTCCACGCGCAGGCGGCGGCGGAGCCAGCCGAGCGCGCCGATGCCGAGGCGGAGCTTGGCGGCCGCGATCGCCTCCAGGCCCGGCGGCGGTGCCGCCAGTCCCCCGGCGAGCAGGAAGCCGGTGTGTGCCGCCAGGACCTCCGTGACCGCCACCGCGTCCTCCGGCACGAACGGCTCCGGGTCGAGCCCGTCCGCCGCCACGCTCGACAGGAACGCGACCAGATCCACGGTGGGCGAGCCGAGGCGGGCGTGCGGCCAGTCGACGAACACGACCCGGTCCGCCGTCAGCAGGATGTTGTGCGGATACAGGTCGCCGTGCACCAGCGAGCCGCCACGCGCCGCGGCGAGGCCGTCGCGCTCCAGCGCTTGGAGCCGCGTCAGGTCGCCGGCCGCCCACGGCGCGTGCCGCCGCAGCCCGGCCACGCTGTCATCGTCGATCCCCACCCACCCGCCGAGCCTCGGATGATCACTCGGAAGCCGCCCGCCCCGGCCGAGACCACCGACGCCCTCCACGACCCCGCCGGGACCACCGGCCGCCTCCACGACCCCGCCGAGACCACCGGCCGTCTCCGCGACCCCGCCGAGGGCACTGGCGGCCTCGACGACGCGGAGGATGTCACCGGGCGTCCAGGGCCGCCCCGGCGGCACACCGTCGACGTCCTCGAAGGCGAGGATGCACTAGTGGCCGTCGTCGTGCACGCCGAGCAGCCGAGGAGCGGGCACCGATCGCGGCAGGGCGGCGGCGACCCTCGCCTCGATCCGATACGCGCCGACCTCGTGCGGCCAGGCGTCGGCGTCGATCGCTTTGACGAACCGCCGGGCCCCGTCGGCGCGCGTGAGCCGCGACGCGAACCCTGGCGAGAACCCGTCGGGGCAACCGTCCGCACGGACGACCGGCCCGCCGACGAGCTCCTCGACGGCCACCCGCACCGCCGCCGGCAGATCGATCCACGACGGACGCATTCAGGTGCCCTTTCCGCTCAGCTCGACCAGTGCCTCCGACAGGGTGACCGGGTCGCAGTGGCCCACAGGGGTGCGGCGGATGTCCCGGGCCGGGCGGCGCTCCAGCTCGCCGTCCTCCCACGCCACCGGCTTGTCCACCGCTGAAAGTGCCATGCCCGGGACGCTACCGCCCGGGTACGACATTTCCCGGCCCGTCTACCGGCGCCGGGGCAGTCGCTCCTCGAGGGTCACGCGCAGGTCGTCGGGCAGCCCGTCGATCCCGATCAGCTCCGGCAGCAGCGAAGGCTCCGTCATGTACGCCCGGAACGCCTGCGCGATCGTCACCCCGTGCGCCGGACGATCCTGCACCGTGACCGGGTCGCCGGCCCACACCTCGCCCTCCTCGACCACGCGCAGGTAGGCGCCGGGACGCATCGACCTGGTGAACGTCTTCAGCCAGCGCGGCTCGCCCATCTTGTGCTGGAACGTGGAGCACGGGATCCGGCCGAACGTCGGCTGCAGCACCAGCCGCGGGCCGATGCGCCAGTGTTCGCCGATGACCGCGCCGTTGACGTCCAGGTCCTCGGTCGTCAGGTTCTCCCCGAAGAGACCGTTGGGCAGCCGGCGGCTCAGCCGCGCCTGCCACCAGTCGTAGTCCTCCCGCGCGTACGCGTACACGGCCTGGTCGTCGCCGCCGTGGTTGACGATGTCGTAGATCTGGTCGCCGACGAGGCCGGTGTGCAGCCCGGTCGTCTTCGGGCCCGGCGCCCGCACGGCCACCAGGTGGTCGACCGGCCGTTTGTTGATGCCGGTGAGGCCGCCCTTCGCCGGGTTCGGCTCCGGCACCGCCAGGTTGACCGAGAGAATCCTGCCCACCACGGCAAGCTACCCACCCGCGGCCCGGCCCGCCGCGTATTTTTCCTCAGGCCGGCAGGTCCAGCGGGCCGCCGTGGCCGGGAAGCCCCTTGTCGTCCGGGATCGGCTGGTCCGCGACGTCCACGGACGTGATGCCGTGGCCCCGGGTCAGCTCGGCGAGGCGTTGGTAGTAGGCGGCGACGACCGTGAGCGGCCGGTGGGCGGCGTACAGCAGGACGTCGGCCGAACGCTCGACGACCTCGGCCTCGTGGGCCTCGAAGGCGCGCACGCCCTCCAGGACGGCGTGCTTCAGGTCGCGCAGCAGCTGGGCGTCGGCGTGGACGTAGGCGCGGCAGAGGGCGGCGACGCGCCCCGGTTCGTCGCCGGACAGCAGCAGCGCCTTCACCGCCGGTACGCTGTGCCGGACCAGCCGAGCGTCCACAGTGGACGACAGGGTGGCCAGCCCGGCGTCGAAGGAGCGCAGGTCGGTGTGCGGGTCGCAGAAGCCGGCGGTGCGCAGCCACAGCCGGCGCAGGTCGTCGTGCAGCAGGCCGTCCAGGTAGCTGACCAGGAAACGGCGGTGGGCCTCGACGACGTACTGCGCTTTGAACGGCGTCAGCTCGGCCGGGTTCTCGCCGTGGGTCGCGACCGCCGACGTGAAGCCGTGGTCGGCGGCCAGGGCGTTCTCCATGCCGCACACCAGGTACACGAACCGCACCCAGGTCTTGAACAGCTCCTCCAGCGGCAGGCTCCGCAGGCCGTCCTCGGTGAGCACGACGCCCCAGCGGGCGCCGAAACGCAGGCGGCGCAGGTGCCCGATCTGGTACATCGCGAGTTGCGCGTCGATCTCGGCGTGCGCGTGGTGCAGGACCGTGCGGTAGGCCACCGTCGCGTCGAGGCCCGTGTGGTTCCGTACGATGTGCGGCCCGCCGACGTGCAGGTGGAGGAACTCGGTGACGTCGAGGACCGCGCCGCCGATCGCCATCCAGTGGCCCGCCTCCGGCGTGTTGTGCACCGCCAGGTCCGACACCTCGAAGCGCGGGCCCTGCTGGGCGTGGCCGAGGTACGTGGTGAACACGTCCTCGCCGAGCCGGCCCTCGGCGACGAGCCGGCGCAGGAACTCGCGGCCCGCGGCGGCCCCGCCGGGCACGATGTCGGTCAGCGCCCGGATCACCGCGACGGCGAAGGGGGCGCTGCCGCAGACGTACACGTGCGCGCCGCGGCCGCCCTCGTCGACCGGGCGCAGTAGGTCCCACAGGGCGTCGGCCTCGGCCCGCACGACGTCGTCGACGTGCCGGCGCTGCCCGTCGTGGACGGTGTGCCGGCGGCCGTCGAAGGAGACCGCGTGGTCGGCGCGGGAGAAGGCGACCGACAGCCGCAGGCGGCCCTCGGCGGCGGCCGCGTCGAGGTCGGGGTGCTCCACGAACTCCGCCGGCGAGCGGACACCCCAGTACAGCCGGTTCTCGCCGGGACCGGTGCGGGCCGAGACGAAGGACAGGAACGGGGCGATGCCGGAGCCGGCGGCGAACATGAGGATCGGGCGCGCCGGGTCCGACGGCAGCCGGAACCGTGGCGTCGGCACGATCCGCAGGGCGAGACGCTGGCGGCCCTCGGCGGCGGCCCGGCGCAGGAAGTGCGAGGCGGCGCCGCGCCGGGGCCGTGGGTACGACCACGGCGTGCGCGCCGACGTGTAGTCCAGACCGGCGACCACCAGCCGCAGTGCCGTCGCGGGGCGGCCGGGCGGCGGCGCGGACGCGATCGAGTACAGCCGGAACGGCTCCGGCGGGATCACCGCGCAGAACGCGTCGTCGGCGTCCGGGTCGGCCTTCCAGAGCCGGGTGACGTCGTACCCACCGGCGTGCAGCAGGTTGAGCACGTCCCACAGCTCCCACTGGTCCTCCATGCGGGCGTCGACGACGCGCTGCCAGGACCCCACCGCGCTCAGCCGGGCCAGGCGTTTGGCGACGTCCCGGCCGATGGGGCGCAGCTTCGCGAAGCGCAGCAGGGTCCGCAGGGGCAGCACGTCGACGTCGCCGTACCCCTCCCGGCAGGAGACCGACGTCTGCCACTGCGGCGTCAGCGGCACCAGCTCGTCGCCGGTCGCCTGCAACGCGGCGGTCGTGCGGCGCACGAGCTCGTCCTCGTGTTCGGCGAGCACCCCGACCCGGTCGCCGGGCAGGTGGTGCACGCCCAGCCCGGTCACGTCGAGCTCGACGTAGCAGGTCCAGGCGCCGCCCTCCCCGCTCACGGTCCGGCCGCGCCGGGTCGTGCCGAAGACGACCGGCGGACCGACGGGGGGACGGCGCTCGTCGCGGACCGTGGCGAGCTCGTGGTCGACCTTGTCCCAGGTGCGGTCCTTGAACAGGCCGGTGAAGCGGGCGCCGGTCGTCACCTGCCGGCCGACCTTGAAGGCGACCTCGAGGAAGCCGTACGCCTTGATGCGGTGCAGCCCCATCCAGCCGCGGTCGCCGACGTAGGCGTCGAGCATCGCGTTGTAGACACCGCGCAGGGTGCTGTTGCGGGTGTCCTCGACGTACTGCCGCACCGACACCTCCCGCAGCGCGGCGACGAGCTCCTGCCAGTGCCGCGGGAAGAAGCCGGCGAGGTAGGTGCTCTGCTGCCCGACGAGCGAGCCGTACTCGCGACGCTCGAGGAACGCGTCGAGGGCGTGGATCTGCGGCTGGGCGGTGCCGCTCGGGCTCGGCGCGCCGTCGAAGATCGGCACGCCGGCGGTGCCGACCGTCTTCGCCCACAGCACCTGGTCCAGCGGATGACGGGCGCGCGGATTCGGGTCGATCTGCGGGTAGACGGCCTGTGTGACGTGCTGCAACCGGTCCAGGATGGTGAGCAGCGCCCGCTCCAGGCCCACCGGGTCGTCGGCGACCACGGCCTCCTGCGCGTCGAGCATGGCGCCGAGCACGGGCGTGAGCCCCATCGCGAACTCGGTCGTGACCAGGTAGAAGACCCGCTCCGCGGCGTTGTCCCAGGTCGGGACGAGCAGCTCCATGTTGGGAAGGGCCCGTGGGCCCGCCGGGTCGCGCAGCCGCCAGTTGTAGAAGAAGAGGTCGATGTACGACACGGCGGGCAGCTGCTTGCCGAGCCGCCGCGACACGGTCGTCCACGGCCGCAGCAGCGACTCCGGGAGCGCGGCCGGAGGGTCGATCGCCATGTACTGGTACGCGTGCGCGAAGACGCCGAGCAGGGTGGACGCGCGCAGCAGGTGCCGGTCGGGCAGTGCCTCCGGCCGCGCGTCGAGCACGGGCATGGCGTCGAAGGCGCGGCGCAGCGACAGCCGCCGGAACAGCTCCGGCAGCTGCGCGGTCATGTCGTCCCAGGCCCGGTGCGACCCGGGGAACGCCAGCAGCGGCGGCTCGGCGGGCAGGAACCCGTGGGCGAGCGACAGGAACCCGTCGAGCTCGTGCCCGACCCGCCGGTTGTGCAGCTCGGCGGCCTGCACGACCCGCCGCGCGGCGACACCGGGCGCGGCCACGGGCCGCAGCGCGGTCAGCTCGCCGGGGTCGATCAGCGCGGTCGCGTCGGGGTCGATGAACGCCCACACGAGCTCGAACCGCCCGATCCGCAGCCGGTCGCCGGTGACCAGGACCCTGCGGGTGACGCGTTCGTCGTTGACGAACGTGCCGTTGGTGCTGCCCAGATCCGTCAGCAGGAGGTCGTCGCCGGCCAGCTCCAGCCGGGCGTGCCGGCGGGAGATGTCGCGGTCCTCCAGCACGACCGCGGCGGTGGCGCCGTCCCGGCCGAGGGTGGCCGGCAGCGCGCACATCCGCTCGCCGGTCTGCCGGGTGTGCCGGTCCGTGATGATCAGCCGCAGGTCAGGAATGGTAGATCACCGCGCGACACAGATCGGCCCGCGACACCGTGCCGACAAGGGCACCGTCATCGACGACGGGCAGCCGCCGGATCCCCCGGTCGAGCATGACGATCGCGGCGCGGGCGAGCTCGTCGGTCGGCCGCACGGTCGCCGTGTCGCGCACGACCAGGGGGTCGATGACCCGGTCGGCGAGGGCGCGGCCCCGCTCGAGAAACAGCCGGAACGCGTCGGCGAGCGTGCCGCCGGCCTCGGTCACGTCGTCGAACCCGGGCAGCATGGCCCGGACCAGGTCCTCCTCGGACACCGACCCGACGAACTTCCCGTCGTGGTCGAGGACCATGAGATGCCCGACCTCGGACACGCTGACCACCTCGGCCGCCCGCCGGATGGTCGCGCCGAGCCTTACATAGGCCGGATAGGCCGCCATGACGTCCCTGACCAGCACGCCGCCTCCCACGCTGCCCCGTGAGTCCGATTCGCATGGTCATCATCGCACCGCGGACCGGAAAACGTCATCGAACCTGCGGCCGATTCCCAGGCGGCCCCCCGTCTGCCCGGTGCTCCGCACGCACGGTTGCGGATCTGTGCGTATCGCACGTAATATCTGTGCGATGCGCACGGATAATGTGGACGGCGGCGGGCCGGCGTTGTTCCGGCTGGTCCGGTTCTGGTCGCGGCGGTGGGCGGCCGGGATCAGCCAGGACGAGGGCAGCGACGTCGCGCACGTCCTCGTCCTGGAGGCCGTCGCCGCCGCCGGGCGGCCCGCGCAGATCGGCGCCGTCGCGGTCGAGCTCGGGCTGGACCGCTCCAACGCCAGCCGGATGGTGGCCGCGAGCGTCACCGCCGGGCTCGTCACGAAGACCGTGTCGGCACAGGACGCGCGGCGCACCTCGCTCGACCTCACCCCGGCCGGCGAGGACCTGCTCGCGGCCGCGCGCGCGTGGCAGGCGCAGACGTTCGCGCGCATGGTCGCCGACTGGCCCGCCGCCGACGCCCGCCGCTTCGCCGCCTACCTCGTCCGCCTCGCCGAATCCCAGGGAGCGTCATGACCATCGTCCTCAACCACACCATCGTCCCGGTCGCCGACCGCAACCGCGCCGCGTCGCTGCTCGCCGGCCTCCTCGGCGTCTCGGTGGCCGCTCCTGCCGGTCCCTTCGCGCCGGTACGGGTGAACGCCGACCTCACCCTCGACTTCGACGACCGGTCCGGGGCCCGACCGGGCCACTACGCGTTCCTCGTCGACGACGCCGTGTTCGACGGGGCGCTCGCCTACGCCTCACGGACCGGTCTCGAGTGGGGTTCGGCACCCCGCCTCATCGACCACCGGATCAACCACCTCGGCGGCGGTCGCGGCGTCTACATCCTCGACCCGGACGGCATCGCCTACGAGTTCTTCACCGCCGTCCCCTGACCTCGCAGCCGCGCCGCGCCCAGGCGGCTCCACCACGACCTCCTGCAACCGAACCCGGACGCGTCCACCCCACCGAACGGCCTACCGGCCGCCGGCATCGCCGCGACCCGGCCGCCGCAACCCGGCCGGTGCCGGTCCGTGCCCAGCCGTGCCGTGCCCAGCCGTGCCGTGCCCAGCCGTGCCGTGCGCAGCCGTCCCCCGACCTCCAGCCGCGCGCTGCCGCTCTCCGCGGCGCACTGACGCGGCTGCTCAGTGCGCGACCGTGACGAGGCCTGTCTCGTACGCGACGATGACCAGCTGCGCCCTGTCCCGCACCTCCAGCTTCGCCAGCAGCCGGCTGACGTGGGTCTTCACGGTCGCCAGGCTCAGGTTGAGCCTGGCCGCGATCTCCACATTGGACAGACCGCGCGCGATCAGCGTCAGCACCTCCCGCTCCCGCCCCGTGATCCCGTCGAGCCGCCGGTGCGCCGGCGCCACCTCGGCGGGCCGCCGCGCGAACTCCCCGATCAGCCGCCGCGTCACCGACGGCGCCAGCAGCCCCTCCCCCGCCGCGACGACCCGGATCGCCGCCAGCAGCTCCCCCGGCGGCGTGTCCTTGAGCAGGAACCCGCTCGCCCCCGCCCGCAACGCCCCGTAGACGTACTCGTCCAGGTCGAACGTGGTCAGGATCAGCACCCGCGTCGCCGTCGTCGCCGGGTCGGCACAGATCCGCCGGGTCGCCTCGATCCCGTCCATCAACGGCATCCGCACGTCCATCAGCACCACATCGGGCCGGTACCGCTCCACGAGCGCAACCGCCTCCACCCCGTTGCCGGCCTCGCCGACCGTCGTGCAGTCCTCGCTCAGGTCCACCAGCACCCGGAAACTCCCACGCAACAACGCCTGGTCGTCGGCGATCAGCACCCTGATCACACCACCACCCCCGCCGGCCCCCGCCGCGTCAGCTCCGCCGCCCCGCCTGCCGCCCCACCGCTGCCCACGCCGCCACCCTGTGCCCGACCTACGCCGCCACCACGCACCCGGCTCGAAGCCACACCCAGCACCCGCGTCACGCCGCCATCCCATATCCGCTGTGCCCCAGTGCCCCGCACCCGTCCACCGCGCTGGCCCCGCCCGGTCCACCGCGCTGTCTCCGTACATGATCAACCCCGGAACAGCGGAGTCTGCTCACAGCGGCAGTCCGCGCCCGGGTCATGCGGGCACCTCGACCGGGGTGTACGGCAGCGTGGCCGTCACCGCGAACCCACCGCCGGGGCACGCTGCCGCGGTGAAGGCGCCGCCGTGGGCACCGACCCGCTCGCGCATGCCGATGAGGCCATGGCCGGTGCCCTGTGCGCGGATCGGGCGGCGGCCGTCGTCGGTGACCTCGACGCGGACCTCGGCCGGGCCGATCGTGACCTCGACGCGGCAGGTCGCTGGCGCGGCGTGCTTCACCACGTTCGTCAGGGATTCCTGCACGATGCGGTACACCGCGAGCCCCACCGACTCAGGGACCTCCTCCTGCGGCGCCGTCCCGGTGACCTCCAGGCGCGCGTCGACGTCGCCGAACGACGCCTGCCCGGCCAGCGCGGGCAGCTCGGCGAGGCCCGGCACCGGCGCATATGGCGCGTCGTCGCGCAGCATGCCCAGGGCCCGCCGCATCTCCAGCAGGGCGCCCCGCCCGGTCGCCTCGATCACCCGCAGGGCGTCGCGGGCCTCCTGCGGGCTGGCCTCGGCGACGTGGTTGCCGACGGCGGCCTTGACCACGATGAGGCTCATCGTGTGGGCGACGATGTCGTGCAGCTCCCGCGCGATCCGCAGCCGCTCCTCGGCGACCGCCTGCCGGGTCACCTGCTCGCTCTGCCGTGCGGCGTGGGCCCGCCGCTCCCGCAACGTCCAGCCGATGAGCCAGCCCGGCATGGTCATGACCGCCCCGTACACCACGGCGAAGGCACCGGACCAGAGGTTGCCGCCGGTCGCGGCGAGCGCGGCGACGACAGCCGTGAGGCAGCTTGCGGCGACGGGCAGCGACCAGCGTGGCGGGGTCGCGACGGCGAGGGTGTAGAAGGCGAGCGCGAGCGAGGCGGACGGGGCCGCGGCCGCGAAGTTCGGAATGACGCCCGTCGCGAGGGCGATCGTGGTGGTGAGGCTGACCGTGACCGTGACCGCCACAGGGAAGCGGCGACGGACGGCGAGCGGCAGCCCGATCGCGAGACCCGTCAGCACCGACACCCACACCGGCTCGACGAGACCGCCGCTCTCGGGCGACTCCAGTGCCGCATAGGCGCACAGGGCCGCGCCGACCACGACGGCGAGGAGCGCGTCGACCACATACAGGTCGACGGGCCGGAGCCGGCGGGTCAGCAGCAGTTCGCTCACGTCGTCGACGGTAGCGGCAGGTGGGGGCGGGGCGCGTCCTCCCCAGGTCGGCCCCGGGGGGTCCTCCTTGAGTATGACGAATCGGCGATTCGGCGCTGGAGGTCCTACTCAAGCAGGACCCGATCGAACGACCTGAGTCTGACGCGGCCGCACCCGCGCAAGCGGCAGTGTCTGGGGCATGACGACACCGACGGTGCTTCTCGACGATGTGCGGGCCGTGTATGGCTCCGGCACACGACAGGTGACGGCCCTCGCGGGCGTGACGGTGGGGTTCGACCGGGGGACGTTCACGGCGGTGATGGGGCCGTCGGGGTCGGGCAAGTCGACACTCCTGCACTGCGCGGCGGGCCTGGACCGGCCGGCGTCCGGCACGGTCACGGTCGACGGGACCCGCCTCGACGACCTCGACGAGGACGCGCTGACCCGCCTGCGCCGCGACCGCATCGGTTTCGTGTTCCAGGCGTTCAATCTGGTGTCGACGCTGACCGCGGCGCAGAACGTGGCGTTGCCGCAGCGGCTCGCGGGGCGGCGTCCGGCCGACGGTGACGTGGCGGCGGCGCTGACCGCCGTCGGGCTGGCGGGCCGCGCCGCGCACCGGCCGAGCGAGCTGTCCGGTGGCGAGCAGCAGCGGGTCGCGCTCGCCCGGGCGCTGATCAGCCGGCCCGCGGTCGTGTTCGCCGACGAGCCGACCGGCGCCCTCGACAGTGCCACGTCCCGGCAGGTGCTGACGCTGCTGCGAGCCCTCGTCGACGAGCACGGACAGACGGTGGTGATGGTGACGCACGACCCGGTCGCCGCCGCGCGGGCGGACCGGGTGGTGATCCTCGCCGACGGGCGGGTCGTCGACGAGCTCCGTGAGGCGATCACGGCCGAGGCCGTCGCCGCCCGGACCGCCGCCGTCGAGGCCGTTGTCGCTGGGCCGTCATGCTGACCGCGGGCGGCGGCGGCGCGGGGCGGCGCGGCGCGGGGCGGCGCGGCGCGGTCATGCGGACCGTGCGGCGGTTCGGCGGCGCGTTCGTGGCCGTCGCGGTCGGGATCGCGCTGCTGTCGGCGGCCACGCTGTTGTATGCGTCGGGCCGCCCCCAGGTCCCCGAGCGCCTGGCGGATGCCGCCGTGGTCGTCCGCACCAGACCGGCGGCGGCGCCGGCGGACGCGTTCCCGCCGCCGGTGCCGTGGTCGTCGGACACGGCCGCAGCCGTCGCCAGGCGGCTCGCCGCGATCCCCGGCGTCGCCGCCGCCGTCCCCGACCGCACGTTCTACGTCCAGGCGATCGTCGACGGCCGCCCCTCCTCGGCGGACGGTGGGCGGCAGGACGCCCGCGAGGGGCACGGCTGGTCCAGCGCGCAGCTCGGCGGGCTCCGCCTGACGGCGGGTGCGGCGCCGGGCGCGGCCGGGCAGGTCGTCGTCGACCGTGGGCTGGGCCTGTCGCCCGGCGACACCGTGACGTTGCTGACGGCGTCGGGGCCCGCGCCGTACACGGTGAGCGGCACCGTCGACGCGCCCGGCTTCCACGTCACCGATGAGGTCGCGGCGGCGCTCGCCCCCGGCGTCGACACCATCGGACTCGTGCTGCGGCCCGGCGCCGACCCCGCGGCGGTCGCGGACGCGGCGAAAGCGGTCGCCGGCACCGGCGCCCTGGTCCTGACCGGCGACGATCGGGGCGCCCTGGAGCCGCGCGACGACGCCCGCATGCGGTGGATCGGGACGCAGGTGCTGACCGCGGTCGCGGCGCTGTCCGGGTTCGTCACGGTGTTCGTGGTCGCGTCGACGTTCGCGTTCGCGGTGGCGCAGCGGCGACGGGAGTTCGGGCTGCTGCGCGCCGTCGGTGCCACGCCCCGCCAGATCCGGCGGATGGTGCAGGGCGAGGCCCTCGCTGTCGGCGCCGCGGGATCCGTCGTCGGGCTGCTCGCCGGGGCCGCGTGCGCGACACCGCTGGGCTGGGCGCTGGTCGGGTCGGGGTTCGAGCCGGCGACGTTCAGGGTGCGGTTCGTGCTCTGGCCGGTCGTCGTGGCGCTCACCGCCGGTCCGGTCGTGGCGCTGATCGGCGCCTGGTCGGCGGCGCGGCGCGCGGCCCGGGTGCGCCCGGTCGAGGCGTTGCGGGAGGCGGCGGTCGAGCCGCGGCCGATGGGTCCTGCCCGCTGGGTCACCGGCCTCGGGCTGTTCGCCGTGGGCGCTGCGCTCGCCGTGGGCACCGCCACGTCCGGTGATGCGCAGCATTCGGCGACCTTCGCGCTGTACAGCATGATGGCCCTCGTCAGCGGCGTGGCCGTCCTGGCGCCGGCGGTGGTCGGCCCGGTGGTCCGGCTGCTGCGCTCGCCACTGCCGTCGCGGGGTGGCGCGATCGGCATGCTGGTCCGGGGCAGCGCGCTGACCGCGGCCCGCCGCACGGCGTCCACGGCCGCGCCGGTGCTGCTGACGGTCGCGTTCGCGGTGCTGGTGTCCGGCATGGTCCGCACGTCGACCGGCGCGTACGCGGCGGGACGGTCCGCCCGGGTGGACGCGGGCTGGGTCGTCGCGCCGGACCGGGCCCCGGGTCTGTCGGACGCCGCGGCGGCGGCGGTGCCGGGCGCGGCGGTGCTGCCGGCGACGGTGTTCGTCCCGTCCGGGTCGGATCCGGCCGGGCCGCGGGCGACACGGACCGCGTTCGGGGTGGATCCGGCCGCGTTCGCCGCGGTCAACCGGCGCCTCGAGGTGCTCAGCGGCACGCTCACCGACCTGCGCGGGGATGACACGGTCGCACTCACCGTCTCTGCGGCGGCCGCGGCGTCCGGGCCCGGCTCAACGCCCGGTCCAGGCTCAACGCCCGGGCCAAGCCCCGCGCTCGGCCCAGGCTCAACGCTCGGGCCAAGCTCCGCACCCGGTCCAGGCCCGACGCCCGGTTCAAGCTCCGCGCCCGGTCCAGGCCCGGCGACCGGCCCGAGTTCTGCCGGTGCGTCGGGCGGTGCGGCCGCGACCGGATCAGCGTCTCCGCCGGGCACCGCCGGTGCGGCCGTGGCGGGCTCCCCGTCGCCGCCGGGTGCCGTGGCCGGACCGGGTTCCACGGCGGCGACCGTGTCCGGCCCGGCGAAGGGCGGTGCTCGGGATGGGGTTCCGGCGGTGTACCCGGTGATGTTCGCCGACGGGACGGTGGTGTCGCTGCGGGTCGTTGCCGTGATCTCCGACGACTCGATTCCCGGCGACATGATCCTGCCGCGAGCCGCCGTGCGGGCGCACGACCCGTCGGCGCTGACGTCGGCGGTGTTCGTCCGGGACCGGGTCGAGGTGCCGTCGGGGTCCGGGGCGCGGCTCGTCGACGTGGGCACGTGGGCGGCCGAGCAGGACAGCGCCGAGGACCGGCTGGTGTGGATGTTCACGGTGCTGCTGATCGCCGTGTCTGCCGGGTACGGTGCGATCGCCGTCGCCAACACCCTGCTCATGGCGGCCTCCGGCCGGGCGGCGGACCTGCGGGCGGTGCGGCTGGCGGGAGCGACGCGCCGGCAGGTGCTGCGGCTCGTCACGGCCGAGTCGGCGCTCGTGGTGCTGATCGGCGCGGTCCTCGGGGGTGGCGTCGCGTTCTTCGCGCTGCTGAGCATCAGGGCCGGGCTGGCCGAGCAGGTCGGCGCCCCGGTCGGCCTGGTGGTGCCGTGGTCCGTGGTCGGCGGGGTCGTCGGACTGTGCCTGCTGCTCGCGGTCACGGCAAGCGCGGTGCCGACCTTGCGCACCCTGCGCAGCGGCCCGGTGCACGAGCAGGTGTAGATGGCAGCAGTCAGGAGGTCCTGAGCGAGCAGATGCGGGCCTGAGCAGGCTCCGGTCCGGACCGGGCCGGTGTGCGGGGCCGAGCTGCGGGCAGGTCGCGGCCGGAGGAACGGGACGGGGCAACCGAGCTGCTGTGGAGGAGCGGCAGCCGGGCGGTGAACCGCTGACGCCGGACTGGGCCGCCCGGCGTCAGCGGCACGCCAGGAGCCGGCGGCGGTGCAGCAGCGGCCCCCGTTGCACCTGCCGCCGCAGGGCCGCCTGACAGCCTCGCAGCGAGCGCTGAGCGACGCCGGTCATCCGCGGGCGCGGGCAGCGCAGGCGGATGCGCGTCCTCAGCGGGGTTCTGGATGATCCGGAAGAGTTTGTGCCGCTATGGAGCCTGTTGCGAAATGGCCGTCTCACGTTCCGTGCTGAGAAAAACACGGCTGTGCGAGCCGGTCGCGGCCGATCGGTAGCCGTCGAGGGTCGCGACGACCGTCGACGAGACAGTTTTCCGCCAAAACGCAACAGGCTCTATGACGACACAAACCCTTCCGGATCAGGGGAAAAAGGCCGCTGTCGATGGCTGGACCGGGGGGTACCACGGTTCGGGCGGTGATCTTCGGCTAGTTCGACCGCATGACGAATCCGGGGCGCGGTGTGAGGGTGGGGACGGCGCCATTCGCACGCCACCAACGTGGACACGACCGCGCGAGCGGATGGGCGGCCCGAGCGGACGGGCGGCACGGGGCGGCGCAGTCGGCAGCAGACAGGCGCGGACCCCGGGGGTCAGTGGGTGAAGCGGTCGGCGAGGTCGGCGAGGTCGCGGATCTCCAGGTCGGCGGAGAGGCCGCGCAGTGCTGCCACGCGCATCCCGGCGGCGTGGCCGGCGTCGATGCCCGGTTGGGAGTCCTCGACCACCAGGCAGTCCTTCGGGTCGACGCCGAGCAGGGAGGCGCCGGCCAGGTACGGGGCGGGGTCGGGTTTGCCGCGCGGGGTGTCCTCGATGGTGACGAGGCGGGTGGCCGCAAGGCCCGCCGCGTGCAGCCGGACCGTGGCGAGCCGGCGGTCCGCGCTGGTCACCACCGCCCACGGCAGGGCGAGCTCGTCCAGGGTCCGCAGCAGCCGGGCCGCGCCAGGCGTGGCGACGACGTCGGAGAGGTCGTCGTACTGCAGGTCGAGGTTCCGCTGGGCGGCCACCGCAACGGCGGCGTCGTCGAGGTCGGGGCGGACGGCGCGGATCGTGGTCGCGGCCGGGTTGCCGTGCAGGATCGGGGCGAGGACCGGGATCGGGACCGCGTGCTCAAGAGCCCAGTGGTGCCAGGCGCGCTCGACGGCGGCGTCGGAGTCGACGAGCGTGCCGTCCATGTCCAGCAGCACGGCCTTCACCGGAATCACGAAATGCCTCCAAGATGGGAGAAGCCGCTCCCCCGAGCCGGGAACGGCCGGGCGGCACACCCGCCGCCCCGCTGCGGGGCAGGTCGGGCGGCGGGGTCATGCGGGGCTGCCGGGGCCGGAAACGGGAGCCGCCAGGCGGTAGCGGGCCTTCATCACGGTGAGGGTGACCAGTGCCGCCCCGGTCGCCGCGTTGGTGAGCACGATGGGCAGGTCGCCCTGGGTCGCGCCGTACACCACCCAGAGCGCGACACCCGACGCGAGGGCCAACAGGTACACCCACGAGATGTCGCCGACCGATCTGGTCCTCCAGGACCGGGCGAGCTGTGGCAGCCAGCATCCCGTGGTCAGGATTCCGGCCAGCACACCGAGCACCGACATGGCGCCTCCTTTAAACTCGTCCCGCGAGCATATTGTACGACAGGCAGGATCTGCACTGATGGACCATCGCGCGGAGACGTTGCGGGCGCAGGGGGCGCTGGCGATGCTGCGGTGTGCGCACCGGACGCCGGGGATCACGCGGGCGGAGGCGGCGGCGCGGCTGGGGCTCAGCAGCGGGTCGGCGGCCGGGATCATGGGCCGGTTGCGGGCGGCGCGCCTGCTCGCGGAGGCGCCCGCGCCGCAGACCGGAGGGCGTGGCCGGCCGACGGCGACGCTGGTCCCCCACCCGGACGGGCCGCTCGTCGCCGTCGTCGACATCAGCCATGCGACGTGGACGGTGACGACCGCGGCCATCGGTGGCGTGCTCACCGAAGCGCCCGCCCACCGGCACCTGGGTCAGCCCGCCGATGCCGTCATTCCGCTGGTACGTGACGCGCTCGCCCGGATCACCGGACCCCGGCTGCGGGCGGTCGGCGTCGCGATACCCGGCACCGTCCACGGTCGCACACTGGTCGAGGCGACGAACCTGCGCTGGCGGGGCGTCGACCTCAGTGTCCTGACGGAGCTTCCCCTCACGGTCGGCAACGACGCGTCCCTGGCCGGGGTCGCCGAGGCGTTGCGCGGCGCCGCGAGCGGCATCGATGTCGCGCTGCACCTGACGGTCGAGGTCGGTGTCGGTGGCGTGCTCATCGTCGACGGCCGGCCGGTGCTGGGCACGGCGGGCGCGGGTGGCGAGTTCGGGCACCTGCCGTTCGGCGACCCGGCGCGGCGCTGCCCGTGCGGCGCGCACGGCTGCTGGGACCTCGACGTCGACGGCCGCGCCATGGCCCGGCACCTGGGCCGGCGCGCCCCGGCGGACCCGCGGGCGTTCGCGGAGCGGACCATCGCCGCCGCCCGCGACGGTGACCCCGATGCGGGCGCGGCCTGCCGGACGGTGGCGGCGGCGCTGGGCCGCGGCATCGGCGCGCTGCTCAACGCCGTCGACCCGGCCGTCGTCACCCTCGGCGGCCTGGGCGTGGACCTTCTCGACGTGGCCGGACCGGCCCTGCACGCGGGCGTCACCGCCGGCGCGATGGCCTGGCGCCGCGACGCCCTGCCCCCGGTCGTCCCCGCCGCCCTCGGCTCCCACGGTCCCGCGATCGGCGCCGCCGAGTCCGCGATGGCGCTGGTACTGACCGAAGCCGCCCTGCTCACGTAGCCAGCGGCACGGAACCAACAGCACGTGGCCAACGGCACGTGGCCAGCAGCAGGGACCGGCAGCACGGAACCAGCGGATCGAGGCGGTGGACCTCCCCCCGCGCCGGGCGTGCCGGAGTCGCGGGCGGTCTCCGCGTCCCAGCTCGTCCTGGCGTATCCGTCCGGCCTTCGTCACGGAACGCAACCCCATCCACCGGCCCGAGCCAGCGCGTGCCACTTTGGCACATCAATGTGCCATGGCGGCTTCACAAGGTGCCATGCGCGTGCCATGATGGTGCCATGGACTTGACCTCGTACGTGAGCAACCTCGGGCGGGAGTTCGCCACCCTCGCCGAAGCGGGCGGTGAAGAGTCGCGTGCGCTGGTCGAGCGCCTGACCGGATCCCTGGAGTCGGCGATCCGGATGACGCTCCTCGAAGCGCTGTCCGCCGCCGCCGACGAGATCACCCGGGACCTGGCCCCGGGTTCGGTCGAGCTGCGCCTGCGCGGCCGCGACCCGAACTTCGTCGTGACCGTGCCCCAGGGTGAGCAGCCGGCCGCGGCCGAACCGGTGCGGACGACCGAGAGCCAGGCCGACCAGTTCCCGGAGGACGGCCCGGCCGCGCGGATCAACGTCCGCCTGCCCGAGCAGCTCAAGGCGGCGATCGAGGAGGCCGCCGCCAAGGAGGGCCGCTCGGTCAACGCCTGGCTCAGCCGCGCCGCGGCCGCCGCACTGCAGCGTGACACCCATGACCCCAGCGCCGCCATGAACGCGAAACGCGGCAAGCAGGCCTTCACCGGCTGGGTGCGGTAAGCGCCCGAAAGGCCCACCCAGCACAGCCACCCACTCAGGATGCGGGGACCACCATGCCAGTTTTCGACACTCATGAATCGATCACCGTCAATGTAGAGCTCGGCGTCGGCGACGTCTGGATCACCGCGGGCGACCGGACCGACACCGTCGTCGAGGTCCGGCCCAGCGAGGAGACCGACGAGTCCGACGTGCAGGCCGCGAAGCAGGTCCGCGTCGACTACACCGGCGGCGTCCTGCGGGTGACCGGCCCGCGGGCGCGGCTGTTCGACTTCTCCCGCAGGACCAGGTCGGTCGACGTGACCATCGAGCTGCCCAGCGGCTCGCACCTGACCACCGACCAGCAGCTGGGCGGCGTCCGCGGCACCGGCCGGCTCGGCGACTGCAGGATCAAGACCGCCGCCGGCAACGTCGCCCTGGACGGGACCGGGTCGCTGCGCGTGGACACGGGCGCCGGGCACGTCACCGTCGAGGGCGTCACCGCCGGCAACGCCGAGGTCTCCACCGGCACCGGCAAGGTCCGGCTGGGCGAGGTCCAGGGCACCGTCGTGGTCAAGAACTCCAACGGCGACACCGCTCTCGACGCGGCGGACGGTGACGTACGGATCCGCAACGCCAACGGGGAGATCGCCATCGGGCGCGCCGGCGCCGGGATCGACGCGAAGTCCTCCAACGGCGAGATCCGCGTCGGCGAGATCGTGCGGGGTTCCGTCGTCCTCGCCACCGCGAACGGCGACCTGGACGTCGGCATCGCCGCCGGCACCGCCGCCTGGCTGGAGGTGCACACCGGGTTCGGGCACGTGCGCAACCAGCTGGACAACGCCGGCAGCCCCGGCGGGTCCGACGAGACCGCCGAGGTGCGCGCCCGGACCTCGTACGGCGACGTCACCATCCGCCGCGCCGCCCACCAGCGCGCAGAGAAGGACACGAAATGACGATCGCCGTGACCGGCCTGCGCAGGTCCTTCGGCGGCCAGGTCGTCCTCGACGGCCTGGACCTGCAGGTGCCGAGCGGGACGGTCTTCTCGCTGCTGGGCGCGAACGGCGCCGGCAAGACCACCACGGTGAAGATCCTGTCGACGCTGCTGCGCGCCGACGCCGGCGACGTCCGCGTCGCCGGGCACGACGTCGCCCGCGAGCCGGACGCGGTCCGCGCCGCGATCGGGGTCACCGGCCAGTTCTCCGCGGTGGACAACCTGCTCACCGGCGAGGAGAACCTGCGGCTGATGGCGGACCTGCACCACCTGTCCCGCGCCGACGGCCGGGCGAGGGTCGCGGGGCTGCTCGCGCGGTTCGACCTGACGGACGCGGCGGCGAAGCCGGCCTCGACGTACTCCGGCGGCATGCGGCGGCGGCTCGACCTGGCGATGACCCTGGTCGGCAGCCCGCGGGTGATCTTCCTGGACGAGCCGACGACCGGCCTGGACCCGCGCAGCCGCCGCGACATGTGGCAGATCGTGCGGGACCTGGTCGCCGCCGGCACCACCATCTTCCTCACCACGCAGTACCTGGAGGAGGCCGACGAGCTCGCCGACCGGATCGCGGTCCTCGACCACGGCCGGATCGTCGCCGAGGGCACCGCGGAGGAGCTCAAGCGCCGCATCCCCGGCGGTCACGTCCGCCTGCGGTTCACCGACCAGGACGGCCTCGACACGGCGATGTGGGCCCTCGGCCAGGCGGCCCGGGACGCCGACGCGCTCACCCTGCGGGTGCCCAGCGACGGCAGCCCGCGCGAGCTCAAGGCCATCCTCGACCGCCTCGACGACCGGGCCGTGCAGGTCGAGGAGCTGTCCGTGCACACGCCGGACCTCGACGACGTGTTCCTGGCGATCACCGGAAAGGCCGGACGATGACCACGACGCTCGATCTGCCCAGGCAGCAGCCGTTGCGCGACTCGGCGACGATGCTGCGCCGCAACCTCAAGCGCATGCTGCGCTACCCGTCGATGACCGTGATGCTCATCGCGATGCCGGTCGTCTTCCTGCTGCTGTTCGTCTACGTCCTCGGCGGCACCCTCGGCGCCGGGCTCGACGCGAGCACCGGCAGCGCCGCCGCGGCGCGGGCCGTCTACGCCAACTACGTGTCACCGGCGATCATCCTGATGACGGTCGCGGCGACGGTCCAGGGCACCGCCATCTCCATCGCCATGGACATGACCGAAGGCATCATCAACCGGTTCCGGACCATGCACATCGCCCGGGTCTCCGTCCTGACCGGCCACGTCCTCGGCAGCGTCATCCAGGCCGCGATCAGCCTGGCCGTCGTCATCGGCGTGGCGGTGCTCGTCGGCTTCCGGCCCACCGCCGGGGTCGCCGGATGGTTCGCCACCGCCGGGTTCCTCCTCGCGGTGACGTTCGCGCTGGTGTGGCTGGCGGTCGCGCTCGGCCAGGTCAGCAAGAGCGTCGAGACCGCCAGCAACCTGCCGATGCCCCTTGTGCTGCTGCCGTTCCTCGGCAGCGGGTTCGTCCCCACCGACTCCATGCCCGCCGGGCTGCGCTGGTTCGCCGAGCACCAGCCCTTCACCCCGATCATCGAGACCCTCCGCGGCCTGCTGATGGACGAGCCGCTCGGCGGCACCGTCTGGGTCGCCCTCGCCTGGTGCGCGGCGATCGCGCTCGGCGGCTACCTGTGGTCCAAGCGCCTGTTCAACCGCCAGTCCTGACCGCACACCGACCATTGACCTGGGGAGAAGCGATGTTCGACAGATGGGGAAGGTTCGTCGTGCGACGGGCCTGGTGGGTCATCGCCGGCTGGCTGGCCGGCGCGGTGGCGATCATCGGGCTGCTGCCGGGTCTCTCCGACATCACCAGCGGCGACCAGGGCAGCTTCCTGCCCGGCACGTACGAGTCGGTCCAGGCCATCGAGCTGGCCAGGACGGCGTTCCCGGAGCAGGCCACGTCCACCGCGATCGTCGTGGTGCGGCGCACCGACGGGGGCGCGCTGACCGCCGACGACCAGACGAGGGTCGGTGCCCTCGCCACCGCGATCGCCGGCGCGCACGTCCCCGGCATCGGCCAGCCGCTCACCGGGCCGCAGGCCGTCGCACCCAACCAGCTCGTCCAGCTGATCAGCGTGCCGGTCACGGCGGCCCTCACCGACGCGCAGGGCCAGCTCGACGCGGTCACGAAGACCCGCGACGTGATCAAAAAGGATCTCGACGGGACCCCGCTCAGCGCCGGTGTCGCCGGGCAGATCGCTCAGGTCGTCGACAACAACGACACGTTCAACACCGCGTTCGCGGTCGTCGGCGCCGCCACGTTCGCGCTGATCATCATCCTGATCCTGATCATTTTCCGCAGTCCGATCGCGGCGCTGCTGCCGATCGTCGTCATCACCGTGGTCATGCAGGTCTCCTCCAGCCTGATCGCGGCCGCGGGCAAGGCGTTCGGCTTCAACGTCGACCAGAGCCTCCAGACGCTGCTGCTCATCGTGCTGTACGGCATCGGCACCGACTACCTGCTCTTCCTGCTGTTCCGCTACCGGGAGCGGCTGCGCGCCGGGGTGGACAGGAAGACCGCGATGGTCGAGGCCGTCGCCCGGGTCGGCGAGGTCATCACGTCCGCCGCGGCCGCCGTGATCGTCGCGTTCCTGGTGCTGCTGCTCGCCAGCTTCGGCGGCTTCGGGTCGCTCGGCCCGGCCCTCGCCATCGCGGTGTTCGTCATGCTCGTCACCGGGCTGACCCTCATCCCGGCCCTGGTGAGCCTGATCGGCCCGGCGACGTTCTGGCCGTCGAAGGCGTGGAAGCGCGAGCCGAAGGGCACCGCGTTCGTCCGGATCGGCGCGGCGCTCGGCCGCCGTCCCGCGGTCGCGGCCGTCGCCTCCGGGCTGGTGCTGATCGCCCTGGCGAGCGGGAGCCTGCTGTACAAGGCGGACTACGACTTCGCGGCCGGCTTCCCCAGCACGACGGAGTCCGCGAAGGCCGCCGCCGACCTGGAACGCGGCTTCCCGCAGGGCGCGCTCGACCCGACCGACGCGTACGTCACCACGCTCGACGGCGGCAGGCTGACCCAGGCGCAGCTCGACCAGTTCGCCGCGGCGGCCGCGAAGGTGTCCGGCGTCGGCGGGGTGCAGCCGCCGGCCACCGCGGCGAGCGGCACCGTGGCCCGCTTCGGCCTGCTGCTGGACGTGAACCCGGCGTCCAACGAGGCGATCGACCTGGTCCGCGACCACCTCCGCGCCGACCTGCACGCCGTCGCACCGCCCGGCACGAAGGTCGTGGTCGGCGGCACCACGGCGATCTACGCCGACATCAACTCGGCCAACAACCGGGACCTGTCGGTGATCCTGCCGGTCGCGGCGCTGCTCATCGCCGTCATCCTCGGGCTGCTGCTGCGCAGTGTCGTCGCGCCGCTCTACCTGGTCGTCGCGGTGCTGCTGAACTTCGCGGCCACGCTCGGCGCGGCGATCCACCTGTTCCAGGGGCTGGCCGGGCGGCCCGGGGTCACGTTCCAGCTGCCGATCATCCTGTACCTGTTCGTCCTGGCGATCGGCACGGACTACAACATCCTGATGATCGCCCGGCTGCGGGAGGAGGCGCGGGCCGGCAACGAGCCCCGGGCCGCGGCGGCCCTCGCGGTGCGGCACGGCGGTCCGTCGGTCGCCGCGGCGGGCCTGATCCTGGCCGGCACGTTCGCGGTCCTCGCCCTCGCGCCGGTGTCGTTCCTGCGGCAGATCGGGTTCTCGGTCGCGGCCGGCATCCTGCTGTCCGCGTTTGTGATGTCGATGTTCCTGGTCCCGGCGCTGACCGCGATCTTCGGCCACGCCGCCTGGTGGCCTGGCCGCGCCGACGTCGAGCAGCGGCGTCCGTAAGGGCCGCACACACCGAAGGCACCCGTCGGGGTGTCACCTCAGGGAAAGCCCTGACGTGACGACTCCCCGGCGGGTGCTAGCGTTTCACGTGTAAGAAAGTTCTTACACGTGAAGGAGCATCATGACGGCGAGTCCGCCAACCGGCGACGACCTGGTCGAGATGCTGGCAGCCCTCTCCAACCCACTGCGACTGCGCATCGTCGCGAAGCTCGCCGGCGGCCGTGACTACGTGAGCCGACTCGCCCGGGAGATCGGCGTCAGCCGCCCCCTGCTGCACATGCACCTCCAGCGTCTCGAGGCCGCCGGGCTGATCGTCGGCAGCCTCGAGCTCTCCGAGGACGGCAAGGCGATGAAGTACTACGAGGTCGCGGACTTCGACCTGCACCTGACCGCCGCAACCCTCGCCGCGGCGGCCGAAACCCTCACGGACCCCGACAAGGGTCCCACCCGCAAGGAGCGGTCCTGATGTATCTGAGCGCGGAAGACATGATCACCTGGCCCGAGAGCGTGGCCTTCCTCGGCATGCTGCTGGCCGTGCTGTTCCTGTTCGGCTTCAGCGTCGCCAGCTGGCTGGAGTACCGCAAACTCAAGATCACCGGCCTCCAGCAGGAGGACCTGCGGCAGCTGGTCAGCCGCTACGAGAAGCTGGCGGAGAGCTCGATGGACGCCCAGCAGCGCATCGCGACCGACGTGGCGGACCTGCGCACCCGCACCGCGTCCATCGAGACGATCCTGCGGACCGTCGAATGAGACGCGCGGTCGCGGTCCTCACGCTGTGGCTCGTCGCCGGGTTCCTGCTCATGCCCCTGGCCGGCAGGCTCGGCGACGTCACGTCCACGGACCCGGCACTGGTCCTGCCGCAGCACGCGGAGGCCACCCGGGAGCTGCTGCGGGAGCGGGCGGCGTTCCCCGGCACCGGCACCCCGTCCGCGGTCGTCGTCTACGTCCGCGACGGCGGGGTCACCGACGCCGACCGGGCGGTCGTGGAGGCCGACCGGGCCGCGTTCGGCGCCGTGGCCGTCGGCGGTGCGGCCGGGCCGGTCACCGCGAGCCGCGACGGTCAGGCGCTGCTGGTCGCGTTCCCCGTGCCGGACAAGGCGGCGGTGAAGCAGATCAAGGCGGCCCTCGCCGACGCGCCGGCCGGGCTGCGGACCGCGGTCACCGGCGAGGCCGGCGCGCTCGCCGACGTCGACGAGATCGGCGAGCACGTCGACGCGACCCTGTTCCTCGCCGCGGCCGGCATCGTCGCGGTGCTGCTGCTGCTCACGTACCGCAGCCCGGTGCTCTGGATCGTCCCGCTGGTCTCGGCGGCGGCGGCGAGCCAGTTCACCTCGGCGATCGTCTACCTCATGGGCCGGCACCTCGACGTGACCGTCACCCCCGACAACACCACGATCATGACGGTGCTGGTCTTCGGCGCGGGCACCGACTACGCGCTGCTGCTCATCGCCCGGTACCGGGAAGAGCTGCACCGGCACGAGGACCGCACGACGGCGATGACGGTCGCGGTGCGCCGCTCGTTCCCCGCGATCCTCGCCTCGGCGGCGACCGTGACGATCGGCGTGCTGTGCCTGCTCGCCGCGCAGATGAACGACATGCGCAGCTTCGGCCCGATCGCCGCGACCGGCATCATCGTGTCCCTGGCGGTGATGACGACGCTGCTGCCGGCGATGCTGGTGCTGCTCGGCCGCTGGGTGTTCTGGCCGTTCGTCCCCCGCTTCGGCGCCGTCGTCCCGGTCCGCCGCGGCGGCTGGCAGCGGGTCGCCGGGTTCGTCGGCCGCCGCCCGCGGGCGCTCTGGATGGCGACCGCCGTGGTCCTCGTCCTGCTCGGCCTGGGCGTGTCCGGGCTGCGGCTCGGCCAGAGCTCCTCGCAGATGTACACCGGCGAGGTCGGCTCCGTGCTCGGGCAGCAGCTCATCGAGCGGCACTACCCCGGCGGTACCTCGGCACCCGCGATGCTCGTCGCGGCGGCGTCCACAGTGGACGACGTGGTGGCGGCGGCGAAGCGCGTCAGCGGGGTGGCGGACGCGACGGCGACGGCACGCTCCGCCGACGGCCGCTGGGTGCGCATCGCCGCGACCCTCACCGACCCGCCGGAGTCCGCGGCGGCGCGGGCGACGATCGACCGGCTGCGGGCGGCGGTGCACGCGGTGCCGGGCGCCGACGCGCTCGTCGGCGGGCAGACGGCGACGCTCGTCGACGTGGCCCGCGCCTCGGAGCGCGACAACGCGGTCATCATGCCGATGATCCTGCTCGTGGTGCTGGTCGTGCTGGTCCTGCTGCTGCGGGCGCTCGTCGCGCCGCTGCTGCTCGCCGCGAGCGTCGCGGTGTCCTACATCGCGGCGATGGGCCTGTCCGGCCTGATCTTCACCGCGATCGGGCACCCGAACATCATGCAGGCCATGCCGCTGTACGGATGGCTGTTCCTGGTCACGCTCGGCGTCGACTACACGATCTTCCTGATGACCAGGGCCCGGGAGGAGGTCGCGGTGCGCGGCAACCGCGACGGGATGCTCACCGCCCTCACGGCCACCGGCGGCGTCATCACCAGCGCCGGCCTGGTCCTCGCGGGGACGTTCGGGGTCCTGGTGGTGCTGCCGTTCGTCGCGGCGATCCAGATGGGCGTGATCGTCGCGGTCGGGGTCCTGCTGGACACCTTCGTCGTCCGCACGCTCCTGGTCCCCGCCCTGGCGATCGACGTCGGCCCGAAGCTGTGGTGGCCGAGCCGCCACGCACTCTCCCCCGCCGCCGCCCCGCCGTCCCGGGTCCCGGCCAGAGCGGCCTGACGCACGGGTTGACCTTGGAGACTTCGGCACGCCCTGACGTGTCAAAGTCTCCAAGGTCAACCCGAACTGGATCGGCGGGCTTGCGGGAGCGGGTAGTGTCGTCCGGGTGGGGCCGGCTCCTCCGGCGTGCTTCCGTCTCTTCGTAGCCGGTGCGCCCGCTTTCGGCCCGCCCGACATGAAGGAGGGCCGGTGACCGCGCAGCTGATCGCGATGCTCGCCCTGCCGGGTGTGCTGTCGGCCGCCGGCGCCGCGGACCTGCGCGCGTTGCTGGCCGCGCAGGCACGGCACGATCTGGCGTGGCTGCCCGCGCGGATCCCCGGCCGCCAGGCGAAGGCGCACCTCCTCGCCTGGCTCCTCGACGAGCCCGCCACCGCCGGCCGGGCCGAGCCCTATGTGGACACCGCGACCGACGTGCTGCGGGTCCTCATCGTGCGCTCCGGCGGCACCGGCTCGATCGCCGACCGGCCGCGGCTGGCGACGGTGCCGCGGCCGCTGCGCCGGACGCTGCTCGCCCTGCTGGACCGGCGGCCGGTCGCGCGCACCGTCGACGACATGCGCCGGCATCCCCGGGCGTGGGTCGCCGCCGGCGAGAAGCTCCACCCCGCCACGCACGCCGCCCGCTATCCCAACGCCGCCCACGCCTTCGCCACGATCCGTGGTGGGAACCCAAACGGCCGCGCAAGCGTCTGAAGGGGTATGAGCATCGACGGACGCAGGTGGCTGGTGGTCGCCCTCGCCGGGGTCGGCACCCTGGTGGCTTTGTTCGCTGTGGTGGCGCTGGCGACCAGCCCATCCACCGCCCCCCATGAGGCGGCTCCCGCGCCGCGGGTGACGCAGGCCGCGGATCCGGCCTCGCTCGTCGTCGACGACGGCGACGTCGTCGAGGCCAGCGGCCGGGTCCTCATCGCCGCGGGGAAGCCCGCCCGGTTGTGCGCGCCGGCGCCCGTCCTCGCGATCGGCACGGTCGGCGACAAGCCGCCCACCTGCGCGCTCGGCGTCGACGTCACCGGCGTCGACCCGGCGAAGCTCACCGAGCGCGGCGTCGTCCTCGGCGTCACCGTCGGCCAGGCCCGCCTGCGCGGCACCTGGAAGGGTGGGGTGCTGCAGGTGACCGAGCAGGGGCCGCCGCTGCCCGCGGCCTCGACGGCGATCGACGACACCCTGCCGTGCCCGGCGCCGAAGGGCGGCTGGAAGCCGACCGCCGGCGTCGACAGCAACGCCATGCACCAGTACATCCACGAGCGGCACCCGGACAGGTTCCGGCCGCTGCGCGTCGTCTACCCCGACGGCGCGCCGACCGGGGCCACGACCGGGCCGCAGCCGCCGGACGTGATGGTCGTGGAGGTCGTCGCGGGTGACCCGGCGAAGGAGGAGCAGCAGCTGCGGAAGCTGTACGACGGCAACCTGTGCGTCGTCGACGCGCCCGGCAGGCCCAGCCTCGCCCGGCAGGAGGAGCTCCGCGAGCAGGTGACCGCCGGTCTGGACCCGCTGATGACGGACCCGGCCAACGGGATCTGGTCCGTCGGCGGCGACGACGTGTTCACCGTCGAGCTCATGGTGCTCACCCCGCGCCTGCACGAGCAGCTGCGCGCCATCGGGTTCGACCTGTTGCGCGTGGAGCCGTGGCTGCGGCCTGTCCAAGCGCGATGATGGAGCGATGAGCAGCAGCCTCGACATCCTGGGCCGGCGCAAGCAGGTCAGTCTCACCACGTTCCGCAAGGACGGCCGTGCCGTGTCCTCGGCCGTGTGGCACGTCATCGACGGCGGGGAGGTGCTGATCCTCACCGAGCCGCACTCGGGGAAGGTGAAGCGCCTGCGCAACAGCGGCCGGGTCGTGCTCGCGCCGAGCGACGTCCGCGGCCGGGTGCCGGATGGGGCGCCGTCGTTCGAGGGGACCGCCCGGCTCGTCGAGGACCCCGACGGGGTCGCCCGTATCCGCGCGGCGATCGGCCGGCGGTACATCTCCTCCAGGATCGGCAACTGGTTCAACCGGCTCCTGCGCCGCCCCCGGGTGAGCATCGGCATCATCGTCACCCTCTGAGCGGCCCACCGGCGGGGGCGACACGCGAAGGGTGGCGGCCTCCCCCGTCGGTGGCCGCCACCCCCCACCTCAGTTACTTGCCGGCGGCCGCCCGGAGCATCGCCCGCGACGCGAACGTGTTCGCCATCGTGGGATCACCCGCGCCGACGACCGGGTCGGCGACCATCACGACCACCACGTACCGGCCGACCGCCGCGGCCACGTACGCGACCGAGCGGTCGCCTTCGTCGTACGTGCCGAGGAACAGCACCGTGTCCGGCCCGAGGTGGTCCTCGGCGACCGGGACGAAGCCCACCTCGTCACCACCGGCCTTGCACCGGTGCAGCTGCTCCTTCAACGCGTTCACGTACGCCTGCGCGCCGCCGGGCCGGTAGCGGGCCACGTTCTCGTACACCCGGTGCCGGGGGCTGTAGTCGGCGGCGAGGCTCCGGGCGGCCACCGGCTGCGGCACGGGCGTGTCCGCGCACGGCTGCGGCAGCAACGGATGCGGCAGCCCCGCCTCCACCGGCCCGGTCGCCGCACCCCCGAGGTCCGCCGGCTGCAGCATCACGCGGTCCGGAATCCCCCGCCGCTCCGGCGCCGCCGCTGCCGTCCCGCCCAGTGCCACCACGCCGGCCAGCACTGCTGTCACGATCGTCAATGTTCGTCGCATGTGCCCATCCTTCGCATCGCCGGACGACGATGGATCGGGGCGCGTACCCAATCCGGCTGAGTACGCCTACTCACACCCGGCTGGGGGTGCCGAACCGGACGGGGACGCCGGGTGAGAACAGCACACTCGCCGGCGGGCCCTGCGGTGCCGGCAGCCCGGCGGCGGTGACCAGGGTGTCGTCGAGGTCGAGGAGGTCCGCGCGGTGCAGCGGCCACCGCGGGTGCTCGTTCGGCAGGTGCAGCGTCCCGCCCCACGCGCCGGTGTGCAGCCCCCACCGGGCGGTGACGAAGTGTTCCAGCGGCGTCGGCTCGGCGATCGGCGCGCCGACCCGCACCGTCATCGCGTTCCGCGCGGGGCGGGGACCCGGCCAGCGGCGGCGGCTGGTGTACCGCACGACGTCGCCGTCCTTCTCCAACCGCATCTTCGCCCACTTGTACGGCAGCCGCAGCGAGACCTGAGCGGTGATGACCGGCAGCAGGCGGGCCGCTTCCAGGGACAGGAACACCACGGCGCGGCGGCCGGCCCCGTCGACGCTGTAGAGCCGCACGTTCGTCTCGCAGAACGTGCCGAGATACGGCAGGCCCGGCCCGTTGAACAGGCCGAGCCGCACCATCCGGAAGCCGATCAGGCCGACATACGCGACCCCGTCCAGCGTGTCGGGGACGGTGCCCGCGGGCAGGAACGGCGCGACGGTCTCCGGCGGCACCGCCCAGTGCAGGAACGCCAGGTCGTGCCAGCGTTGCACGAGCAGCGAGCGGCGCACCGGGCGCAGCGTCTCCGGGGTCACGTCCTCGATCCGCACGGCACCATCATCCACCCCGCCGGCGTGCTCAGCGGGTCACCTGGATCACCACCCTGGTCCACTGCAGCCCGTCCGAGGACCTGTACAGGGCGTCGCTGTCGTACGCGAAGTACGCCCCCGGTCCGACGGTGAGGATCTGGCCGCCGCCGGTGAAGTTCAGCGACCCGCCGAGGCCCGGCTGGGCCGTCCGGCGGTAGCTCTGCCCGCCGTCGACGCCGGCGACCCACTGCAGCGGCGGGTTCTCGTCGGTCAGCACGACATGGACGCCGCCGGCCGCCACGTAGGCGTCGCCCGCGTTGTACGCGACGTTCGGCAGCGACTGTGCGGGGACGCGCTGCCAGGACCGCCCGCCGTCGCCGGTGCGGTAGACGAGGGCCTTCAGCCCGGGGCCGGGCCTGCTGGTCGGCCCCGCGCTGGTGGTGACCGCCGGGTCCGCCACGGTGATGATCATGTACCCGGTGACGCCGTCGACGCTGGCCGGGGCCGGGTAGGCGAGCATGTCGGTGACCGGGTAGCCGGCCTCGCCCTTGCCGAACACGTGCGTCTGCCAGGTGACGCCGCCGTCGTGGCTGACGGCGACGGCGGGCAGGTGCGCGCCGCCGCGTTCCCAGCCGGTGACCCACAGCCCGGCCGAGGACGGCACGGCGGCGGGACCGTTGACCTCGATGTCCGGCACGGCCGCCAGGGGGGTCGCGCGGGCGGCCACCGGGTCGACGGCGAGCAGCGCGCACGGGTCGTCGAGGGTCCGCGGCGGCGCGCACGTCAGCCACCCGCCGGCCGGGACCCGCGGCGCCTGCCCGGCGAGGGTCACCACCTCCGTCCAGACGCGGCCGCCGTCGCGGGAGACCCACGGGATGTGCAGCAGCTTCGGCCCCATCGGGTCGGTGTTCTCCCGCTCGACGGTGCGCAGCAGCACCCCGGGCGTGGGCGCGGTCAGCTCACCGGTGAAGCCCTGCCACCGCACGGTCCAGGTGCGGCCGCCGTCGTCGGAGCCGACCAGGTCGACGGTGCAGCGCCGCTCCTGCGTCCCGTCGCCCGTGCAGGCGTTCACCGTCGCGTACAGGTGCTCACCGTCGGCGGCCGCCATCCCGAGGAGCATGCCGTCGTGGGCACCGGCGGGCCATCCGTCCGCCGTCCGGGCCGGTGCCGGGTCGTGCGCCGGCCGGGTGACCGATCCCGCCGGCAGCAGCCCGGCGGCGACGGCGACGGCGAACGCGACGACCCCGGCCCCGCACGCCGTCCACGCGGTGGCCCGGCGCCGTCGGCGCCGGAACGCGGCGGCGTAGACGGCGTCGGCGGTCAGCCGGCTCGGCGGCGCCGCGGCGGCGGCCGTCTCGTCGAACCGTTCCCGGATCTGGTTCATCGCAGCCCCTCCATCGTCACCAGCTCGCCGTCGGCCTGCAGCAGCTCCCGCAGCTTCGCCAGTCCGCGCGCGGCCTGGCTCTTCACCGTCCCCTGTGCGCACCCCAGCACGGCCGCGGTCGCCGCGACGTCGAGGTCCTGGTAGTACCGGCACACCAGCACCGCCCGCTGCCGTGGCGGCAGCCTGCGCAGCGCGGCCGTGAACGCGATCCGGCCCGGGCTGTCCTCCGCCCCGCCGGGCCGCCCGGCGACGTCCGGCGGCTCGGCGACGCTGCGTTCCCGCCGCCGCCACACCCGCCGCACGTCCGCCAGATACGCGCGGACCAGGCAGGTCCGCACGAACCCGTCGAGCGCCTCCCGGTCGCGGACCTTGCGCCACGACACTGCGAGGCGCATGAACGCCGTCTGGGTCAGGTCGTCGGCCCAGTGCCAGTCGCCGCACAGCAGGTACGCGGTCCTGCGCACCGCGTCCCGGCGGGCCGCGAAGTACTCCCGGAACTGGCGCTGCTCTTCGGTCTCTCCGCTCGGCATCGCACCTCCTCGCCCACTAGGTGCGCGGCGGCCACCGGATCGGTTGCACGCCCGCCGCCGCGACTGCCGCCCCGGCAGCGCCGCGTCCGACCGGCCGTCACGCTCCTCGACGCCGGCTCACCCGGCGAGAGGGTCAGACCCGGTTCAGGGCCCGGTGCCGGCGACCGGCCGTCACGCTCGGCGCCGCCGGCTCCTCCGGCTCGCCCGGGCGAAGAGGGTCAGCTCCGGTTCAGGGCCCGGTGCCGGAACTCGGCGAGCGCGGCCTGCACGACGCCGTTGAGCCGCTCCAGCTCACCCTCGGCCGGTTCGCGGCGCAGGTGCACGTCCATCCGCCAGTCCCCGTCGACGATCCGCGCCTCGAAACGCTCCAGGAGGTCGTGCGGCAGGCGGCTCGTCACGAACTCGCGGAACGCCTCCTCGACCGCGCCCTGCACGTCGCCGCAGCCGCAGCCGCGCCCGTCCAGGACGGCGCCGAGGTGGCCGCGGCCGCTGATCGCGTCCGGGTGCGCGGGCGCCAGCGACGCCAGGCCCGCCTCGAGAGCCTGCCGCGCCCGCGGCAGCCGGTCCTGGTGCTGCAGGAAGATGCCGAGGGCGATCCCGGCCCGGCCGAGGATCTCGAAGTCGGCGCCGCGCTGCGCCTGGGCGACGGCGTCGGTGAGGCACCGCTCCGCCTGCTCGGTCCGTCCGGCGTCCTGCAGCGCGAGGCCCCAGTTGCGCAGCACCTGACTGGTCAGCTCGGGCCGGTCGATGCCGACCGCCCGCCGGTGCGCCGACTCGTACGTGCGCAGCGACGCGTCCCGGTCACCGGCGTCGCCGTGCGCGAGCGCCAGGCCGAGCTCGGCGGTGAGGGCGTCCTCGGCGCGGCCCTGCCGGTCGTAGGAGGCGAGGACCCGCCGGATCGCGTCGACCCGGCCGGTCTGGTCGCCGCTGTCGTACCCGGCGTTGGCGAGCGCCGCGAGCGCGTTGAGCGTCGTGGGATGGTCGGGGCCCAGCCGCGCGTCGACGGCGGCGGCCAGCGCGGCGAGGACCGCGTGGTGCGTGGCCGGGTCGGCGAGACCGTGCCGGTACGTGACGGCGGACAGGATCCCGTCGGCGGTCGCCTCCGGCAGCTGGTCCAGGCCGGGGAACAGCGGCTCGCCGGCGCCGCCCGCGTGCACGATCTCGGCCCGCAGCGCGAGGGCGGACGCGAGGTGGTCGTGCCCGTTGCCCCACAGGTTGCGGACCGTCTCCTCGACGACCTCCCGCGCCTGCCGGACGTTGCCCCGCTGCAGCAGCACGTCCGCGAGGGGCTCCAGGCCGAACGCGTAGCCGGCGTGGTCGCGGCCGTAGAACGCCTGCCGCTCCTCGGCGCCGCGGCGCAGCTCCTGCTCGGCCTCCTCCAGGCGGCCGACCAGGCGCAGCGCCAGGCCGAGGTTCAGCCGGTACGTGAGGTGCTCCTTGCGGTCGACGGCCGGGACCGAGATCGCCTGCCGGTAGCAGTCGATCGCGCGGGCCGGCTGCTCGCAGTTGAGCAGGATGTTGCCGAGGTCGCACTGGGCGGACGCCCAGGCCGCACTGCCGTGGCCGTGCCGGACGGTGACCGCCCGCAGCTCCCGCACCATGACGTCTTCGGCCTCGACGAACCGCCCCTCGTGCATCAGGGAGACAGCCGTGTCGATCGGTGCGAGGGGTCCGGTCACGGCGCGGAAGTCTACCGTCCGACGCAGTGTTGCCTTATGGCCACATACCGCTAGGATGTGGTCCGTGAATGTGCAGCGACACGTCCCGGCCATGTACCACCAGATCGCCGACGTCCTCCGCGGAGAGATCGACCGCGGCACCCACCCGGCCGGCCAGCCCCTGCCGACCGAGCGTGAGCTCTGCGAGCAGTACAGCGTCAGCCTCACGACCATCCGCCGCGCTCTCGCGATCCTGCGGGAGGAAGGCCTCATCACGACCCGCCGCGGCGCGCCCTCGGCCGTCCGCGAATGCCCGGCGCGGCGGACCGTGGTGATGGGCCGCGGCAGCAAACTCACCTGCCGCATGCCGACCACCACGGAACGCTTCGCGATGGGCATCGACCGGGGCGTGCCCCTGGTCGAGGTCCGCGACAGACTCGGCCACGTCGAGGTCTTCCTCGCCGACCAGGTCGAGGTCCTCAGCCCCGAGGGCCTCGCCAGCGCCACCACCCGCGTGATGGACTTCGCCTGACGCCGGACCCACCGACCCCGGAACGGTCAGGATCTGGGACCCGGTGGGCGGGGCCTGCCTCGACGCGTTCCCGGCGCCGTTCGGCGTCGTTCAGGTCGTCGCCGTGGCCGCCGGGCGGGTCACCGTGCTCGCCGGGGGGGTGCTGACGCGGATCGCACAGGACTGAGCACGATCGCAAACAGATCAACATGGCAGGCAAGTTCTGCTAAATCTTGACCGAACGTCGATCAGTGGGTATGAATGGCATCGAGAGCGCTCTCCCGTCCTCACCGCCACGAACGGGAGACCACCCATGTCCCGATCACGCACGGTCCGACTGCTCGCCGGTGCGGGCGCAGCCCTGCTGGGCAGCGCCTTCGTCGCGCTGGCGCAGGCAACACCGGCACAGGCCGCCGACCTCAACCTGACCCAATACGTCAACCCGATGATCGGCACCGACGACAGCAACTCCCCCAACCCTGTCGGCGGCGGCGCCGGCGGCAGCACGTTCCCCGGGGCCACCGTGCCCTTCGGCATGACCCAGTTCAGCCCCGACACCCCGACCGCGTCGCCGTCCGGGTACCGCGACCGGGACCGCACCATCGAGGAGTTCAGCCTCACCCACTTCAACGGGGCAGGCTGCGCCAACAACGAGGACCTCGGCCTGCTGCCGGTCACCGGCGCGCTCGGCTCCTCGCCCGGCACCGCGTGGACCAGCTACGCCTCCGCGTACACGAAGACCAACGAGGCGGCGTCCGCCGGCTACTACAAGAACCGGCTCGACAAGTACGGCGTCGACGCCGAACTGTCCGCCACCACCCGCACCGGCGCGCTGCGCCTCACCTACCCCAGCACGACCACCGCGCGGCTGCTCATCAACACCAGCCGCTCCGCCACCGGCAACCGCAGCGGCTCGGTCACCATCTCCGGCAGCAACGTCACCGGCAGCGTCACCGCCGGCGGGTTCTGCGGCTCGTCCAAGACCTACCAGATCTACTACTCGATCCGCTTCGACCGGGCGCCGTCGTCCGTCGGCACCTGGAACGGCGGCACGATCAGCAACGGATCCACCAGTACCAGCGGCGTCAACACCGGCGCGGTCATCACCTGGGACACCAGCAGCAACCGGACCGTGAACGCCACCGTCGCGCTGTCGTTCGTGAGCGCCGCCAACGCCACCGCCAACCTCAACGCCGAGACGGGCGCGTTCGACACCGTCCGGGCCAACGCCGACGCCGCCTGGAACACCGCCCTCAACCGGGTCCAGGCCACCGGCGGCAGCGCCACCGAGCTGCAGAAGTTCTACACCGCGCTCTACCACGTGATGGTCAACCCGAACATCGCCAGCGACGTCAACGGCCAGTACCGCGGCTTCGACAACGCCGTGCACACCGCGGCCCATCCCGTCTACCAGAACTACTCCGGGTGGGACATCTACCGGTCGTGGGCGGCGCTGATCGCGTTCATCGCCCCGGACGTCGCCAGCGACATCATGAAGTCGATGGTCCTGGACGGCCAGCAGGGCGGCCTGCTGCCCAAGTGGTCGCAGCAGATCAACGAGGACTTCGTCATGACCGGCGACCCCGGGCCGATCATCGTGTCCAGCGCCTACGCGTTCGGCGCCCGCAGCTTCGACACCGCCGCCGCGCTGCAGCTGATGAAGAACGCCATCGCCGGCGGCGCCATGCAGGGCTCCCCGATCCGCGGCCGGCAGTCGGAGTACGCGTCGAAGACGTACATCCCCGGCGCGCCCTCGGACTCCATGGAGTACTCGGCGTCGGACTTCGCCGTCGCCAGGTTCGCCCAGTCGCTCGGTGACACCGCCACCTACAACTCGGCGATGACCCGCGCCCAGTACTGGCGCAACACCTTCAACACCGAGTCCGGCTACATCCACCCGCGCAACAGCGACGGCTCCTGGCCGTGGCCGCTCAACCCCGCGCAGGAGAGCCCCTTCACCGAGGGCAACGCCGCCCAGTACACCTGGATGGTCCCCTACAACCTCGGCGGCGTCATCAACCTGATGGGCGGCCCCACCACCGCCGTGCAGCGCCTCGACCACCACTTCACCGAGCTCAACGGTGGCCTGTCCCGGCCGTACTTCTACATCGGCAACGAACCCGAGCACAACGTGCCGTGGGCGTACAACTTCGCGCAGCGGCCCGGGAAAACGGCGAGTGCGGTCCGGCGGGTCATGACCGAGTCGTTCACCACCGGCGCCGGCGGCCTGCCCGGCAACGACGACCTCGGCGCCACGTCCGCCTGGTACGTCTGGTCGGCGATGGGCATGTACCCCGTCACCCCCGGTGCGGACACCCTCGCCATCCACGGCCCGACGTTCCCGTCGGTGCTCGTCCAGCGCGCCGCCGGCAACATCCAGATCAACGGCGGCAGCTCCACCAACGCGTACGTGCAGAGCCTCACCCGCAACGGCGCCGCCGTGACGAACAACTACCTGCGCTACCCGGACCTCGCCGCCGGCGGCACCCTGCAGTACACGATGGGCTCCGGCGAGTCGTCGTGGGGCACCGGCGCCGGCAACGTCCCGCCCTCCTTCACCGACGGCGCGACCCAGCCGCCGACCCCGGCGTCGCTGGGGACCAACCTGGCGCTGAGCAAGACCGCCACCGGCTCCGCCGCCTGCGGCACCACCGAGACCGCCGCCAAGGCCGTCGACGGCAGCCTCGCCAACAACAGCAAGTTCTGCACCAGCGCCGCTCCGCGCTTCCTGCAGGTCGACCTCGGCTCCAGCCAGACCGTCAGCACCTTCGTGCTCAAGCACGCGGGCCTCGGCGGCGAGTCGACCGGCTGGAACACGGGCGCCTTCACCATCTCCACGTCCACCGACGGCACCACCTGGACCCAGGTCGTCTCCGTCACCGGCAACCGCTCCAGCCGCACCCAGCACTCGATCACGGCCCGCACCGCCCGCTATGTGAAGGTCGACATCGGTACACCCGCCAACGACGGCAACGCGGCCGCCCGCATCTACGAGTTCGAGGTCTACGGCAGCGGCACCCCGTCCGGCAACCTCGCCCTGGGCCGCCCGGCCACCGCCGACTCCTCCTGCGGCACGACCGAAGGCCCCGACAAGGCGGTCAACGGCAGCGTCTCCGGCGGCAACTCCGACAAGTGGTGCTCGCTGGGCACGAACAAGTTCCTCCAGGTCGACCTCGGCAGCACCGTCCACATCGGATCCCTCGTCGTCCGGCACGCCGGCGCCGGCGGTGAGGACGCGGCCTGGAACACCCGCGACTACGACCTGCAGACCTCCACCGACGGCACGAACTGGACAACCGCCGCCCAGGTCCGCGCCAACACCGCCGACGTCACCACGACGGCGACGAACGTCAACGCCCGCTACATCCGCCTGAACGTCATCACCCCGACCCAGAACACCAACACGGCCGCGCGCGTCTACGAGTTCGAGGCCTACAGCTGAACCCCACCGCGGACCCGAGTCCAGCTTCGCTGTCCTCAGTCCAATATGGACTCGGGTCCGCGGTGGCCGACCTCCGTCGCTCCCGCCAGCCGCCGGTCAGGCCGTGGACGGCCTTCCCTCTCCCGCCGCCGGCAGTCGCCCAGCCACGACCTTCGGTCGTGAACAACCACGACACCCGCGACGGCAACCGACGGTCCCGCGCCGCCGCGGTGACCGGAACTGCCCGGACCTGACGACGTCTTCACCTCGCTGCCCCGGTCCGGGACGGTCCGCGCCGCGCGGCCCCTGGCCGAGATCGGTGATGCCCGCGGCCGGTTCCCGACCGCTGCTGCCCCGGCGGGCCTGGCCGGTGTCACCCCGTCACCCCGTCAGCCCGGGCAGACGCGGGTCGTCGTGCTCCGGTGGGCAGTGGACGGCGGTGGACAAGGAACTCCGCGGCGCGGTCTGCGACTTCGCCGCCGACTCCCGCCGCGCCAACCCCGGGCACAGCGCCTCTACGCCCAGGCCAGAGCCACTCACACGCCGTGAGGATCCTCTCCCGGCAGTGGCCGTGGGCCGCGCCCGTCCCGGTCGCGACGAGCACGCGGCCGTGGACGGCCGCGACACGACCTTGCGGTCGTGACCGTCCGGGGCCGGGCGGGGGAGTCAGTTGACCTTGGAGACTTTGTCTCGTCAGGGTGAGACAAAGTCTCCAAGGTCAACTCTGCCGTGGCGGGCACCGGCGCGGGACGGCCGACATGCACCCACACCACATTTTCTCCCCCACGTCCGGGTCCGCTCAGCGGGTGGCGAGGCCCTGCATGGCGATGGACAGGAGCTGGCGGATCATCGCCACCGGGTCCGCTGACTGCTCCCCCGCCCACGCCAGTCCCGCCGCGAGGGCCAGCAGCTGCGCGGCCGTCACGTCGCCGCGGACCTCGCCCGCGGCCTGGGCGCGGTCCAGCAGCCGGCCGCCCGCGGCGCGCATGGCGGCGCACGAAGCGTGCAGCTGCGAGCGGTCGTCGCGCAGCGCCGTCATCACCGACTCGGGCAGGCCGCGGTAGGTCACCGAGCCCGCGGCGAGCTCGCTGAGCCAGGTCAGCAGCGCCTCACCCGGGGCCGGGGCCTGCGACAGCTCGTCGGCGCGGTCGCGCAGCGCGTCGAACCGGCTGCGCAGCAACGCCTCCAGCAGCGCCTCGCGGGTCGGGAAGTGCCGGTACAGCGTGCCGATGCCCACCCCCGCCTGCCGGGCGATGTCGCGCAGCGACGCGTCGGTGCCGTGCTCCGCGAACGCCTCCCGGGCGGCGGCCAGCAGCAGGTCATGGTTGCGCCGCGCGTCGACGCGGGCGGTGCCGGGCATGGCGGTCCCCTTTCCACGGTTGACAGAGCGGAGCACCGCTCCGTATTTTCGGAGCAGTGCTCCGGAAGGAGCCAACCTTACCAAGGGGGAACCATGCCCGAAAACATCGTCGTCGTCACCGGCGCCACCGGCCAGCAGGGCGGCGCCACCGCCCGACACCTGCTCGCCGCCGGCCGGTGGCACGTGCGGGCCCTCGTCCGTGACCAGGACAGCCCCGCCGCCCGCGACCTGGCCGCCGCCGGCCGGTGGCACGTGCGGGCCCTCGTCCGTGACCAGGACAGCCCCGCCGCCCGCGACCTGGCCGCCGCCGGCGCGGAGCTCGTCACCGGCGACATGGGCGACCGGGCGTCGCTCGACGCCGCCTTCGCCGGAGCCCACGGCGTCTTCAGCGTCCAGCCCGCGTACGACGCGCCGCACCTCGACAGCGACGAGGTGCGCCTCGGCGTGACCGTCGCCGACGCCGCGCACGCCGCCGGGGTCCGGCACCTCGTCTACACCTCCGTCGGCGGCGCCGACCGCGGCACCGGCATCTCGCACTGGACCACCAAATGGGAGATCGAGCAGCACATCAGGGCGCTCGGCCTGCCCGCCACGATCCTGCGGCCGGTCATGTTCATGGAGAACCACGCCTCGGCCCGCTACGGCGTGACCGGCCCGGCGGCACTGATCCGGATGATCGCACCGGGCTCGCGGGTCCAGCTGATCGCCGTCGACGACATCGGCGCCTTCGCCGCACTCGCGTTCGCCGACCCCGCCTCGTACACCGGGACCGCCCTCGAACTCGCCGGCGACGAGCTCACCAGGGAGGACCTCGTCGCCGCGATCGTCCGGGCCACCGGCCTGGACCTGGACGTCTCCCCCGTGTCGCGGGAGGCGCTCGCCGCGCAGGGCGTCAACGTCGGCAACGTCCGCCGCGGCGGCTCCTTCGGTGGGTGGCAGGCCGACATCCCAGCGCTGCGGCGCCTGCATCCGGGCCTCATGACCTTCGACGCCTGGCTGGCCCGCGGTGGCGCCGCGCGCTTCGGCGCGCTGTTGTGACGGGTGGTGCGCAGCACCACATCCGCTAGGCCGTCCTAGGATACTAGTCCACGACGCTGAGGTGCGAAAACGACCCGCTTGGGTCCGGCGCGGTGCGAAGATCGGCGCAGGGGTCGAGCGCGAGGGAGCATCGTCGTGACGAAGCCGCTGACCGCGGACGACGAGCCGCAGCGCCTCATCGCGCTCAACGAGACCGGGATTCTCGACACGCTGGCGGAGACCGACTTCGACGACATCGCCGCGCTCGCGGCCGACATCTGTGACGCGCCGATCGCGATGGTGTCGATGGTGGACGCCGATCGGCAGTGGTTCAAGGCGCGGGTCGGGTGGGAGCTCGAGGAGAGCGCGCGCGAGGACTCGTTCTGCACCCATGTCGTGCGGGACCGGCAGCTGCTGGAGATCGACGACACCGTGGCCGACCCGAGGTTCGCGGACAGCCCGGCCATCGCCGGGCACGGCGTGCGGTTCTATGCCGGCGCGCCGATGCTGCTGCAGGACGGGCACGCGGCCGGCACGGTCTGCGTCATGGACCGCCGGCCGCGGCACCTCACGCTGCAGCAGCGCCGCGCACTGCGGTCCCTCGCCCGGCACGCCGCCGCGCACCTGGAGCTACGGCGGTACGCCCGCACCGCCGGCAACACCGCACATCACCGTCACCACGACCGCCGATCCGCGGCCGGCGCTGTCGATCGTCGACACCGGCGTCGGCGTGCCCGCGGAGGATCTGCCGCACGTCTTCGACCGGTTCCACCGCAGCAGCACCGCCGACCACCTCGCCTCGCAGGGCGCCGGCCTCGGCCTGACGATCGTCAAGGCGATCATCGAGGCGCATCACGGCGACATCACCGTCACCAGCACCCAGGGGCAGGGCACCGCCGTCCGCCTGACCCTGCCGTGTCCCGGGGGCTCACCGTGACGCGCCGTCCGCCGGTGCACGGCGAAGCCGCCGCGCCACCGCCCGGACGGCGATGACCACGCCGAGACCCGCCGCGACGGCGAGCTTGAACACGCCCTTGCTCCACAGCAGGCCCTTCACGCCCGCCCACACCAGCAGCGGCCACGGCCGTTCGTCGTGCTGCCAGTACAGCATGGCCGCCAGCACCAGCACCGTCACCGCCGCCGCGCCCCCGATCACGAGCACCGCGCCCGCGTGCCGCCAGTTCGTTCGCATACATCCGAAGCTATGGCCGCGGCGCGCCGCGTTCGTCAGGCCGGGGGCGGATTCCCGGCACCACCCTGGGTTGTAGACGGGCCCGGGCGGGCCAGTCCCGCGTCGTAGGCGAAGATCGTCGCCTGGACCCGGTCGCGCAGGTCGAGCTTGGCGAGGATCGCGTTCATGTGCGCCTTCACCGTCGCGGGCCGCACGCCGAGCTCGGCGCCGATCTCCGCGTTCGACAGGCCCCTCGCCACCCGCCGCAGGATCTCGACCTCGCGGGCGGTGAGCGCGGCGAGACCGGCCGCGACCGCCGGGTCGGCCGCCGGCGCCCGGACGAACGCGTCGATGAGCTGCCGCGTCAGCGTCGGGTCGATGAGCGAGTCACCGGCCGCGACGACCCGGACCGCGTCGACGACCCGCTGCGGGTCGGCGTCCTTGAGCAGGAACCCGGACGCCCCGGCGCGCAGCGCCGCGTACACGTACTCGTCGAGGCCGAACGTCGTGAGCACCAGTACCCGCGACGGATCCGCACCGGCGGTGAGCCGCTGCGTCGCGGCCAGCCCGTCCATGCCGGGCATGCGGATGTCCATGAGCACCACGTCGGGCCGCTCCCGGTGCGCGACGGCGACCGCCTCGGCCCCATCGGCGGCGACCGCGACCACGCACAGGTCGGGCTCGGCGTCCACGACGGCGGCGATCCCGGCCCGCACCATCGGCTGGTCGTCGACCACCAGCACCCTGATCACCGCGGCACCCCCTGCACGTCCGGCTCGGTGGTGGGCAGGTTCGCTTCGAGGCGCCAGCCCGGGTCCGGGATCCGCGCCGGGGTGAGGGAGCCGCCGACCGCGTCGACGCGTTCGCGCAGGGCGGCCAGGACCGGCCGCGGGACCGGACCGCCGAGCCCTTCCACGCGCAGCCGCAGCGCGCCCGGCCCGTGCTCGATCCGGACGCTCAGCGATGCCCCACCGACCGGCAGGACGGCCTCCACCAACCGGAACGCGCACAGCTCCACCTCCAGGGGGACCCCCGGCCCGGCGCCGTGCACCTCGAGGGTGACACCGGTCAGGTCGGCGAGCCCGGCCAGGGTCGGCTGCGCCGCGCGCGGGGCCGGACCGACCCGCAGCACGGTGAGCAGTTCCCGCATCGCGGTGAGCGCGGCCCTGCCGTGCCCGAGCGTCACCGCGATCTTCCCGGCGGCGGGTGTACGGTCATCGCCCGCCGATTCGAGCAGGGCCGAGGTGTGGCGCAGGACCTGGTCGCGCAGGCCGTCGGCGATGCGGGCCCGTTCCTCGCGGGCGGCGCGGACGGCCCGGTCGGCGACGTCGCGCAGCGCGGCCCGGTCGCGCCGGTCCGTGCGGGCGTGGTGCCGGGCGACGAGCAGCCCCGCCATCCACCACGGCACGGTGAGCAGGCTCAGCGCGGCGCCGCTCAGCCCGGTGACGAACACGGCGCCCGTCGGCCACAGCTGCGGCGGCCCACCACCGGCGATGAGGTCGGCGGGCCGCACGAACCTGACGACCAGCACGACGGCGCCCACGACGCCCGCGATGACCGCGGCGAGCCAGCTGAGTGCGGGGTGGCGGGTCTCGTACCGGCCGACCGCGTAGACGGCGCCGACGATCCCGGCCAGGGCGAGGGGCAGCACGCTCCCGGAGCCGGTCGCGCCGGGCACCAGCCGTGCCACGATGCCGCCGGTGAGCGCGACGGCCAGCATCACCGCGAGCACCACGACCGGCGCCCGCCGCCGCCACCACAACGCTCCACAGTAGACAGTCAGGAACAGCGCCGTCATGCCGGCGTCGCCTGCGCCCGCGAACAGCGGCCCGGCGTCCTCCTCGGCCCGCGCGACCGCCGCGACGAACACGGGCAGCCCGGCCACGACGAGCATCAGCAGCCCGTCGAGCACCCGCCCTCCCGGCTGCCGCACCGCCGCGACCGTTGCCGGCACGGGAGTGACGGGTCCGTCCGTGCCGGGGCCGCGGACACCGTTCGTGGTGGGCAGGACCGCGTGCACGGACCAGCCGCCGGACGCCCCGGGCCCGGCCGTGACGGTGCCGCCGAGGCGGGCGGCCCGGGCCCGCATCCCGGGGATGCCGGCGCCCGACCCCAGGTCGAAGCCGCTCGCACCGCCGGCACCGTCGTCGTCGACCGTCACGGTCACCGCGCCGGCGGTGCCGGCGACGCTGACGGAGACCTGCGCGCCCGGGGCGTACCGCAGCGCGTTCGTCAGCGCTTCCCGCACGATCTGGTGCACCGTCCCGCCGACGTCCGGGGCCAGGTCCGGGTCCAGGTCCGGGGCGAGGTCCGGGGCGGCGTCCGGGTCGAGGTCCACGCGCAGGCGCGGGCGCAGGCCGAGGCGGGCGTAGCCGGCGACCAGGTCCGGCAGGCCGGCGAGGCCCGCCGGGGGCGTCGGGTCGTCGCGGCCGGCGAGGGCGACCAGGTGGTGCAGGGACCGCGACGCGGCGCGCCCGGAGGTGCGGGCCACGTCGAGGGCCTGGGCGGTGCTCGCCGGGTCGCGGAGCCGTTGCGCGGCGGCGAGCTGGACGACCACGGCGGTGAGGTGGTGCGCGGACACGTCGTGCAGCTCCCGGCTGAGCCGCTCGCGCTCGTGGGCGGCGGCGGCGCGTTCGTGCTCGGCCGCGGCGGCGACGTGGACGCGGATCGCTTCGCTGCGGGCGCTCCGGCGGCGGCGGGACCGGCCGAAGACGACGACGGCGGCGTACGCGACCGCGGCGAGCACGGCGTCGGCGGCGGCGGTCATCACGTCCACCCCGCCGAACACGTCGCCGAGCGGTCCGGTGAGCGTGTCCCAGCCGATGAACGCGTCCCGACCGGTCGCCGGGCCGGGACGGAAGAGCACGTCGGCGACGAGCGTGGACACGACGGTGCCGGCGGCGGCGCAGGCGACGCTGACCCGCAGGGTGCGGCGGGCGGCGAGCGCATACAGGGCGAACAGGTCCCCGAACGGCACGACCAGGGCCTGGTCCTGCAGCCCGAGCGGCGACGCGCAGCTCACCGCGGCCAGGGTCGCCGCCCACGCCGCGACGGGCGCGACCGACCGCAGGCTCAGCGCCACGGCGACGACGGCGGTGAGCGCCGTGAGCCGCCAGACCTGGCCGGCGTCGACGGTCATGCCGAACGCGAAGGGGCCGAGCGGCCACACGAGCAGCTGCACGGCGGCGAGGGCGAGGGGCAGCCGGACCTCCCTGGCCCACCGGATCCGCCCGCCCTCCCCGTCCATGGCGTGAGGCTATCGCCCGTGGGCGGCCCCCCGGTCATCCCCGGGGCGGAGGCCGTCTCCGCCCTGGGTTGGTGTCAGGTCACCGACGGCGTCGGCGTAGTACGTGCTGCCGAGGCGGAACGCGACCTGCCGCAGCGTCCACGCGTCGCCCTCGGCCCGGTCGAGCCGCTCGTCGTTCAGGGCGCGCAGGCGCAGCGCCCAGATCCCGGCCAGCCGGGCGAGCCGGGCGGCGGCCTCGTCGGCGTCCTCGGCGGTGAACGCGGCCAGGTCACCGGGCGTCGTCACCGCGGACGCGTGCCAGTGGTCGGGCGGCGGCGTCGCACCGGCGAGGCGGGCCTCGAGCTCGGCGAGGTGGTCGACGAGGTGGTCCCCGATGCGGCGGACCGCCTTGTGCGGCGTGTACACCCGGTCGCCGGCGGGGATCGGCCGGCCGTCCCACGCGGGCCAGGTCCGCGCCAGCGCGATCGCGTGCGCCACGGCGTGCTCGATGACGTCGGCGGGGTCGCGGCCGTCGGTGACAGGGATGTCGTCGCTCATGCGGCCGAGGCTAGGCCCGCAACAGTTCGGCCCGCACCGAACGCGGGCCGCGACGGCGGCGGCGGTCAGGCGAAGCGGATGTGGACCGGGCTGGTGGTGGCCGTCTCGGGGGCGAAGGCGAACGCGGCGAGCGCCGTGCGCACGACGCCGAGGGTGTCGGCGCCGACGAGGTCGACCCAGGCCTGCTCGACGGCGACCCCGGCGGTGCGCATCGCGTCGACGGCGCGCCGGCCCTCGGCGGTGAGCTGCAGGTGGCGCACCCGGCCGTCGGCGACGGCCGCCTGGCGCTCGAGGAGGCCCCCGGCGTGCAGGGTGGCGCAGATCTTGCTGATCGCCTGGGTGGTCATGCCGAGGCGGTCCGCGAGCTGGGTGACGGTGTCGAGACCGTCACCGATGAACAGCATGGTGAGCGACTGCGACGGGGTCAGGTGGCCGTATCCCACGGTGGACAGCTCGCCGAGCAGGTTGCGCACGATGCGCTCGCAGCAGGCGGCCAGCAGCATGCCCAGATCCTGCTCGGCACGGTCGACCGGACTCATGCCAGAAACCTTACCGGCCCTTGACTCGGTAACCCAGATGCGTATCTAATTTACGTAACTCAGTTACCCATAGGAGGAGTCATGCAGGTCAAGACCGATCGTGTCGCATTCACCGACGGCACTGGCGCCCAGGTCACGGTGGCCGATCTCCGCGGCGGCACGCGGGGCGTCGCGCTGTATTTCATCCGGGCGGCGAGCTGCGCCATCTGCGTCCGGCACGTCAAGGACCTCGCCGGGCTGCGGCTCGACGACCGCGACGTGACCCCGGTCGTCGTCGTCCCCGGCGGCGAGGCGCAGGCCGCCCGGGTCCGCCGGGTCGCCGGCCCGGTCCGCGTGGTGTCGTCGGCCGGCGCCGAGGCCCACCACACCGTCGGGCTCCCCCGCGCGATGCTGGTCCAGCAGAGCGGCACGCTGCTCGTCGACGCCAAGGGCGACGTCCGCTACCGCCTCGCCGCCACCCTCCCCACGGGCGGCTTCGACGCGGCTGCCCTGACGGCCGCCGTCGCCGCCCTGTGATCCACACCGAAGCGCTGCCCGCGCCCGCGCCCGCACCGGCGGACGGTCAGCGCCGGGCCTGCAGGAGCGCGGCGGCGCGGGCGGCGTCGGCGGGCATGCCGAGGCGGGTGGCGGCGCGGGCGGCGGCGGTCCAGGCGCGGGCGGCGGCGCGGGCGCGGCCCCGAAGCGCGAGGTGGCGGCCGAGCACGATGCCGTAGCGGGGGCGGGCCATCGGGTAGATGCGGGCGTACCTGCGCAACCGTCGCACCGCGGCGGCCTCGACGGCACGAACCTCGTCCACGGCGACCGAAGCCGCGGCAACCGAAGCCCCGCCGACCGAAGCCGCAGCAACCGAAGCCCCACCGACCGAAGCCGCAGCAACCGAAGCCCCACCGACCGAAGCCCCGGCAACCGCAGCCCCATCGGCAGAAGCCGCGCCGGCAGCACCGGTCTCGAGCAGGGTCTGGCAGACCTCGGCGATGCCGGACAGGGCCTCGAGGCCGTACTGCACCGGGGCTGGGCGCGGGCCGATCAGCCGGTCGGCGGTGCGGGCCGCCTGCCACGCCGAAGCCGGGCGGCCGGCGGCGAGGTGCATCCGGGCGTGCGCGGTGTGCAGGCGCGCCGCGTCGATCCGGGACGCGGCGGGCAGCAGCGGGAGCGCCTCCGCGACCCATCCGGGCAGCGCCGGGTCCACAGGGTCCACAGGGTCCACGGGGTCCGCGGACAGCGTCGCCTCCAGCAGTACCAGCAGACCCCACAGCTGCACGACGGGGTCCTGACGGTCCCGGCCCGCCGCCGTGCCCGCCGCGGCCGACGCGAGGGCCTCGGCGCGGCGGCCGGTAAGGTGCTGGGCGACGCCGGCGATGAGCCTGACCTCGTCGGCCCACCGGTGCAGCGGCACGGCCGGGCGCCGGGTGAGGACCCGCGCGGCGGCGGCGTCGACGGCGGCCCAGTCGGCGACGCCGGTCCAGTGCAGCCCGCCGACGATGCCGACCCAGCAGGCGGTGAGCGGGTCGCTGGTGCGGCCGGCCGCGGCGACAGCGGCGGCGAGGTGCCGGCGGGCGAGCCGGTGCAGCCCGGCGCTGCCCGCGATCATGCCGAGCCCGGCGCGGGTCCGGGCGGTGAGGTCGGGGTCGCCGTCGCGTTCGACGTCGTTGACCGCGCGCAGCGCGACCGGCAGCATCCGCCGGTGCTGGTCGAGGACCCAGTACACCTCGTTGATCGCGAAACAGCTGGCGGCGCGCTCCCGGAACAGCTCGCGACGTGCCCGCGCGGCCAGGCCGCCGAACGGGCGCCGGGCGAGCTCAACGGCGACCATCCAGGCCCAGCCGGCGCCGGAGCGGGGGACCGGGCTGCCGAGGACGGCAAGGGCCTGCTCCAGCTCCCGGCGGGCGGCGACGGCGTCGCCGAGCTGCTGGTGCGCCTCGCCGAGCAGCCTGTGCCAGCGGGCCCGGCACAGGTCGGGCACGTCGGTCCGGCGCAGCGCAGCCCCCACGACGACCTGGAACTCCTTGAAGGCACCGGTCCGCCGGTGCAGCGTCCAGAGCCGCCGCAGGTGCGCGTCGAGCTCGGCGGGGGCGGCAGCGCCGATGAACCAGTCGGTGGCGGCCCGCAGGTTGGCAGCGTCCGGGGAGTCCAGGGCGGCGTGGTGGGTGGCGTGCCGGCGTCGGGTCTCCGCCTCCTCAGCGGGGTCTTCGGCGAGCCGTTCCGCCAGGTACTGCCGCAGCAGCTCGTGCATCGTGTACCGCCCGTCCGGCGTGGCGGTGATCAGTGACTGGTCGACGAGCCCGGCCAGCAGCGGCAGCCCGGCGCCGGCCACGGCGGAGGCGGCGGCGAGGTCGAAGCGGTGCTGCACGGACAGGCGACGCAGGGCGCGGCGTTCCTCGTCGGTCAGCAGCCGTACGGACGCGTCGAGCACCGACCGGATGCTGCGGTGCCGCGGCGCCACGTCAGGCGCGGTCGTGGACAGCAGCTCGAGGCCGTGCTCGAGCCGGTCGGCGATGGCGCCGGGCGCGGCGGCGCGGACCCACCTGGCGGCGAGCTCGATCGCGAGGGGCAGCCCGCCGACGAGGCGGCAGATCCGCGCGGCCCCGTCGACGTCGGCCTCGACCCCGGGCCGCAGCGGCCTGGCCCGTTCCTGGAACAGCCGCACCGCCGCGTAGCCGTCACCGGGTGCGCCCTGCGGTGGGTACGGCAGCCCGGGCACCTCGACGAGCCACTCGACGCCCAGTCCGAGCGGCCGGCGCGAGGTGGCGAGCAGCTGCAGTCCGGGCACGCGCCGTAGCAGCCCCGCCAGCGGCGCCGCGGCGCCCGGCAGGTGCTCCAGGTTGTCCAGCACGACGAGGACCCGGCGGTCGGCGAGGTGCGCGACGAGCAGGTCCAGGGGGTCGCGCGGCACGGTCAGCGGCACCCCGAACGCTCTCGCCAGGTCGGCGACGACGAGATCGGCGGCGTCGCCGGCGCCGTCGATGCCGGCGAACGACACGAACACGGCCCCGCCGGCCTCGAGGGCGAGGCGGGTCTTGCCGACGCCGCCGGGCCCGACGAGGGTGACGAGCCGGCACGCGGGGTCGCCGAGCAGCTCCCGCAGCCGGGCCAGCTCGCCCTCACGGCCGACGAGGGAGGTGAGCGGCCGCGGGCGGTCGTCGGCTGCCGGCTCGAACGCCGGCTCGGCCGCGGCCGCGATCTCGTCGCGCAGCGCGGTCGTCGCCGGTGACGGCGGGACGCCGAGGTCCTCGTCGAGGAGGTAGCGGCAGGTCTCGTACTGGGCGAGGGCCGCGCCGCGCTGCCCGCCGGCGGCGAGGAACCGCATGAGCACCCGGTGCGCCTCCTCGTGCAGCCGGTCGAGCTCAAGGATGCGCCTGGCGGCGTCGATCCCCGCCGCCGGGTCGCCGCGGTCGCGCCCCCACCTGGCGGCCCGATCCAGGACGATCAGCATGTCGGCGTGCAAGGCGGCCCGCCGCGCCGCGACCCAGTCGTCGAAGAGCGCGGCGCCCGGCACGTCGAAGCCGTGCAGGAACTGCCCGCCGCACAGCCGGACCGCGTCGGCGGCGGACAGGGCGGGATCCAGTACCGCGGCGGCGTCCACCCAGACCGGCGCGCCGTCGGCGAACGCGACGGTCCGTCTGGTCACAGCGAGGTGTCCGGGCACGACCCGGCGCAGCTTGGTCAGCGCGAGGCGCAGGTTGGCGCGGGCGGTCGCCTCGGGCAGGTCGCTCCACAGCAGCCCGGCGAGCGCCGAGCGGGTGTGCCCGGCGCCGGTCACCGCGAGGTAGATCAGCAGCGCCGCCGCCTTGGCCGAGGCGAGTCCGGTGAGGGGCTGCCCGTCGAGGGCGAGGTCGGCGCGGCCGAGAGTGTGGATCGTGAGCCGTTGATCCGTCATCGCCACCGCCGTCGTCGTCGAGATGCACGGTAACGCCCGCGCACACGTTCGGGAAACGATCCGCACACGATCCGGTGCCTACCTTGCCGCCATGACTGACGCCGTACACCACCTGGTGCTGCAGCACGCGGCACGCCTCGGCGACAAGGCGGCGCTCCTCGACGCCGCGACCGGGGCCACCATCACCTACCGGGAGCTCGCGGACGGGGTCGGGCGGGTCGCCGCCGGGCTCGCCGCCCGCGGCTTCGGCCGGGGCGACGTCCTGGCCGTGTCCAGTCCCAACCTGCCCGCCTACGCGCTGGCCGCCTATGGGGCGATGGCCGCCGGGGGGACCGTCACCGGCGCCGACCCGGCACTCACCGGCGCGGAGCTTGCCACCCAGCTCGCGGACGCCGGGGCGCGCCTGCTGGTCACGGCACCGCCGCTGCTGGCACGGGCGCGCGACGCCTTCGCAGCCGCCGGCGGGGTGCTCACCTTCGACGATCTGACCGGGCAGGAGCATCCACCGGTCGCGGCCCAGACCGACCCCGTCCGGGACGTGGCCGCGCTGCCGTACTCCAGCGGCACCACCGGACTGCCGAAGGGGGTCGAGCTCACGCACGCCGCTCTGGTCGCCAACGTCCGGCAGGCGCAGGCGGTGCTCGGGTTCGCCGAGGACGACGTCATCCTCGCCGTGGCGCCGTTCTGCCACGTGATCGGGCTCAACCTGCTCCTCACCGGCGGGCTCGCGGCCGGCGCGACCGTCGTCACGCTGCCCGGCTTCGAGCTGGAGTCGTTCCTGCGCGCGGTCCAGGACCGGCGGGTCACGCTCACCGTGGTCGTGCCGCCGGTCGTGCACGCCCTGGCGGGGCACCCGCTCGTCGACCGCTTCGACCTGTCGTCGCTGCGCGCGGTCGGCGTCGGCGCGGCACCCCTGGACGCCGCGACGGAGCAGCGCTGCGCCGAACGGCTCGGCTGCCGGGTCAGCCAGGGCCTCGGCATGACCGAGACCAGCGCGCTGATCGCCGTCAGCGACCCGGACGCGCCGCGCCGCGGGTCCGTCGGGCGGCCGCTGCCGGGCACCGAGACCCGCATCGTCGACCCGGCCACCGGCGCCGACCTGGGTGCCGGTCGCACCGGTGAGCTGTGGGTGCGCGGTCCGCAGCTGATGCGTGGGTACCGCCGCCGCCCAGAGGAGACCGCGGCGGCACTGGACACGGACGGGTGGCTGCACACCGGTGACCTGTGCCACTTCGACGAGGACGGCCACCTGTACGTCGTCGACCGGCTGAAGGAGCTCATCAAGCACGGCGGCTACCAGGTCGCGCCGGCGGAGCTGGAGCAGCTGCTGCGGATGCACCCGGCGGTCGCCGACGCCGCCGTGGTGCCCCGGCCCGACCCGGCCGCCGGCGAGGTCCCGGTCGCGCACGTGGTGCTGCGCTCACCGGCGAGCGCGGAGGAGCTGCTGGGGTACGTGGCGGAGCGGGTGGCGCCCTTCAAGCGCCTCGCGGCGATCACCTTCACGCCCGCGCTCCCCCGCTCCCCCACCGGCAAACTCATGCGCCAGGCCCTGCGATGAAGTGGCTGGCCAGCCTCGCGGCGACCGTGGTGTCCGCATACGCCCTCGACGCCACCGCGACCGCTGCCGGGGTCGCACTCGTCGCGTCCGGCCTGCTCGACGGCATCGGGCACCGGTGGGCCCTGGCGCTGCTCGCCATCAGCTACGCGCTGTGGGCGTGGGGGCTGGCGGCGAACCTGCGCGCGAACCAGGAGCTCCTCACCGCGACCGGGACCAGCACCAACGTGCTGTCCAAGGCCGCGCACGACCTGACCCGCCGGTACACGCCGGATCCTCGCGCGGCCCGGGTCGCAGCCGCCGCCGGGTACGCCGCGACCGAGGTCGCCAAGGAGGTCCCGTACTACGCGGGCGCGTTCGGCGTGGCGCTGCTGACCGGCTCCGCGACCCGGGCCCTGGTCTTCCTGGTGGGTGCGAACGTCGGCGCCGCCGGCTACGAGTACGGCCTCGCCCGCCTGACCAGGGTGTTCCTGCGCCACCGGTACGCCTCGTTCGACACCGACTGGGATCCTGCGGCATACCTGCGCGGCTACTACGGCTCCGTCGAGCCGGACGAGGTCGCCACCATCGCGTTCCTCGTCGATGTCCTACGCGGTGCCGGCCGGGACCGGCCGGTGCTGTTCTTCGGGGTCGGGCCGACCCTGCACCACGTGTTCGCGGCGGCCGAAATCGCCTCCGAGATCCACCTCGGCGACTATCTGCCGGGGAACCTGGCGGAGATCCGGCGGTGGCTGGACCGGGATCCGGACGCCCACGACTGGCGGCCGTTCGTCCTGCACACCCTGCGGTGCGAGGGCAACGCTGACCCGACCGACGACGAGGTGGCCGCGCGGGAGGACCTGACCCGCAAGAAGGTCACCGCCCTCGTCGAGGTCGACGCCCGGCACCCGCGTCCGGTCGACCGCACCTATCCTACGGTGATCAGCGCCTACTGCGCAGACTCCGCGACCGGGGACAGGGCGACGTGGGTGCGGTACATGCGCCACATCACCGGGCTGGTCGAGCCGGGCGGACTGTTCGTGACGGCGGCGCTGCGCCGCTGCCGCGGCTACACGGTCGGCGACCGGTCGTTCCCGAGCGCGGACGTCGACGAGCACGACCTGCGGGCGGTGCTCCGCCCCGGTTTCGCCGCCCCTGTCATCGAGGTCCACCGGGTGCCGCAGCAGGACACCCACGGCTACGCGGGGATCATCCTCGCGCACTGCACGGCGAATTCCCTTTCCTGACGTTCCAATTCGTCGACGCTGCGATTTCGACGCGGAGTGTGCAGCCGTCGGCTGCCCGGCACACCCTGACGCCTACCCGGACCGGGCTGCCCCGTCCACGACCACCCGGACACCGAATGGATGCTGGTCCCGGCGGGTGGGGCGCTTCGTGGCCACCGCACCGCCCGCGCCGCACGACAACCAGGCAGGAGGCGTGCCGGGTCGGCCGCGGCCCCGAGCGGCCCCGTCAGCGCGGCGAGGCGCCGCCGTCGAGGTCCAGCGTGGACCCGGTGACGAAGCCGGCCTCCACGGACGCCAGGTAGACCGCCGCCGCGGCCACCTCGGCGGCGGTCCCGCCCCGCCCCAGCGGCAGCGAGGCCACCGTCGCGTCGCGTCGCTCCCGGGTGCTGAAGGTGGCGTGGAAGTCGGTGTCGCCGATGTACCCGGGGGCCAGGGCGTTGACCGTGATGTGGTCCGGCGCGAGCTCCTTCGCCAGGCCCTTGGTGAGCCCGATGATGCCGGCCTTCGCCGCGGCGTACGCGACCCCGCCGGGACCGCCGCCGTTGTGCGCGGCCAGGGACGCCATCGTGATGATCCGCCCGGCGTCGGAGGCGCGCAGCGCCGGCAGCGCGGCGCGGACGGTGCGGAACGTCGCGGTGAGGTTGACGTCGGTCACCTTCGCGAAGTGCTCGTCGCTCATGTCCGCGACGGCGACCCGCCCGACCAGGTGCCCGGCGTTGCAGACGAGGATGTCGAGCCCGCCGAGGAACCCCGTAGCGGTGTCGACGAGCGCGTCCACCTGCCCGGTGTCCGTCACGTCCGCCTGGACCGCCGTCGCCCGCTGCCCCATCGCGGCGATGCGGTCCACGACGCCGGCGGCCCGCTCCGCGGAACGGCCGTAGTGCACGACGACGTCCGCACCGTGCTCGGCGAGCGCGACCGCGATGGCGGCGCCGATGCCGTGCCCGGCGCCGGTGACGAGCGCCAGGCGCCCCGTGAGGTCGAACATGCCGCCACCCTTTCCCGTTTCCGGGCGGCTGGAACCCGCCGCCCCCGCTGAGATTCTGCACGGTGCCGGCGCCGCCGGGAGGTCAGGGTCGATGCGGGTGCTGTTCAGACGCCGAGCAGACGGGCCGTCTCGTCGTGGCGGGCGGCCGGTGCGAGGTCCAGGGCCGCCGCCCGGTGGCCGCACCGATCATGTCGGCGGGCACGCCGTAACGCCGCACAGACCCTCCTTCCCCGGTCGAGTTCCCCGGTCGAACGGGACGATCGTGACATCCCCCGGCGGGACCCGCGCCTCGCCGTGGGACAGGTTGACGGTGCGGCTGGAAACAGTAGTGCGGGTTTCGTACAGTGCGCAGTGTGAAGGGCGACGAGGTGCTGCCGGCGGGCGTCGAGGTGTACGCGTTGACCGCCGACGGCACCGCGCTGCTGACGTCCGGGACCGGACGCGGGGACCTACTCGACCCGGGCGAGCTGCTGCCGTTCATCGACCAGGGGCAGTTCGCGAGGTATCTGATCGGTGACGCGTTGACGTCGCCGGAGCGGCCGAGCAACGCGACGTACAAGCTGGGGCTGATGCGGGGGCACAGTGCGTTCACACCCCACGCGCACGGCGGGGAGCACTTCGTGCTGAGCCTTGGCTACGCGGCGTGCGGGCTCTACGACGAGGAGCGGCAGGCCGCGGTCTCGGTGCGGCTCACGCCCGGTGTCATGATCCGCATCCCGGCGCTGCTGCCGCACTCGTTCGCCAACCGGGGCGACGGCCGGCTGCTGATCCTGGCCGCGAACAGCGGGTTCGGCATCGACCACGAGGACTACGCGATCACCGCCGAGGAGGCCGAGCGCCGCGCCGCCGCGGAGCCGGCCGACGGCGGCGGACTGGACTATCCGGCGCTCGCGAAGGCGTTGCGCGCCGTCGGTGAGCGGCCGGCACCGGGTGGGATGAGCTGGCGGGAGCGCGCGGCCCGGACCGCCCGCCGCCTCGCCGTGCGTCTGGAGGGATCGGCATGATCTGCCCGCACTGCACCACCAACCTCAAGCGCCGCGACCGCACCGGTGGCCGCTGCGGCACCTGCAAGAAGCCGTTCGTGTTCGAGCCGAAAGCAAACCCCCTGGCCCTGCACGACGTGAAGGTGCGGCGGCTCACCGCGAAGCTCGCCGAGGGCGGCCTCTGGTACACCACGACCCAGCTGTGGTATGCCGCCGCCCGCAAGACCAACAAGGCGAGCACGGGCGTCACCGCCGGGTGCGGGATCGTCGTGCCGATCATCATCGGATCGGTGATGATCGTCGTCGGCCTCACCGGCGGCCCCGAGCCCCTGGCGGTCGTCGGGGTGGTGCTGCTGCTCATCAGCGCGACCATCATCGTGCTGCGGCTCGCCGGCGTCTTCAAACGCGAGGTGGCGGTGAACATGCCGCTGCCGCAGTTCCGCAAGGAGATCATCGGCGGCTGGGCGCGCGTCTACGGCAAACCGCCCGGCGGGATCGTCGACGAGCCGCACGTGCGGCCCGGCCCGCCACCCGCGCAGCCGGCGTTCGCGATCCTCTGCCCCGACCTGTCGGTGCTCGCCTGCCTGCGGGTCAACGACGTCGAGCGCCGGTTCGCCGCCGCGCTCGCCGTGAACGTCGCCGAGCTGCCGGCCGGGACCCCGGTGGCGGTGCTGCACGACGCGAGCCTCGACGGTGAGGTGTTCCTCGCGACGGCCCGGCACGAGCTGCGCGGCCGCCGCGTCGTCGACCTCGGCCTGCGGCCCCGCTCGATCCTCGCCGCGAAGGACCCGTTCAAGCTGCGGACGAAAGCCCGGCAGCCGGAGCGGATCGCGTGGCTGAAGACGCAGACGGACCTGACGCCGAAGGAGCTGGACTGGCTCGGCGACGGCTGGTCGTCGCCGGTCGCCGCGCTGCGCCCGGCGCAGCTCCTCGCGCGGGTCGAGAAGGTCGCCGCGCACCTGCGCAAGGCGGGCGCACCCGACCGGGACGAGAAGGCCGCGATGGCGGTCGGCTTCATGACCTGGCCCGGGCAGTGAGCGTCGTCGACCGGGCCCTCGCGGCGGCGGTGGCGCGAGCCGGCGCCCCGGGACGGATCCGGTTCACCCGGCGGCAGCTGTACTACGAGCTGTGCCGCGGCCTGATGCCGCTGCACCGGCTGCCGCGCCGGGTCAGGTTCACGCTGCCCGCCCCGGGCGGCCACGAGCGGTTCCTGGCGGCCCTGCGGCGGCACGGCCCGGTCCCCGGGCTCCTCGACGACCCGGCCACGCGGACCGTGCCGTCGCCGGCACCGGGCGACGACGTGCCCGACCTGTACGACTACGGCCTGCCCCGCCTGCTGGTCTGCCAGGACGCGGGGATCGCCGGGATGCTGCTCGCCAACGAGCTGCACATGGAGTCGGCGTGCCCGGTGTTCGCGCTGCGCGACCTGCCGCTCGACCCGCGCCTCACCGCCGCGCTGCGACGCACCGGCGACGCCACGGTCTTCGTGCTGCACGACGCGAGCACCGCCGGCTACACCGCCGTCGACGACGTCCGCCGGTGGGCCGGTGACCTGCGTGTCCACCCGCTCGGACTGCGCCCGGCGCACGCCGCCGCGCTCCACCTCACCACCGGCGCCCGCGACCGCGCCGGCCCCCCGGAGCACGCCGCCGGGCTGGAGCCGTGGGAGGTGCGCCGGCTGCGGGCCGGGCACACCGTCGAGGTCGCCGCCGTCAACCCGGCCCGGCTGCTGCGCACCGTGCACCGCCTCGTCCGGGGCCAGTCCCGGACGCGTCGCAGGACCCGCCTGCGCCAGCTCCAGGCCGCGGGCTTCATGACCTGGCCGGCAGCATGACCGGCCGCATGACAGGAGTGCTGTGAGCCAGTACCGGGAGATCCAGTACACCGACGAGCTCCTCGCCGACCACAGCGTGCACCGCCGCTTCGCCGACGGCCGGCAGGAGTGGCGCCGCCGCGCCGGCGAGCACTACGTGCAGTGGCAGGACAACTCCGGCCGCAGCGGCGTCGACGAGATCCTCGGCGACCGCATCATCAAACGGACGTACACGACCGGGCAGGTCGTCTACGGCCGGGACCAGGGTTACGGCCGCACCGCGTGGGGCGACGGGACGCTGACGGTCAACCGGACGTCGTTCGGTGGCCGTACCGGCGCCATCCTCGCCGCCGTCGGTGCCGGGGCGCTGCTCGGCGCGATCGTGGCTCCGCCGCTGATGATGTCGCCGCTCGAGGAGGACGAGCTGCGCCGCCAGGCCCAGCAGCAACAGCAGAACAACGGCGGTGACGGAGGCGACGACGGGGGCGGCGGCGACAGCGGCAGCTGGAACGACGACGGCGACGGCGGCGGCGGCGGCTCCGACGACGACTTCGGCTGACGCACGACAGGGCACGGGCCTCCGGCTGGAGGCCGCGGCCCGCAACGACAGGAGACTCCCGTGCCACGCATCGCAGCGACGCTCGGCGACCCGCGGGCGCTGACCGGTCTCGGCGCCCGGCAGGTCGTCCAGGCCGGCCCGGCCACGCTCGGGTTCGTGGACGGCGAGCCGGGCTTCGCCGAGGGACCCTGGACCGCCGGGCCGCTGCACGCGGTCGGCGAGGTCGTCCTGCACAACCGCGCCGAGCTGCTCGCCGCCCTCGCCAGGGCCGGGGACCCCGTCGCACCGGAGACGCCCGACGGTCTGTTGCTGCTGCTGGTGTACAGGAGTCTCGGCGCCGACGGGGTAAAGGCCGCCGACGGCATGTTCGTCATGGTCGTCGCCGACGGCCCGGACCTCGTCGTCATCCGCGACCACGTCGGCGCCCGCACGATCTTCACCGCCCGGTCGACGACGCGGCTGGGCGGCACCTGGGCGGCGTCGACGTCGCTGCGCGCGATGCGCCGCCTGCCGGGGCTGGACACGGGCCTCAACCTGGGCGCGGTCCGGTCGTTCCTCACCTTCGCCTACCTGCCCGGCGACGAGACCCTGCTCCGTGGCGTCCACGAGGTCCTCCCCGGCAGGATCGTGCGGCTGCGCGCCGACGGCACCGCCCACGAAGCGGTGTTCTGGGAGGCGACGGAGGCCATCGACGAAGGCCCTGACGAGGCCACCACCGCCGGCGGGCACACCGCGACCCTGCGGGCCCTGCTGGAGCGGGCCACCAGCATCCGGCTGCCCGCCGCCGAACCCGCCGCGGTCCTGCTGTCCGGCGGCGTCGACAGCAGCCTCGTCACCGCCCTCGCCGCGAAGCTGCACGACCAGGAGGTCCGCACCTACTCGATCAGCTTCGGTCATGAGCTGCCGAACGAGCTGGCGTACTCGGGGCTCGTCGCCGCCCACTGCAACACCCGCCACCGGGTCCTCAGCGTCTCCGGCGACGCGGTCGCCGCCCGGCTCGCCGACACGGTCGCGCTGCTGGACAGTCCCGTCGGCGACCCGCTCACCGTGCCCAACCTGATGCTCGCCGAGGCGGTCGCCGGCGACGGGATGAGCGTCGTGCTCAACGGCGAGGGCGGCGACCCCGTGTTCGGCGGACCGAAGAACCTGCCGATGCTGCTGTACGAGTTGCACCGCGACGACCCGTCACCGGACGCGCGGTCCCTGGCGTACCTGCGGTCCTACCGCAAGTGCTACGGCGACCTGCCGATGCTGCTGACGCAGGACACGCTGCGTGCCCTGGACACCGAACCCGGGCCGGAACGCTTCGTCGCGCCGTACCTGTCGCCGGGCACGATGCGCTCCCACCTCAACCGGCTGCTGCACTGCAACCTGCGGACCAAGGGCGCCCACCACATCCTGACCAAGGTCGAACGGCTGACCGCCGCCCGCGGCCTGCAGGGACGGGCGCCGTTGTTCGACCGGCGGGTGATCGACCACGCGTTCACCGTGCCGCCGCGGCTGAAGCTCGCCGGCACCGACGAGAAGTGGATCCTCAAGGAGGCCGTGCGGGACCTGCTGCCGGCCACCATCGTCGACCGCCCGAAGAGCGGCATGCGGGTGCCGGTGCAGCAGTGGCTGAGCGGGCCGCTGCGGGAGCTCGCCGACGACGTGCTGCTCGGCAGCCGCACCAGCGGCCTGTTCGACCCGGTCACGATCCGCGCGTGGCTGCGCGGCGAGGGCGCGCTGCTGCCCCGCCAGGGCGGCAAGGTCTGGCTGGTGCTCACGCTCGAGCTCTGGCTGCGTGCCTACGATGTGGTGTGAACTTCGTTGATCTGACCGACCCCCGGACCGGCCAGGTCCGCAACCGTCTCTCGTGCGGCGGCCCCGCCGAGGTCTCGGCGGCCGTCGCCGCCGCCCGCGCCGCCGCGCCCGGGTGGGCCTCGCTGACCGCCAAGGAGCGCTCGCACCGGCTCCTCGCGCTGGTCGCCCTCATCGAGCAGCACCTCGGCGAATACGTACATGCGGAGATCGCCGGGACCGGGAAGTCCCCGGCGGACGCCCGCGCCGAGGTGCTGAACTCCGCTGACGTGCTGCGCTTCTACGCCGGTGCGGTCCGCGCCGACCTGACCCCGGCCGCCGGGCAGCTGCTGCCGGGCCGGGAGAGCTGGGTGCGGTGGGAGCCGCTCGGGGTCGTCGCGGCGATCGTGCCGTGGAACTACCCGCTGCTCATGGCCGCGTGGCGGCTCGGACCCGCGCTCGCCGCCGGCAACGCCGTGGTCCTGAAGCCGGCCGAGACGACCCCCGACACGGCGGTGCTGCTGGCCTCGCACGCCGCCTCGGCGCTCGGCGCGGGCGTGCTGGTCGCGCTGCCCGGCGACCGGGAGACCGGCAGGCTCCTCGTCGGCGCGCAGGTCGACGCGGTCGCGTTCACCGGGAGCCAGGCCGGTGGGCTCGACGTCGTCGCCCGGGCCGGGCTGCGGCGGGTCAGCCTGGAGCTCGGCGGCAACTGCGCCGCGGTCGTCCTGCCCGACGCGCCCGACGACACGTATGACGCCCTGGTCGGGGCGTGCACGTACAACGCCGGGCAGAGCTGCGCCGCGCCGGCCCGCGTCATCACGCTGCGCTCCCACCTGGACGAGACCGTCGCGCGGCTCGCCGCCGCGATGCGGGCCCGGCGCGCGGGTCCCGACTTCGGTCCGCTGAACAATCCGTCGCAGGTCGCGCGGTTCGACGCGATCGTGTCCTCGTCGGCGGCCCAGGCGCTCCACCGGGGGGATGTCGCGGTCGGCTCCGGTGAAGACGGAGGGTTCTGGCGGCCCGGGCTGATCCTCGCCGACCTGCCGGCGGACGACCCCGCGGTGACCGGGGAGATGTTCGGCCCGGCGCTGACCGTGCAGGCGGCGGACGACCTCGACGGGGTGGTCGCCCTCGCCAACTCGGTGCCGCAGGCCCTGGCGGCGAGCGTGTGGGGGACGGCGGTGGGGCCGTCGCTGCGGCTCGCGCAGCAGCTCGACTGCGGCGAGGTGTGGGTCAACTGCCACCTGGAGCAGACCGCGGAACTCCCCCACGGCGGCCGGCGCGGCTCCGGGCACGGCACCGACCTGAGCGTCCTGGCGCTCACGGAGTACCAGCGCCCGAAGACGGTCACCGTGCGGCTCGACTAGCGTCCGGTTCCGCACATTCCGGGCCCGGCTGCTCGTCCAGGGAGGCCCCGGCGTGGCGGGGATCGCGCCGGGCTCCCGCTACTGTGGCACGATGACGTCCCCTCAGCTGCGGGATCTCGCCCTGCTGCGGCGGGTCCGCGACCGGATCGACCGGGAATACGCGCAGCCGCTCGACGTGGAGGCCCTCGCCCGTGGCGTGCACATGTCCGCCGGGTACCTGAGCCGCGCGTTCCGGCAGGCGTACGGGGAGTCGCCGTACTCGTACCTGATGACCCGCCGCATCGAACGCGCGATGGCCATGCTCCGCCGCGGCGACCGCACCGTCACCGAGGTCTGCTTCGCCGTCGGCTGCTCGTCGCTGGGCACGTTCAGCACCCGCTTCACCGAACTCGTCGGCATGCCGCCCAGCGCGTACCGGGCGCGCGCCGCGCTCTCGACCGCCAGCCTGCCGCCGTGCGTCGCCAAACGGGTGACCCGGCCGGTCAGGACCCCTCCTCCGGGCAGGACCCCCCATCCGGTCAGGAACCCTCATCCGGTCAGGAATCAAGAAGCGGCGGCCGGCGGCGCCCGCCTAGCGTGACCGGTATGACCATCAGCATCCAGGCCTCGTTCCTGCCCCACACCGACCCTGACGCGTCCCTCGCCTTCTACCGCGACATCCTCGGCTTCGAGGTCCGCAACGACGTCGGTCACGAGGGCATGCGCTGGATCACCGTCGGCCCCGCCGGCCAGCCCGACACCGCCCTCGTCCTGGAACCCGTCGCCGTCCCCGGCAGCGGCGTCACCGACGACGAACGCCGCACCATCACCGAGATGATGGCCAAGGGCACCTACTCCGGCGTCAACCTCGCCACCACCGACCTCGACGCGGTCTTCACCCGCCTCCAGTCCTCAGCCGCCGAAATCGTCCAGGAACCCACCGACCAGGACTGGGGCGTCCGCGACTGCGCCGTCCGCGACCCCGCCGGCAACCTCATCCGCATCCAGCAGAGCTAACTGTGCCGGCTTCGCCGCCGCGCTTTCCCATGATCCGGAAGACTTTATGTCGTCCATAGCAGCACGAACTCTTCCGGATCATCGAGAACCCCGCCGCGCCGCGGCTGGCACAGCTCAGCGGCGCTGCCAGATCTCGGCGGCGGTGGTCCAGCGCAGGGTGGTGACGGCCTGCAGGGCGAGGCCGCCGTCCTTGGCGGGGGTCAGGTACAGCTCGTCGGCGAGGGCGCGGATGATGTGCAGGCCACGGCCGTGCTCGTCGAGGACCGCGAGGTCCAGGGCGGCGAGCTCACTGGTGGTCATCTCGGTCGCCAGGACGAGGCGGGCCGGGTCGATGACGGAGCCGTCGTTGACGACGTGGATCACGCAGCGGCGGTCGGTGACGTCGATGCTGATCTCGTAGTCATCGATGTCACGCGCGTGCTCGATGACGTTGGCGCAGGCCTCGGTGAGGATCAGGCCGATGTCGTCGCGGCAGCCGGGCTCCACGCCGAGTGTTCGCAGCGCCTGGTCGAGGAGGCGGCGGGCCATCGGCACCGTCGCGGCATCCCGCGGGAGGTGCAGTGCGAGCCGCAACGCGATCGACACCTGGTCGTCGCCCCCTTTCCGTTGTCGTGGTCTGCAGCGACCGTACCCTCAGCACCACCTGTTTCATGTTTGTCACACGGCAAGAATCCTCATCCGGTGCGGGTGAGGGTGGGTCGCGCGGATCTGGGAACGGGTCTGCCATGCGGCGAACACACTGGTTGCTGGCCCTCGCGGCCGGGTACGTCGACGGCATCTGCCTGCTGTTTCTCGGGGGCGTGTTCGGCGGCGTCGTGACCGGCAACCTCGTCGTCCTGGGGGTGGCCGGCGTACAGCGGCTGCCGGAGACCGCGCTGCGCGCGGCGCTGTCCGTGGCCGTGTACGGCGGGACGCTGTGGCTCGCCCGGCGGGTCGCGCCGAGCCGTTGCCTCGTCGGCGCGCTGCTCGCGCTGTGCACCCTGTGCGGCGGCTGGATGGTCACCGCCCACGACCCTCGCGGGGTCACCCAACTGCCGCTGCTCGCGCTCGCCGCGATCGCCACGGGCCTGCAGCACGCCGCCACGACCGGCGAGAAGGGCGGCGAGAAGGGCGTTTTCGACACCGTGCTGCCGTTCGCCTGCATCGCGATCGGTGCGGTGAGCGCCGGGCTGCTCGTCGAACGGGTGCCGTGGATCGGCCCTCTACCGGCGGTCCTGCTGGTCGCCGTCGCCCTCGTGGTGGGATCGTTGCGGCCCCCGGACGCGTCCACGTCCACGCCCCGGCATCGCGAACGGGCCGGCGGCCCGGCCGAAGCGCCGGCCAGGCTGTGACCGGCCGTACAGTTGCAGGATGGGCATGGTGCACACGGTCGGGCTGGTCCTGCATCCGCGGCGCGACTCGAAGCCGGCGATCGACGCCATCATCGAGTGGGCGACGACCCGTGAGGTGACGGTCCTCGGGCTGCCCGACGAGGTCGACCGCATCGACTGCACCGCCGTCGCGGTCGACGCCGACGAGCTGGTGAGCCGCGCGTCGCTGGTGGTGAGCCTCGGCGGGGACGGCACGATGCTGCGCAGCATGCGGCTGCTGTCGGGCAAGCCGACGCCGGTGCTCGGGGTCAACCTCGGCCGGCTCGGGTTCCTCGCGGAGGTCGCCGTCGACGACCTGCCGGCGGCGTTGAGCGCGATCGACGCCCACCGGTACACGGTGGAGCCGCGCATGGCGATCCGCACCCGGCTCCCCGACGGCAGCGACGTGACCGCCTTCAACGACATCGCGCTGGTCCGTGTCCCCGGGCAGGGGCTGGCCGCGATCGGCATCTCCATGCAGGGCTACCCGTTCGTCCGGTACTCCGCCGACGCCCTCATCGTGGCGACGCCGACAGGGTCGACCGCGTACAGCTTCTCCGCCGGCGGGCCGATCGTGTCGCCGAACGTCGAGGGCATCCTGGTCGTGCCGGCGGCGGCGCACTCGGCGTTCAACCGGGCGATGGTGCTGTCCCCCGACGAGGACCTCGACCTGGAGCTGCTGCCGTCCAGCGGCCGGCTCGTCATGGAGGTCGACGGGGTCCTCGGCGCGGAGCTGAAGCCCGGCGACATGCTGACGGTGTCGGCGGCGCCGGCCGCGGCGAAGGTGGTGCGCCTCGGCTACACCACCTTCTACGAGCGGGCCCGCCGCAAGCTCCAGGTCAACGGGAGCCTCGAGGTGGAGGAGCCCTGACCGGCCTCAGCCGAAGGCGACGTGCCGCAGCCAGTGGCGCAGCAGGTCCGCGTCGCCGTCGATCCGCAGCCCGTCGGGGTCGCGTCGCCGGTACACCAGCAGCAGCAGCTCCCTGAGCGGGGCCCGCACGGTGACGGCGGCGGGTCCGGTGCCGCGGCGCCAGGTGTTGACGTCGCCGGTCAGGTCGACGAACCAGCCCTCTTCGGGCGCGACCAGGGCGACCGTCCGACCGGGTCCGAGGATCGCGCGTTTGGCGGGGTCGAGGTCGAAGTGGACCGGGTGCGCGTCGAGCTCCATCCACTCGTCGAGCGCGTCGAGCGCGACGTCCGTGCCGACCTCGAACGGCACCCCGGCGGCCAGGCACGCGTCGGCGCGGTGCATGAGGGTCTCGTGCGCGAAGCGGCGCGCCCAGAACGGCATCCCGCCCGCCTCGAACGGCGTCCACACCGCCGCGTCCGGACCCGCCGCGGTCAGTGCGCCGGCGAGCTCCCGGGCGCCGTCGAGCAGCCACCCGGCTGGAATAGGCCCGGTGTCGTCGCCGTCGACGTCACGCACGATGCCGTCGGGCAGGAACTGCGTCGCCCTGGTCCGGACGATCCGCGCGGCCCACCGGTGCCCGCCGCCGACGTGCCGCAGCAGCGCGCCCAAGGTCCAGCCGGGGCACGACGGCACGGGCGCGGCCTGCGACGCACCCGCGCCGAGGTCGGCGACGAGCAGCTCGGTCTGGGTGACGATCCACCCGCAGTGGTCCTCGAATCGCATGGCTCTCTCCTCGCAGCACGCAACGATGACGCTGTCACGAGCTGGTCGGAGCCACCACGCGTTCCTCGACGTGCCCGGCGGCGGAGATCGCGACGCGCTCCATCGCCCACAGGACGGCCTCGACGTCGGCCGGGGCGAGGAAGTGGCTGTCGACGTAGACCGTGATCGCCACGGCCTCGTCGGAGCCGTCGACGTTGACGAACAGGGCCGAGGAGGGCTCGTCGCCGCTGGCGACCCAGGCGAACTCGCTGCGGGCGGGGCGGGGCACGTCCTGCAGCGCGCCGCCGAGGCGGCGGTCGTTGACGCTGACGTCCAGGGCGAACTGCGGGCCCAGGTCGGCGACCACGGCCGCGATGACCGCGTCGAGGTCGAGGCGGTTGTAGTACGCGTACTTGTACGCGGTGATCGCGGCCGGCCGCGTGCGGTGCAGCACGTCCGCGAACGAGCCGGCGGTGTCGATCACGCACAGGCCCATCTGCGAGACGGGGGCGACGACGCCGCCGAGCCCGGCCCGGAAGCGGTTGCTCGACACGAGCCGCAGCGGCAGCACGTCGACGCCGGTGACCTGTGCGAACGCGACGCCGAACGCGGCCAGGAGGGCGGGTGCCGGCTCGACGCCCTCCCGCAGCGCCACCGCGCGCAGCGCGGACGGCAGGACCCTGGAGTGCAGGACGCCGGTCCAGTGCCGGGGGCTGCGTACGTCGCGGGACGGGGCGACCTGCGGGACGGGGATGGCGCGCAGGTGACTGTCCCAGTGCCGCAGCGCGGCCGCGTTCTGCCGCACCCCGGACGGCGACGTCTGCCGACGGGCCTGTTCCAGCGCGGAGAGCCCCTCGTGAGGTGCGTCCGTGCGGGCGTCGGTCTCGGCCATCATCAGCACCGCGCCGGCGCCGTCCATGACGAGGTGTGACATGACCAGGACCACGTGGGTGCATTCGCCGCCGGTCCGGACGACGGCCATGCGGACCGGCCACTCGTGCGCGTGGTCGAAGGGGACGTCGCGGTAGCGGGCCTCGACGCCGGCCGGGTCCACGTCGTCGAGGACCTCGATCTCGATCGCGCCGGAGCCGTCCACGACCTGCGACGGCGGTCCGTCGCCATCCTCCAGCAGCCGCGTCCGCATGCTCTCGTAGCGGCTCATGAGATACCGCAGCTCGCCGGCGACGTCGTCGAGGGTGGTGCCCGCGGGCAGCGGCCGGATCCCGCCCATCGCCATCGACTGCCCGATGGCGGTCATCTTGAGCCATATGTCCAGCTGCCCCCACGACAGCGGGCCGGAGCCGGCCCCGTCACCCTCGAACGTCACCCGCATCCACTTACTTTAGGACGCGAAAAAACGGGCGACTAGGGGTGCGCGCGTGATGGCAGACCGTCGACCTTGAGCAGCGCGTCGTCGGCGTAGCACCACACCCACTCCTCGCCCGGCTCGAACGACTGGACGAGCGGGTGCCCGACGCTGTTGTAGTGCGCGGTGGCGTGCTTCGCCGGCGAGGAGTCGCAGCAGCCGACGTGCCCGCAGGTCAGGCAGAGCCGCAGATGCACCCAGCGACCACCGGCGGCGAGGCAGTCCTCGCAGCCGTCCGCACCGGGCTGGACGTCGTTGATGAGGTCGAGGTGCTCACACGGGTTGCTCACGGGTCACACCGTATCCGGTCCGCGGCGGCGGCGAGGGCGAGCCGTCGGGCGGTGTTCGTTGATCGGCGAAACGCGTGGTTGGATTGGGTCCATGGCCAAGCCAGCGATCTTGACCGTTGACGACGATCCCGCGGTGTCCCGGGCCGTCGCCCGTGATCTCCGCAAGCAGTACGCCGAGGACTACCGCATCATCCGCGCCGACTCCGGCCAGGAGGCCCTCGACGCGCTCAAGGAGCTGAAGCTGCGCGGCGAGCAGGTCGCGGTGCTCCTCGCCGACTACCGCATGCCGAACATGACGGGCCTGCAGTTCCTCGAGCACGCGATGGACCTGTTCCCGCGCGCCCGGCGGGTGCTGCTCACCGCCTACGCCGACACCGACGCCGCGATCCAGGCGATCAACGTCGTCGACCTCGATCACTACCTGCTCAAGCCGTGGCATCCGCCGGAGGAGAAGCTGTACCCGGTGATCGACGCCATGCTGGAGGCGTGGAAGGCCGCCCCCGACCAGCCGGTCGGCGACGTCAAGGTGGTCGGGCACCGGTGGTCGGCACCGTCGTTCAAGGTCCGGGACTTCCTGGCCCGCAACATGGTGTCGTACCGGTGGTACACCACCGACGACGCGGAAGGGCAGCGGCTGCTGACGGCCGCCGGGCTGTCCGAGGCCGACGTGCCGCTCGTCGTCACCCCGGAGGGCAAGACCCTGGTCGCGCCGGGCGAGGCCGAGCTGGCGGTGCAGGTCGGCCTGACCACGACCCCGGCGTCGGACTTCTACGACCTCGTCGTCGTCGGCGGCGGCCCGGCGGGCCTCGGCGCGGCGGTGTACGGCGCCTCCGAAGGCCTGCGCACGGTCCTGCTGGAGGAGCGGGCGACCGGCGGGCAGGCCGGGCAGAGCAGCCGGATCGAGAACTACCTCGGCTTCCCCGACGGCGTCTCCGGCGCGCAGCTCACCGACCGCGCCCGCCGCCAGGCGGTCAAGTTCGGCGCGGAGCTGCTCACCGCGTGCAAGGTCACCCGCCTGGCGGTGCAGGGCTCGGCGCGCGTCCTGCACTTCGAGGACGGCACGACGATCGCCGCGCACTCCGTCATCCTGGCGACCGGTGTGGCGTACCGGCGGCTGCGCGCACCCGGCCTGGAGCAGTTCCACGGCCGCGGCGTCTACTACGGCTCCGCGTCGACGGAGGCGCCGAGCTGCTCCGACCAGGACGTCTACATCGTCGGCGGGGCGAACTCGGCCGGGCAGGCGGCGATGTTCTTCAGCCGCTACGCGCGCCGGGTCCACCTCGTCATCCGCGCCCCCGGCCTGGACGCGTCGATGTCGCGCTACCTGATCGAGCAGATCGCGGCGGTGCCGACGATCGAGGTCCACCCGTGCACTGAGATCGTCGGCGGGGACGGCGACGAGCACCTGGAGCGGCTCACGCTGCGATCCGTCGAGGGCGGCGCCGAGCGTACCGTCGACAGCTCCTGGCTGTTCATCTTCATCGGCGCGGAACCGCGCACCGACTGGCTCGACGGGGTCGTGCAGCGCGACGCCCGCGGGTTCGTGCTCACGGGGCTGGACATCGAGACCAGCGCGCACCACGCCACGCTGGGCCGTGACCCCTATCACCTGGAGTCGAGCGTCCCCGGAGTGTTCGCCGCGGGTGATGTACGAGCAGACTCGGTGAAGAGGGTGGCGTCGGCCGTCGGGGAGGGCGCGATGGCGGTCTCACTGGTGCACAGGTATCTGGTGGAGGGGCAATGAGCGGACCGGAGCGCGGCGAAGAGGCCCCTCATCGGGACGGCGGGTTCAGCCCGGGCCGGCGCCGGAGCGCGGCGGAGGTGACGGCATGAGCCGGAGACTCGCTCACGAGGAGCTGCGCAAGCTGTTCCTGTTCGAAGCCCTGGACGACGAGCAACTGGAGTGGCTCGCCTCCCGTGGCGCCGCGGTTTCCCATGAGGCCGGTCGGCCGGTGTACCGCGAGGGCGACGCCGCGACCTGTTTCGTGGTCCTGCTCAGCGGCATGGTCAGCCTCAGCCGCAACGTCCGCGGCGACGACGTCGAGGTCAGCCGCACCGACCAGGTCGGCGTCTACGGCGGTGCCACCCAGGCGTATCTCGGCGAACGCGTCCCGCAGGTCTACAACAACACGATGCACGCGATCACCGACACCGAGGTGTACGAGCTGCCGGCCGTCGAGCTCGGCGCGGCGATGCGTGAGTGGTTCCCGATGGCGATGCACCTGCTCGAAGGCCTGTTCTTCGGCATGCGCAACAGCAACAACGCCGCCGCCGAACGCGAGCGGCTCCTCGCCCTCGGCGCCCTGTCCGCCGGCCTGACGCACGAGCTCAACAACCCGGCCGCGGCGGCGGTGCGGGCCACCGCCGTGCTCCGCGACCGGATCGCCGGCATGCGGCACAAGCTCGCGATGATCGCCGACGGCCGGCTCGACGGCGAGCACCTGCAGGGCCTCGTCGAGCTGCAGGAACGCGCCGTGAAGCTGGCGGCGAACGCGCCGAAGCGGTCCGCGCTGGACGCCAGCGACGCCGAGGACACCATCGGCGACTGGCTCGACGAACGCGGCGTCAACGGCGCCTGGGACCTCGCCCCGACCCTGGTCGCCGGCGGCGTCGACGTGCCGTGGCTGGAGGACGTGAAGCTCTGCGTCGGCAAGCTCGACCTGGAGCCCGCGGTCCGCTGGCTGGTGTACACGATCGAGACCGAGCTGCTCATGGGCGAGATCGACGACGCCGTCACCCGCATCTCCGGCCTGGTCAACGCCGCGAAGCAGTACTCGCAGCTGGACCGCGGCCCGTTCCAGGTCGTCGACGTGCACGAGCTGCTCGACGCGACCCTCATCATGCTCAACGCGAAGATCTCCAAGCGGGGGGTCAAGGTCGTCACGCGCTTCGACCGCGCCCTGCCGCCGATCCCCGCGTACGCGGCCGAGCTCAACCAGGTGTGGACCAACCTGATCGCCAACGCGGTCGAGGCCATGGACGGCGAAGGCACCCTGACGATCACCACGTCCCGCGACAGCGACTGCCTGGCGGTCGAGTTCGCCGACACCGGCACCGGCATCCCCGACGACGTCCGCCCCCGCATCTTCGAGCCGTTCTTCACCACCAAGCCCGTCGGTGAGGGCACCGGGCTGGGCCTGGACATCTCGTACCGCATCGTGGTGAAGAAGCACCACGGCGACATCCGCGTCACCTCGACCCCGGGCGACACCCGCTTCGCCGTCCTGCTCCCCCTGACCGAGCCCGCCCCCACCGCCTGACCCGCCCGGCCCGGACCCCGCCGCACCGGCCTCAGACGCCGCTGCGGCTCTCGAGCGACTGTGCCCGCACCGACGCGGCTGGGCCGGGATGCGCCGCGCGACGGCGGCCGGCCCAGCCGCGGCCGTCACCGCCTGGGCCGGTGTGGGCCTGCTGGCCCCGTGCACCCTGCTGACCTACGCGGTCGTCGCCACGGCGTCGCCCTGCTCCTGACCGCCGCGACCTGGTGTCGTGAATCCTTGCCCTGGCAAGGGCAGGTCATGCGAACATATGTTCGTGTCGGAAACGGCCTCGATCCTGCATGCTGACCTTGACGCGTTCTACGCGTCGGTCGAGCAGCGGGACGATCCGCGCCTCAGGGGGCGGCCCGTCATCGTCGGGGGCGGGGTGGTGCTCGCGTGCAGCTATGAGGCGAAGCGGCGCGGGGTGCGCACCGCGATGGGCGGGCGGCAGGCGCGGCAGCTGTGTCCCGAGGCGATCGTCGTGCCGCCGAGGATGCGGGCGTATTCGGAGGCCAGCAGACGGGTGTTCGAGGTGTTCCGGGACACGACGCCGGTCGTGGAGGGGATCTCGATCGACGAGGCGTTCCTCGACGTGCGGGGGCTGTGGCGGATCGCGGGGACGCCGCGGCGCATCGCGCAGCAGCTCCGGGTGGATGTACTGCGGCGGGTCGGCCTGCCGATCACCGTCGGGGTGGCACGGACGAAGTTCCTGGCGAAGGTCGCCAGCGGGGTCGCCAAGCCCGACGGGCTCCTCGTCGTGGAGCCGGCCGACGAGCTCACGTTCCTGCACGCGCTGCCGGTCGAGCGGCTGTGGGGCGTCGGCGCGGTCACGGCGGCGAAGCTGCACGCGCACCGGGTGATGACGGTCGGGCAGGTCGCGCGGCTCGGTGAGGCGACGCTCGTGTCGATGCTCGGTGAGGGCTCGGGCCGGCACCTGCACGCGCTCGCGCACAACAGGGACCCGCGGCCCGTGCAGGTGGGCCGGCGCCGCCGCTCGATGGGCGCGCAGCGGGCCCTGGGGCGGGGGCCGCATCAGCCGGCGTTCGTCGACGCGGTCCTCGGCGAGCTGGTCGACCGGGTCTGCAGGCGGCTGCGCGCCGCCGAGCGGGGCGGGCGGACGGTGGTGCTGCGGCTGCGGTTCGCGGACTTCACGAAGGTCACCCGCTCGCACACCCTCGCCAAGGAGACGTGGCACACCGCGACCGTGCTGAGGGCGGTGCACCTGCTGCATCACGAATCGGCGAGCCTGATCGCGCAGCGGGGGCTCACGCTCGTCGGTGTCGCCGTGGCCAACCTCGACGGCGACGGCGCGGTGCAGCTGGAGCTGCCGCTGCAGGCGCACACCGGCGGCGAGCTCGACACGGCGATGGACCGGGTGCGGGACCGGTTCGGCTCCGCCGCGCTGACGAGGGCGTCCATGCTGGGCCGGCAGCAGGGACCCACAACTCCCCTGCTGCCGGACTAGAGCAACGATCAGCTGCGCAGGTCCCGGATGGTGTCGCGGTACCACAGCGCGGACTGCTTCGGCGTGCGCTCCTGCGTGTCGTAGTCGACGTAGACGATGCCGAAGCGCTTGTCGTAGCCGTAGGCCCACTCGAAGTTGTCCATCAGCGACCACGCGAAGTAGCCGCGGATGTCGGCGCCCTGCTGGCGGGCCAGGGCGACCGCGCCGATGTGGGAGTCGAAGTAGGCGACCCGGTCGTCGTCGCGGACGAAGCCGGTCTCGTCGGGCTCGTCGTGGAAGGCGGAGCCGTTCTCGGTGACGAAGATCGGCAGCCGGTAGTCCTCCCACAGGCGCACCAGGAGCTGGGTGAAGCCCTCGGGGACGATCTCCCAGCCCATCGCGGTGATCGGGCGGCCGGTCGGGATGGGTCGGCTGACGGGCAGGCCGGTGGCGTCGTGGGTGTTGCCGTCCTCGTCGACGCCGGAGACGGTCTCGCTGAAGTAGTAGTTGACGCCGAGCACGTCGAGCGGGGTCTTGATGATCTCGAGGTCGCCGTCCTGGACGGGCAGTTCGATGCCCTGCTGCGCCAGGTCCGCGACGAGGTCCGAGGGGTACCGGCCGTGGACGAGCGGGTCGAGGTAGATGCGGGTGCTGAGCGCGTCGCTGCGCCGGGCGGCGTCGCGGTCGGCGGCGCTGTCGGTCTCCGGGGTGCTGACGCCCATGTTGAGGGTGATGCCGAACTCGTGGTGCTCGGCGGCCGCCGCCTTCATGCGCTGGGTCGCGAGACCGTGACCCAGCAGCAGGTGGTGGACGGCGTGCATGCTGGCCGCGAAGTCGCGCCGGCCCGGGGCGTGCACCCCGTAGGCGTAGCCGAGCATCGCCGAGCACCACGGCTCGTTGAGCGTCGTCCACGTCTTGACGCGGTCCTTGAGCGCGTCGAAGACGAGCATGCTGTAGTCCGCGAAGCGGTAGGCGGTGTCGCGGACGGGCCAGCCGCCCGCGTCCTCCAGCTCCTGCGGCAGGTCCCAGTGGTACAGGGTGATCCACGGCTCGACGCCGTTGGCGAGCAGCTCGTCGGTGAGCCGGCTGTAGAAGTCGAGCCCGGCCGGGTTCACCGGGCCGCGGCCGCGGGGCTGGACCCGCGGCCACGCCACGGAGAAGCGGTACAGGTCGACACCGAGGTCGCGGATCAGCGCGACGTCCTGCGGCATGCGGTGGTAGTGGTCGCAGGCGACCTCGCCGGTGTCACCCTTGTCGATCGCGTCGGGCACCTCGCAGAACGTGTCCCAGATGGACCGGGTCCGCCCGTCCTCGTCGACCGCGCCCTCGATCTGGTAGGCCGAGGTCGCCACTCCCCAACGGAAGGCAGGCGGGAGTGTGGCGATCGGGTTCTGCACATCGAGGGGTGTCGCGGTCGTGTCCATGGTTCTCCTGGTTATCAGTAACTGGGACGTTGCGCCATTCGCAGGCTCAACCGGCGGTGACCGGATGCAGCCAGCAGGCGACGGAACGGGGCTCACCGACGTGATCGTCGGGCTTGCCCAGGATCGGCAGCTCGGTCGCGCACGGATCGAACGCCTTCGGGCAGCGCGGGTGGAACGCGCAACCGGTGGGCATGCCGCGCAGGTCCGGCGGGGAGCCGGGGATGCCGGTCAGTTCGCGGCGGGTGCCGCGCAGCGCGGGGAACGAGCGCAGCAGGCCCGCGCTGTACGGGTGCTTCGGGTCGCGGTAGATCGCCGCCGAAGGCGCCTCTTCCACGATCCGCCCGCCGTACATGATCGCGATCCGGTCGGAGAACTCGACCAGCAGCGACAGGTCGTGCGTGATGAACAGGACGGAGAAGCCGAGCCGCTCGCGTAGCTCGACGAGCTGGCCGAGGATCTGCCGCTGCATGACGACGTCGAGCGCGGTGGTGGGCTCGTCCATGATGACCAGCTGCGGCTCCAGGGCGAGCGCCATGCCGATCATGACGCGCTGGCGCATGCCGCCGGACAGCTGGTGCGGGTACGCGTCGAGCCGGTCCTCGGCGATGCCGACGAGGCGCAGCAGCTCCTTGGCCCGGGCCAGGCGGGCGGCCTTGCTGGACTTCGGGTCGTGCGCCTTGATGGCGTCCATGAGCCCGACGGAGACCTTGTGCACCGGGTTGAGCGAGTTCATCGCGCCCTGGAACACGATCGACGTCTCCGCCCACCGGTACTTGCGCAGCTCCTCGTTGGAGAGGTTGAGCACGTCGTACGGGTCGCCGGTCGCCGGGTGGTAGACGACGGAGCCGTTGGACACGACGCCGGGCGGCGGGAGCAGCCGGGTGACGCCGTAGGCGAGCGTGGACTTGCCGCTGCCGCTCTCCCCGGCGAGGCCGACGACCTCGCCGCGGTGGATGGTGAGGCTGACGTCGCGGACGGCCTTGACCGCCTCTTCGCCGAGACCGTAGTCGACGTCGAGATTCTTGATCTCCAGCAGCGGCCGGGTCAGGATCTGGGTCATCGCTTCGCTCCATCGGCGGCGTCGTGCTTGATCTCGATCTTGGGGGTGGTCTCGGCGCGGCCCCGGATGACGGGGGTGAAACCGACCCGCATGGTGACCTTGTCGCCGTTGGGGGCGCGGCGCGAGCCGGCGCCGGCGGTGCGCAGCCGGGGGCTGACGAACTCGTCGATGCCGAAGTTGATGAGGCTCAGCGCGGTGCCGAGGAACGCGATGGCCAGACCGGCCGGCACGAACCACCACCAGGCGCCCTGCGCGAGAGCCTGCTGGCCCTGCGCCCAGAACAGGATCGTGCCCCAGTTCCAGGTCGACACCGACGAGATGCCGATGAAGGCGAGGGTGATCTCGGACATGACGGCGAAGATGACGGTGCCGACGAAGCTGGACGCGATGATCGCGGTCAGGTTCGGCAGGATCTCGAACAGCACGATCCGCCACGTCTTCTCGCCGGTCGCCCTGGCCGCCTCGACGTAGTCGCGGCGTCTCAGCGACAGCGTCTGTGCTCGCAGCACCCGGGCGCCGTACGCCCATGACGTACACCCGATGACCAGTGCCACGACGATGTCGCCGGCGTTGGTGATGGTCGAGGTGACGATGATGATGAGCGGCAGCGCCGGGATGACCAGGAAGACGTTGGACACCGCCGAGAGGCTCTCGTCCGCCGCGCCGCCCAGGTAGCCGGACGTGACGCCGATGAGGACCGACAGGATCGTCGCGACGATGCCGGCGATCGCGCCGACGACCACGACGCCGCGGGCGCCGACCAGGATCTGGCTGAAGATGTCCTTGCCGAGGTGGTCGGTGCCGAACCAGTGGGACCCCGACGGGGCCTGCAGTTTGTCCGGCGTGATGAGGTCCGGGTCGTACGGGGAGATCCAGGGCCCGATGACGGCGATCAGCACGTAGATGCCGAGCACGATCAGGCCGGTGGCCGCCTTGGCGTTGGACACGAACCGGAAGCGCTTGCGCTTCGCCTTCGAGGCCGGCTTCACGCTCGGCTGGGCCATCGAGCCCTGACCCGGGATCACCTGCTCGATGCTGGAGGGGGTGACGGTCATATCAACCACTCTTTCGGGTGCGCGGGTCGAGCAGCAGGTAGGCCACGTCGGCCAGCAGGTTGGCCACCAGCACCGAGATCGTGATGACCAGGAAGATGCCCTGCATCAGCGGGTAGTCGTAGGCCTGGACGGCCTGGAAGAGCTGGTAGCCGACGCCGGGGTAGGAGAACACGATCTCCACCAGCAGGGTGCCGCCGACGATGAAGCCCAGCGACAGGGCGAAGCCGGACACGTTGGGCAGCAGCGCGTTGCGGGCCGCGTAGCTGAAGGCGACCCGCCGGTCGGAGAGGCCCTTGGCGTGCGCGACGGTGATGTAGTCCTCCGAGGCGACGGTGACCATCATGTTGCGCATGCCGAGGATCCAGCCGCTCATCGAGGAGATGAGGATCGTGCCCGCCGGCAGGATGCTGTGGTTGATCGCGCTGGGGATGAAGTAGGCGTCCCAGGCGGGCACCAGGCCGGGGGTGAACCCGCCGGAGGACGGGAACCAGCTGCCCGGACCGGCGAGCACGGCGATGGCGACGAGGCCGAGCCAGAAGTACGGCACCGAGGACAGGAACGTGGTCGCCGGCAGGAGGCTGTCGATCCACGACCCGCGCTTCCAGCCGGCGCCGACGCCGATCGCGGTGCCGATCATGAAACTGAGGATGGTGGTGACGCCGACCAGGCCGACCGTCCACGGCAGGCTCTGGCTGATCACCTCCGACACCGCGGAGGGGAAGAACGTGAACGACAGGCCGAGGTCGCCGTGCGCGAGCTGCTGCCAGTAGTTGATGTACTGGTCCCACAGGCTCTGGCTCTTGTCGAGGCCGAACAGCACCTCGAGGGAGTGGATCGCGTCGCTGGACAGCCGGCCCTGGTTCTTGGAGATCAGGGAGCTGACCGGGTCGCCGGGCATGACCCGCGGGATGAAGAAGTTGAGGGTGATCGCCGCCCACAGCGTGAACAGGTAGAAGGCGAAGCGTTGCAGCAGGAACTTCATCGTGCCTCCTCCGTCAGCGACAGGGCCGGCGGCGTGGGGATGGCGGCGGCGGCACTGTCGGCGGCGGAGCCGATGCCCTCCTTGGCGACGGTGTCCGCGTCGTACAGCCAGCAGGCCGCCCAGTGCCCGTCGCGGTCGCCGATCTCCAGCCGCGGCGGCAGGTCGACCTTGCAGCGGGGCATGGCGTGCGGGCAGCGCGGGTTGAAGCGGCAGCCGGCCGGCGGCCGGATCAGGCTCGGCGGCTCGCCGTTGCCGCGGTCCATGGCGGTCGGGTCGGCGATGCCCTCGATGCGGTCCGGGTCGGGCGCGGACTCGATGAGCAGCCGGGTGTAGGGGTGCGCAGGGTTCTGCGTCACGGTCTCGCTGTCGCCGCCCTCGACCATGCGGCCGGCGTACATGACCATCGTCTCGTCGGCGAAGTACCGCGCCGAGGCGATGTCGTGCGTGATGTACAGGATGGCGAGGTTGAGCCGTTCCTTCAGGTCACGCAGCAGGTTGAGGATGCCCAGACGGATCGACACGTCGAGCATGGAGACCGGCTCGTCGGCGAGCAGGGCCTCGGGGTCCGCGCCGAGGGCGCGGGCGATCGCGACGCGCTGGCGCTGGCCGCCGGACAGCTCGTGCGGGAACTTGTCGACGTAGCGCTCGGGCGGGGTGAGGCTGACCCGGGTGAGCAGGTTCGCCAGGGCGGCCTCGAGGTCGGCCGCGGACTTGCCGGCGTTGCCGTGGATCTTCAGCGCGCGGGTGAGGTGGTAGCGCACGGTGTGCACCGGGTTGAGCGAACCGAACGGGTCCTGGAAGATGAGCTGGACCCGCTTGACGTAGCTGCGGAAGCGGCGACCGCCGTTGACCTTGGTCGACGTGCCGTGCAGCAGGAGGTCGCCGCCGGTGCGCGGATAGAGCTGCGCGAGCAGCCGGGCGACCGTGGACTTGCCGGAGCCGGACTCGCCGACCAGTGCCGTGACTCTGCCCCGTCGCAGAGTGAAGGAGACGTCGTCCACGGCGTGGACGACCGCCTTGGTGCCGGAGAAGAGATCACTCAGCCGCCTGCGGACGGGGAAATGCTTGGTCAGGCCGACGGCCTCAAGCACCACCTCGCCTACCGGCGCCGCCGTGCTTTCGCTCAACGTCATGCCGATGGTCCTGTCTAGGGGGTGTCGTCACGGGGTACCGCTCCCCGGGTGACCGTCGGCCACCCGGGGAGCGGTGTCACTAGCGACCGGTCAGGAGGCCGGCTTGAGGTGCAGGATCACGTCGATCGCGTTGGCCTGGGTGGGCTGAGCGGCGCCGTAGGGGTTGGCGTCGTCCGGCCAGCCGGTCCAGTTCTTGGTGGAGTACGCGCCACCGACGTTGTCGGCGCCGACCGGGATCATCGGCATGTACTCGACGAAGATCTTCTGCAGCTTGTTCATCGCCTCGACCCGGACCGAGTCCTCGGTCGCCGACTGGTAGTCGCGCAGCGCCTTGGTGGCCTCGGGGTTGTTGAAGCGGCCGAAGTTACCGGCGGGGCTGGCGGTGCCGATCGGCTTGAGCAGGTCGCCGTCCATGATCGTCTGGTAGATGTCGTACGGCGTGTTGCCGCCGTTGGTCCACCGGAAGCCCGCGTCGAACTGACCGGCTTCGACGTTCTTGAACCACGCGTCCTGGTTGGCCTTCTCGACCGTGGCCTCGATGCCGATCTTCTGAAGGTTGGCCTTCACGATCTCGAGCGAGGTCTGGTAGTCCGACCAGCCGGCGGGGTCGGTCAGCGTGAGCGTGACGGCCTTGCCGGTCTTGTCCTTCAGGGTGGTGCCCTCGTACTTGTAGCCGGCACCGGTGAGGAGCGCCTTGGCGCCCTCGATGTCGATCTTGTAGTCCTTGCCCTTGAACTCCGGCGCGAGGAACGCGTCGCCGGCGGGGCTGGGCAGACCGGTCACGCTCTTCACCAGCGGGTGGAAGTAGCCGGCCTCGGCCGTGTTGAAGATGTCGTCACGGTCGATGACCATGCTCATGGCCACGCGCAGGTTCTTGTCGTCGAACGGCGCCTTGGTGGTGTTGATGTACAGGCCGTGGATGCCGAGGACCGGCGGGGCCCAGATCTTGTGGTGCGCGGCGTCCTTGTCGAGGAAGACCGTCTTCACGTTGGGGATGAAGACGAAGCTCCACTCCGACTCACCGTTGGCGAGCGCGGTGGTCTGCGCGTTGTTGTCGGTGTAGGAGGTGTACCGCAGCTCCTTGACGGCCGGGAGCGCCTGCCAGTAGCCCTTGTCCTTGGCGACCAGGGTGGCCGTCTGCGGGGTGAAGGACTTCAGCTTGTAGGGGCCCGAGCCGATCGGGTCCTTGGCCAGCTCGGCGGCCGGGTCGGAGACCTTCTCCCAGATGTGCTTGGGGACGATCGGCACCTGGGCGATGGCCTTGTGCTGGCTCACGAACTGCGGGTTCTTGAACGTGATGGTCACGTCCGCGCCGCTGGCCGTGGCGTCCTTGATGGTGAGACCGCCGGTGTTGATGGCGTCGTTCTTGGCCAGCAAGTTGTACGTGAACGCGACGTCCTCGGCGGTGACCTTCTGGCCGTCCGACCACTCCGCGTTGTCACGGATGGTGGCCTTGACCGACGTGTAGTCCTTGGACCACTCCGCCTTGGTGGCGAGCCACGGCTTCATCGGGTCGGCCGGCTTGACCGGGTTCCACATCATCAGCGGCTCGTACAGCGCCCAGCGGTAACCCGACTTGGACGCGGCAGAGGTGCTGAGGAACGGGTTCTGGTTCTCGGTCTGCGGGCCGTTCGGCATGCCGACGTTGAGAACCGTCACGCCCTGCTTGGCGTTCTGCTCGTTCTTCGACTCGCCGCAGGCGGCGAGGGAGCCGGCTGCGAGCAACCCGGCGAGGCCGAGCACAACGGAGCGTCTGGTATGCACGGGGGTGTCTCCTTACGTACCTGGATCGACAGGTGGGGCGGGCATTCGGGGTATGACGACGGGGCCTTCTTGCGGCAGGTCCCGCCCTTTGGTGCGGTGTCGGTGGTGCTGGTGTGGAGCGCTAGGGCTGCGCCGGGGCGGTCGAGGACCGCACGACGAGCGTGGTGGACAGGATGTTGGGCTCACTCGTCAACGGCGTGCCGTCGAAGTGTGCGATGAGCCGCCGGGCCGCCATCTCGCCCATCTGCCGCATCGGCTGGCGGATGGTCGTGAGTGGGGGCTCGGTGTGCGCGGCGTGGACGATGTCGTCGAAGCCCACGAGGGCGACATCCTCCGGCACCGCGCGGCCCGCGTGACGCAGCGCCTGGAGGGCGCCGGCGGCGGACAGGTCGTTGTGGGCGAAGACGGCGTCGAACTCCAGCCCCAGCTCCAGCGCTCGCCGGACGGCCTGGGAGCCGCAGTCGTACGTGAAGTCGCCCTCCATCACAAAACGCGGGTCGACCGGGTGCCCGGCGGCGGCGAACACGTCCGCGAAGCCACCGAGCCGGTCCTGTGTGCAGCCGAACTTCTCGGATCCGGTGATCACCAGTGGGCGCCGCCGGCCGATCTCGACGAGATGCCGCGCGGCGAGGGCCCCGCCGGCCCGGTTGGTGGTCCCGACCGACGGCATGAGCGGCTTGTCGCCGCGGTCGTCGATGAGCACCACCGGCAGACCGCCGGCATACAGGTCGGCGAGGTAGTCCAGGGTGCCTTCCGGCTCGATCGCCAGCAGGCCGTCGAAGGCCTTGCCGGAGACCTGCGCGGAGAACTGCCGCATCGACTCGGCGCCACGGTTGCACGTGAACAGCAGCAACCCGTAGCCCTCCGCCTCGACGACATCCACCGCTCCCTGCACGATCTCGCCCATCCACGGCCAGATCAGCGACGGCACCAGCATCCCGATGACCCTGGTGTGGCCACGGGCGAGGTTGACCGCCCGCGCGCTGGGCGTGTAACCCAGCTCGTCGATGACCCTCCGCACCCGTGCCGCGGTCGACTCGTCGACCTCGCCTTTGCCGTTGAGCACCCGCGAGACGGTGGTCTTGCTGACCCCGGCCCGGGACGCGACGTCGGCGATGGTGATCGGCACGTCGGCATCCTCTCTGTGAGAGCGCTTTCTGGCAAGAGAGCGTTTTCTGGAACCGGTTCCGCAACCGGTTCCGGCACACTAAATCCGATTGCGGACTGTGGTGTCAATAACACGGTGGTAACGAAACGTAACGTCGGCGAAAAGCTTGCCAAGCCTCAGGACGTGGTGTTTGCTCGGCAGCACACCGGTGCGCTTGCGGTCGCAGCGGCGCCCGGCCGTGCCCGCGGGCGCCCCCGCGAAAGCGCTCTACCGGTCGCGGCGCCGGCCGTCCGACCGGCCGTTCCGCGGGGCAGTTGCCGACAGTTGCCGACAGCCTGCCGGCGGGCGCTACCGGCCGGGCAGGCGGATGACGGTGCCGTCGCTCAGCGGCTGCTGCTTGACGACCAGGACGTCGAACCTGAGCCCCTTCGGCACGTCGAACACGAGCGTGCCGGTGACCGGTTTCCCGGACTTGATCTCCCCGTACAGCGGCCGAGTCTCGGCGTTGTAGAGCCACGACCAGTCGTCGGGTTTGTGGTCGTTGCCGTCGGTGTCGCGCAGCCGCTGCGAGCCCTGCCAGATGCGGGTGCCACCGGCCCCGAGGTTCTCCACCCGCACCTCGACCAGGCAGTACTCCCCCACGGCGTCCTTGACGATCGGCCACTCGCCGATCCGCTTCACGCCGCACTCGAAGCCGGTGACGGTGAAGCGGACCCCGCCGTCGGTGCCGACCGGACTCGGCTTCCTCGACGGCGCCCTGCTGGCCGGCGCCGCGGTGGTCGGAGCGGCCTGCGGGTCGCCGGAGCCGGCCGAGCCGGCGAGGTTGAACACGCCCCACAGGCAGCCCACGACGATCAGCACCGCGATGACGGCGGCGACCCCGCGGCCCATCCCGCGCGGCGCCGGCCGGGGCGGCGGCGGCACCGGCGGGAGCGGCTGGCCCTGCCCCACATACTGGGACCGGCCGGTGGGGTCGAGCATCGTCGGGCTGACCGGCGACGGCGACACGGGCCCGTGCACCCCGTGCACGGCGGTCGGCGAGACCGGGATGACGGGCGCCGCACCGGGCGCGAACCGGCCCGCCGGCGGTCTCGGCGCCGCCGCGGCGGGCACCGTCGCGGTGTGCCCGTGCCCGCCGCGGGGCCGCGGATCCGGGCGGGTTTTCCTATCGGCCCGGGGGGATGTCACGTGGACGGCCGCGGGGTCGTCGTCGCCGACGAGCGCGAGGAGGAGCTGGCGTGCCGTCGGCCTGGCCGCCGGGTCCGTCCGCAACGCCCGGGCGACGATCTCGGCGATGCCCGGGGTGAGGATCCGCTCCAGGCCCGGCGGGACCGGCCCGGCCGGCATCACGCCGGTGCCCGCCCACGCGACGAGGACACCCCACGCGTAGACGTCGGAGGCCTGGCTCGGCGGGGCCCCGCGCTCCTGCTCGGGCGCCAGCCATCCCGGCGTGCCGAACAGCTGCCCGACGGGTCCCGAGTGCCCCAGGAGGCGGGCGACGCCGAAGTCGACGACCTTCGGGCCGAACGGGGACAGCAGCACGTTGCGCGGGCTCAGGTCGGCGTGCACGAGCCCGACCGCGTGGATCGCGGTGAGCGCCGCGGCGACCCCGACCGCGACCGCCTCGACCTGACCGCCGAGCGGGCCGTTGACGGTCGCATACTCGTGCAGGGACGGCCCGGACACGTATTCGGTCACCAGGTGCGGCACCGGACCGTCCAGGGCCACGTCGAGCACGCGGGCGGTGCAGAAGCCGGCGACCCGCGACGCGGCGGCGGCCTCGGCCGCGAACCGCTGCCGGAACTGCGGGTCGCCGTGCCAGGCCGGGTTGATGACCTTCAGCGCGACCCGGCGGTCGTCGGGGCCGGCGGCGAGATAGACGGTGCCCATGCCGCCGACGCCGAGGACGCCGAGCAGCCGGTAGGACCCGACCGTGGCCGGGTCCCCGGCACGCAACGACGCGGGCACGTCCCCCATGCCACCTATCGTGCCCTATGTCCGCACGGAATCGTGCTCAGTGCGCCCGTCGCGACGCGAGGAGTGCGGCGCCGACGATCCCGGCGTTGTTCTGCAGGGTCGCCGGGACGACCTTCGTGGGCACGTCCACGTACTGCAGCCACTTCTCGGTCTTCTTGCTCACGCCGCCGCCGATGATGATCAGGTCGGGCCACAGCAGGGCGTGCAGGTGGCGCAGGTAGACCTGGACCCGCTCGGCCCAGTCGGGCCAGCTGAGCTCCTCGGTCTCCCGGATGCGGTCGGAGGCGAAGTCCTCGGCGTCGCCGCCGTGCAGGTGCCGGCCGGTCAGCTGCAGGTGGCCGAACTCGGTGTTGGGCACCAGCTTCCCGTCGATGAACAGGGCGCTGCCGATGCCCGTGCCGAGGGTGACCATGACGACCAGGCCCTCGACGCCCTTGCCCGCGCCGTACTCGACCTCGGCGACCCCGGCCGCGTCGGCGTCGTTGAGGACCGTCACCGGCCGGCCCAGCTTGTCGCTGAAGAGCCGCTCCGCGGGCGCGTCGACCCAGGAGGCGTCGACGTTGGCGGCGGTCTTCGTCACGCCGTGCTGGACCACGGCCGGAAACGTGATGCCGACGCTGCTCGCCGGCGGGAACTGCGCGACGACCGCCGCGACGGTCTCGACGACGGCGGCGATGTCCGCAGGCTGCGGGGTCTCGATGCGGTGCCGGTCAGCGGTGAACTCGCCGGTCGCCAGGTCGACCGGCGCCCCCTTGATGCCCGAACCGCCGATGTCGATACCCAGGACCACCACAGCTGCTCCTCCACGATGTGTGCCTCATCCGATGCTGCAGGATGAGCCAATCATGCGGCGCAGGAGCAAGGATCACCCGGGGTACGCACCGACCGTGTCGCGGATCTCCGGACCGAGCGCGTCGTCGGCGGTGCGGGCGCAGTGGGCGCTGCAGTAGAAGCTGCCGGACACCTCCGCGCCGTGCCCGACGATCCTCGTGCCGCAGTGCTCGCAGACCGGGGCGAGCCGGTGGATCGCGCATTCGAAGGAGTCGAAGACGTGCACGCCGCCGCCGACGGTACGGATCTCGAAAGCCATGTGGTAGTCGTTGCCGCAGGTCTCACAGACCGCCATGATGAAAGCCCCCCGTTCGTATCACCGCAGCGTGTGCGCATCGGGCGGCCGGCGCAACCGGTTCAGGCGGAATCCACCCGGCGGATCACGAGAAGGGCAATGTCGTCGTCGCGCGACCGCGCGCTCAGCTCGCGCAGCAGCCGGTCGCAGAACTGCTCCAGGTCGGCCTCGATGTCGCCGACGGCGGCGCACAGCGCATCGAGCCCCTCGTTGAAGGTCTGCCCGCGCGCCTCGATGAGCCCGTCGGTGACCAGGACCAGTGTCTCGCCGGGGGCGAGGGTCAGCCGGATCTCCTCGTCGTGCGGGGTCGGCACGCCCAGCAGCGCGACCCGGCCCTCGACCAGGTCGACCCGCCCCTCGTGGACCCGCAGCACCGGCGGGTGCCCGGCGTTGGTGAGCCGGACCTCGCCGCTGGCGGGGTCCATGCTCAGCAGGCACATCGTGGCGATCTCCTCCGGCAGCAGCCGCAGCATCATCCGGTTGAGCCGCTCCATGCTCGGCCCCGGTGACGCGTCCTCCACCAGGTAGGCGCGCAGCGCGTGGCGGACCTCCGCCATGATCGTGGCGGCCCGCAGCGAGTGCCCGGCGACGTCGCCGATCGCCGCGACGAGCCGCCCGTCGAGCAGCAGCAGCTCGTAGAAGTCGCCGCCGACGGACGCGTGCTCACTGGCCGGCTGGTAGCGCACCGCGAGCTGCACCCCCGGCACCGACGGCAGCCGCTGCGGCAGCATGCTCTGCTGGAGGGTCAGCGCGGTGCGCCGCTCCTCGTCGTAGCTGCGCAGCGCCTCCACGGCGAGCGCGACCGCCTGCCCGAACTGGCGCAGCAGGTCGGCGTCGTCGTCGCTGAACCCCTCCGCGGGCACGGCGACGTGCAGCGGCTCCCGGCCCGGCTTGGCGCGCGCGACGACCCGCCACACCGCGCCCTGCCACCACGGCCCGTCGTCCTGCCGGAACAGCACCGTGCCGGCCTGCCCGTCGAGGGGGTCGTGGTCGTACTGCTCACGCATCGCGGACCGCACCTGGGGCACGCCGTCCTGGGCGTCGACCTGCACGGCGATCGGCCCGGTCTCCTCCGACCCGGCGGCGACGGCGGCCGGACCCTCGAACACCCGGGCGGCGCCGGTCGCGGCGGCCACCAGCAGGTCCGGCAGGCTCGTCGTGGCGTTGAACGCCGTCGTGGTGTCCACCAGCCGGGTGAGCCGGCCGGCGAGGCGTTCGGCGCGGCGGCGGGCGCGGTACTCGCGCAGCTTCGCCCGGACCGTGGCGAGCAGCTCGTCCGGGTCGATCGGCTCGGCGAGGTACGCGTCGGCGCCGCGGTTGAGCCCCTGGGTGCGGTCCACGACGTGGACGGCGGTCGCGGAGATGTGGATGACGGGGATCGCGGTCGTCCGCGGGTCCTCCTTGATCCGCTCGGCGACCTCGAACCCGTCGATGTCCGGCAGGCGCACGTCGAGCACGACCAGCTCCGCGTGCAGGGCGGCGTCGTGCAGCAGCCGCAGCGCCTCCAGGCCGGTGGCGGCCTCGACGACCCGGTGCCCGTCGCGGCGCAGCCAGCTGGTGATGACATACCGCTTGGAGGGGCTGTCGTCGACGACGAGGATGTCGGCGGCGGCCTCCCCGATCACGCCGCCACCGCCGCTGGGCTCCGGCGCGACCGCGGTCCGGGACGGCGCCCCGGGCCGGTCACGCGGTGACCCGGGCGACGACCTCGGCGACCATGCGCCGGGTCAGTGCCGACTTGTCCAGGACGGCGGCGGCGCCCGGGACGTGCGTGATGTCGGCGCCGGTCACCACGACGACGGGCACGCCGCGCAGCTCCGGCACGCCCGCGAGGGCGGCGATCAGCTCGCCGCCGTCGCCGCCGGGCATCCGTAGGTCCAGGAAGATCAATGATGGGCGCTCACGGGTCGCGATGGCGAGCGCCGAGCGGGTGTCGGCGGCCTCGTGGATGTACTCCGCAATGCCGTCGAGGTGCTCGCGCAGCACCTGCCGCGAGGCGGCCTCGTCGTCGACGACCAGCACCACCGGCACGTGCGGCAGGTCCAGGTCGTCCACCGGCGCGGGCTGCAGCGGCACGTCGAGGGTGAAGGTGCTGCCCTCCCCCGGCTCGCTGACCATGCTGAGCCCGCCGCCGAGCAGCGTCGCCAGCCGCCGCGCGTAGGGCAGCCCGAGCCCGGTCCCGCCCGCCTGGTGCACACCACGCACCTGATGGAACTCCTCGAAGACGCGGCGCTGCTCGGCGAGCGGGATGCCGATGCCGGTGTCGGCGACCGCGATGTGCAGCCGGCCGTCGAGCACCAGCGCGCCCATCGCGACACTGCCGGCGTCGGTGAACTTCAACGCGTTGGTGAGCAGGTTGCGCAGGATCTGGGTGAGCAGCAGCTCGTCGGTGACCAGGTCGACCGGCTCGGCGGGGTCCGCGATCTCGAACTGCACGCCGGGCTTCGCCAGCGGGCGCAGCGTGCCGCGCAGCTGGCCGAGCACCGCGCCCAGGTCGACCTGCGCCCAGTTGGGCTCGATCCGGTTGGACTCGGCCTTCGCCAGGTCCAGCAGGTCGTTGACCCGGGCGAGCAGGTCGGCGGCGGAGCCCTGCACAAGGTCCAGCTGGTGGGTCTGGTCGGCGGTGAGCGGCTCGGAGCGCGGGTCGAGCAGCAGCCGGGTGAGCCCGATGATCGCGGTGACGGGCGCGCGCAGCTCGTGCGACACGTTGGCCAGGAAGCGGCTCTTCGCCTCGTTCGCCTGGCGCAGCTGGGCGGAGCGTTCGTCGAGCTCCGCGTACAGGGCGACGACACCCTGGTTGGTCTGCTCCAGCTCCTCGGACAGCTGCGTGTACAGCGCCATCACGCCGCGGTTGGTCTCCTCCAGCTCCGCGTTGAGGGTGAGCAGCTCGTCGCGGTGCGCCTGGACCTCCTCCAGGGCGGTGACCAGCTGCTGGTTCTGGACGCTGAGCTCGTCCAGCGCAGTCGTCGGCCGGCTCGCGGCCAGCTCCTGCCGCGCCGCGGCCAGCCGGTCCGTGCCGACCTGGGCGGGCAGCCTGCGCGCCAGGCTGATCCTGTCCGGTTCCACCTGCACCTCGTCCATCAACCGGCCCGCCGCCGCCGTGCCCTCCGGCGGGCTGATCCCGATGCCGGCCGCCTCTACCACAATGACCAATCGCGGCCTCGCGGAAACGTCGGTGGAGAACGTGACGACGGCCCCGATCGTGTGCCGTCCGATCTCGCTGAGCGCGGTGGCGACCCTGACTTGGTCCTGGTGCTCCATGAGCAGCGCCGCGGCCACCTCCCGGCCGCGCTGGCGCAGCACGAACACGTCCTGGTCGGTGCGCAGGGTCATCCGCAGCAGCGGCTCGGGCGACCCGTCCGCGGTCACGGCCGGACCACCGCCACGCACGCGTCGTCGCGGCGCACCCCAACGTCGCGCAGCAGCGTCCCGGCGATGAGCAGCGGGTCCTGGCGGCTGAGGCCGGGATAGTCACGCAGGGTCCAGCGGTCCGACACGCCGTCGGAGTGCAGCACCACGACCGCGCCGGGTGGCAGGTCGTAGCTGAACTCGCGGACAACTCTGGACTGGTGGCCGACGATGCCGGGGAGGCTGACCATGCCGCGCCGCGCCCCGTCCGGGGTCGCGACCGTGCCGGCCACGTTGCCCAGCCCGGCGAAGCGGACCGTGTCGTGCTCGACCCTCGCCACGGAGACCGCCGCGCCCCGGGTGTACGACACGACCCGGTGCAGGTGCTCCACGATCGCTCCGGGAGACTCCAGCGGGCTGGCGAGGAAGGCGTCGACGCACGCGCCCGACGCCGCCGCCGCGAGGGCGCCGTGGCCGAGCCCGTCGGCGACGATCAGCAGCATCGCCCCGTCGACGCGGCGTGCCGCGTAGCGGTCGCCGCAGGCCGACTCGCCGGTGATCGGTCGCGTCAGCCCGCCGACCACCGGCACCGCACGGTAAACCCGGTCCTGCCATAGCTGCGCGGTCAGGACGGTGCCGCGGCCCGGCAGCGAGTAGCCGCCGGAGTGGCTCGAAAGGCGGCGGACCGCGCCGAGCCCGATGCCGAGGGTGCCGGCGGTGGACGTACCGTCGACGCCGCTGAACACCAGGTCGGCCATGCCGGGACCCGTGTCGACGGCGACCAGCTCGACCCCGCCGCCGGTGCCCGCGCGCAGGCACCGCACCGACAGCGCCCCCGCGTCGGCGTGCCGGTGCAGGTTGCCGGCCAGCTCCGAGGCGACGATCGCCACCTCGCCGGCCCGCTCCTCGGTGAAGCCGAGCCGTTTGGCGCAGTCCACCGCCACCCGCCTGGCGATGTTCGCCGCCGCGTTGTCGTCGACCGGGAACCAGCCCAGCTCCTCGACGGTGGGAACCTCGACCGGCGGCGTCACCGGGCCCACTTGGTGACCGTGATCTTCGTGCCCTCGCCGGCGACGGTCTCGATCTCGAACTCGTCGACGAGCCGCCGGGATCCGCTGAGGCCGAGCCCGAGGCCGCTGCCGGTGGTGTACCCGTCGGTGAAGGCCAGACCGAGGTCGACGATGCCCGGCCCGGTGTCGACGAACTCGGCCCGGACGCCGGCCCGCCGCCCGTTGTGCACCTGTGCGACGGTCGCGTGCCCACCGCCGCCGTGGATCAGGGTGTTGCGGGCCAGCTCGCTCGCCGCGGTGACGAGCTTCGTCTGGTCGACCAGCGGCAGCTTCGCGGCGAGCGCGATCACCCGGACCGCCTGCCGCACCCGGACCACGTCCTTGTCGTCGGTGATCGGCAGATGCTGCGGGTCCTGCGGCTGCGTCATACGGGCACGTCGTCCGATCCGCTGACACTGAGCACGCCGACGCCACGCACCTGCTTCGCCTCGGCGAGGATCTCCAGTGCCTTGTCGACGTTGAGCGCGGTGCGCACCCCGTTGAGCGACAGGCCGAGCTCCACCAGGGTGATCGCCACCGCCGGGCGCATGCCCACCACGACCGTCTCGGCGTCCAGCACCCGGGACACGGCCGCGATCGTCGACAGCATCCGGCCGATGAACGAGTCGACGATCTCCAGCGCGGAGATGTCGATGATCACGCCGTGCGCGCCGGTCTCCACGATCCGGTCGGACAGGTCCTCCTGCAGCTGCATCGCCGATTGGTCGTCGAGGTCGATCTGGATCGAGACCAGCAGGATCTCGCCGATCTTCAGGACGGGGATGCGGTCCATCAGGCCGTCCTGTCCCGGTTCGCCCGGCGGACGACCTCGACGCCGCTGGCGCGCATCGCGTGCAGGAGCGCGTCGGCGAGGTTGGCCTTGGTGACGATGTCGCCGAACTCGATGCCGAGCGCGACGACGGTCTGCGCGATCTGCGGGCGGATGCCGGAGATGATGCACTCCGCGCCCATCAACCGGGCCGCCACCACCGTCTTGAGGATGTGCTGGGCGACCTGCGTGTCGACCGCCGGCACGCCGGTGATGTCGACGATCGCGAAGCCCGAGCCGGTGTCGACCAGGGTCTGCAGGAGCTTCTCCATGACCACCTGGGCGCGGGCGGAGTCCAGCGTGCCGACCAGCGGCACCGCGACGACCCCTTCCCACAGCTTCACGACCGGCGTCGACAGCTCCAGCAGCTGCTCGGTCTGGTCGGCGATCACCGACTCGCGGGTCTTGGTGTAGGTCTCGAACGTGAACAGGCCCATGTCGTCGACAAGCAGCGACAGCAGCTGGAAGTCCTTCGGCGTCTGCTCCTCCGCGCCCGTCTCGGTGAGGCCGAGCACGACCTCCTTCACGGTGAACACGAGGCTCGCGGTCTCGCTCGGGGTGAAGCCCTGCCGGGCCCACGCCCGCGACAGCTCACCGAGCGTCGCCCGGGACTCGCCGCCCTGCATGCCGGCCACATCACCGTCGCCCTCGGCGGTGAGCATCGCCATCAGCGCGCTGTAGATGTCGCGCACCTGCCGGCTCAGCTCGGCCTGGGTCAGCCGGCCCCGCAGCGTGCGGGCCGCGATCTCCGTCCAATGCCGCACGATCGTTTCCTCATGCGTCTGCAGGAGCGCGGTCAGCCGCTGCCGCGCCTCGGCGTCCACCTTCACTCGTGATCTCCTTCTGTCAGCCGTCGGACCGAACGGTACCGTCCCGCGTCGGCCGCCGCGAACGTTGCCCCGGATCGGTGTGTCACGACCGCGTCGCCAGGGAACTTGTACGGGCATGGAGACGACATGGAGGCCCTCCGAGGCACACGGCACGCTGTCCGAGGAGACCCGCGAGCGCCTGCCCGACAGCGTCTACGCGTTCCCGGAGCAGCGCAAGCTGCCGCTCACCGACGCCAAGCACGTCCGTAACGCGGTCGCGCGGTTCGACCAGGTGCGCGGCGTCAACGACAAGGACCGTGACCTCGCCTTCGCGAACCTCGCGGTGGCGGCGAAGCACTACGAGGTGGAGCTGTCCGAGGCGAGCTGGCACGAGCTCGGCCGCGCGCCCCACTGAAATGACACGCCGGCCCACCCGCTGTGCGGAAGCGGGTGGGCCGGCGTCATGTCCTACCGGTCAGATCAGGCCGAGACGCTCCACGGCGGTGCGCTCCTCGGCGAGCTCGGCGACCGACGCGTCGATCCGGGCCCGGGAGAAGTCGTCGATCTCGAGACCCTGGACGATCTCCCACTTGCCGCCGCGGGACACGACCGGGAACGACGAGATCAGGCCCTCCGGTACCCCGTACGAGCCGTCGGACGGCAGCGCCACCGACGTCCAGTCACCCTCGGCGGTGCCGTTCACCCAGTCGTGGACGTGGTCGATGGCCGCCGACGCCGCCGAGGCGGCCGACGACGCGCCGCGCACGTCGATGATCTCCGCACCGCGCTTGGCGACCCGCGGGATGAACTCGTCGGCATACCACTGCCGGTCACCGACGGCCTCGGCGGCGTTACGGCCCGCGACCTCGGCGTGCAGGATGTCCGGGAACTGCGTCGCCGAGTGGTTGCCCCAGATGGTGACCTTGCGGATCTCCGACACCGGCACGCTGAGCTTCTGCGACAGCTGCGCCACCGCCCGGTTGTGGTCCAGGCGGGTCATCGCGGTGAACCGGTCTGCCGGCACGTCCGGCGCGTTGCGCTGGGCGATGAGGGCGTTGGTGTTGGCCGGGTTGCCCACGACCAGGATCCGGATGTCGTCGGCGGCGCCGGCGTTGATCGCCTCACCCTGCGGCTTGAAGATGCCGCCGTTGGCCTCGAGCAGGTCGCCGCGCTCCATGCCCTTGGTGCGGGGCCGGGCCCCGACGAGCAGGGCGACGTTGGCCCCGGAGAACGCCTGCTTCGGGTCGTCGAACACGTCGACCCCGGCGAGCAGCGGGAACGCACCGTCCTGCAGCTCCAGCGCGGTGCCCTCGGCGGCGCGGGCGGCCTGCGGGATCTCCAGCAGGCGCAGCTTCACACGGGTGTCGGCACCGAGCAGCTGACCGGACGCGATGCGGAACAGCAGCGCGTAGCCGATCTGGCCGGCGGCACCGGTCACGGTTACGTTCACGGACTCGCTCATCAGACTTCTCCTGCGGCAGCGGCGGGTGTGCTTGTCCCCACAAACTATCCCTGGCCCCCAACGACCGTTCACTCACCGCCGTTTTGATGTGGCTTGAAGCACTCGATCAGGTAGCGGCTCGTGGAAGCGGTGAACGGGCCCTCGGCCTGGATGCGGTCGTGGAGGGCCCGCAACTGCTCGCGGTAGGCGTCCACGGTGAAGCCCGGCACGATCCAGATGACCTTGCGGAGGAAGACGGCGACGGCGGCGACGTCGGAGAACTCCATCCGCAGTCTCACCTCGCGGAGGTCCTTCACCTCCAGGCCGGCGGCGCGGGCGGCGGCGGCCGCCGCGTCCGGGTGACGGCCCTGGCCGACCGGGGTCGGGCCGAGCATCGCCTCGGTGAGCTCGTGGACACTGCCGACGCCGACGTGCTGGGCGAGGTACGTGCCGCCCGGGCCCAGGACCCGGGCGAGCTCCGGCCAGCCGGCGACGACCGGGTGCCGGCTGCTGACGAGGTCGAACGTGCCGTCGTCGAAGGGCAGCGGGTCCTCGTCGGCGACGTGGGCGACGGTGCCGCCGTACGGGGCGAGCGCCCGCGTGGCGAGGGCGACGTTCGGGAGCCAGGACTCGGTGGCGGCCAGGACCGCGGGGGTGGTGCCGGCGCGGCGCAGGGCCCACGCGACGACCTCACCGCCGCCGGTCTGCACGTCCAGGGCGCGGCCGGCGGTGCGGTAACGCCGGGACAGGAGGTCCGCGTAGCCCCAGGGTGGTCGCTCCTCGGTCGCGCGGCCGTGGAACCAGGAGAAGTCCCAGCCCTCGACGGGCACGGTCGCGCCTTCGGCGAGGAGCGCTTCGAACTGCGGCATGACGTGGTTGCACCTTCCGTTGCGGGGGAATCACCGACAGCATGACGATCATTGCGCAGACCCAGGTGTTGTGGCTGGCCACGGCCACCGACGACGAGATCCAGGCCGGCCGGGTCATCGGCTGGCAGACCGAGCACGTGCAGCCGGTGCCACTGGTCGCGTGGACCGACGAGACGGGACTGCTCAGCCGCGTCGGCACGCCGGTCAACCCGGTCGTGTGGCTCGGCGACACCCGCGGCGAGGTGGTGGAGTCGGCGCAACGCGAGTCCCGCCAGCCCGCCCTGCGGTAGCCGCGGCAGGTGTACGGCCGGCGACAGGTCGGGCCGCCGCGCGGAGCCGGGACCGGGCGGGCCGCTCCCGCACGTCGAGTCGCACCCGGGCCTTGCGTCGCGTCGGCATGTCTCGATGTTGTGCCGGTCCCACCCGGGACGCAACCCAGTTCCGCGCTCACGGGTCATGGGACTCAGCGGGCCCGCACCGGCCGGGTGATCGTCAGGACCGAGGGGGTTTGACGATCACCCGCCCCGCCGCTCGACCTCCCGCCGGTGCCAGTCCTGGAAGAGCTCGCGTTTGCGGGCCGCGCGGTCGGCGACCTCGGCCTCGATGCCGTTGGCGGCGGTGAGGTAGCCGATCGCCGCGAGCAGATCGCCGCACTCCTCGACGAGCCGGTCGCGCAGGTCGGAGCCGTCGTAGTGGGCGGGGTGGCCACCGGTGGCCACCAGCTTGCCGACGACCTGCAGCAGCTCCCCGGCCTCCTCCGCGACCTTCGCCAGGCCGGGCCACACGCCGGAGCCGATGCCGAACGGGTCGGTCACCGCGGGTCACCTCCCGACCCGCAGGCCCTCCGCGGCGACGAACTCGAGGAAGTCGTCGGCGGCGTGCTCGACGGCGCCGTCCTCGTGGTAGCGGAAGCTGACGGCGTCCTCGCAGATCCCGTCGTGGACCACGAAGCCCCAGTAGTCGCCGGTGCCGACGGGCGCGACCGCGACGAACCCGCGGCCGTGTTCGTCGGCGGGCGCGTTGGCGCTGAGCAGCGTCTCCACCCAGCGGCGGCCCTCGTCGGCGGGGAGCAGCTCGACGAAGAGGAAGCGGCCGGCGCCGTACCGCAGCAGGAACCCGCGGTACTGCTCCGGCAGCCGCACGCCCAGCCGCCGCTGGACCCGCATGAGGTCCGCCTCGGTGGCCCGCCAGTGGTCGAAGACGGCGACGTCACCGTCGCGCTCGAGGGCCGCGTACCGCCGCAACGCCTGCCGCAGCAGGACGTCGAAGTCGGCGAATCGCACCGGAGCAGTGTGCCACCGGCGGTCACTTCAGCAGCGCCCGGGCCTTCTCGGGGTCGAGCTCGCCCTTGCCGGCGAGGCCGGTCGACGGGCACTCCTCGGCGAGGGGGCAGGCGCCGCACGCGGGCCTGCGGGAGTGGCAGGTGCGCCGGCCGTGCAGGATCAGCAGCAGGTTGACCGAGACCCAGTCCTTCTTGTCGAACAGCGCCGCGACGTCGGTCTCGGTGCCCTCGACGTCGCGCTCCGGCCCCCAGGCGAGACGGTGCGCGACCCGCTCGACGTGCGTGTCGACGGAGATCGCCGGGACCGAGAACGCGTTGCCGAGCACCATGTTGGCGGTCTTGCGGCCGACCCAGGGCAGCTCGACGAGCTCCTCGAACGTGCCGGGCACCTCGCCGTCGTGCCGCTCGACGAGGGCCGACGCCAGCTTCATGACGATCTGGGTCTTCTTCCGGTAGTACCCGACGGGCTGGAGGATCTCCTCCATCTCCGCGGGGTCGGCGGCGGCGAGGTCGGCCGCGGTCGGGTACTTCGCGAACAGCACCGGGGTGACGAGGTTGACCCGCTCGTCGAGGGTCTGCGCGGCGAGGACAGCGGCGAAGAGCAGTTGCAGCGGCGAGGCGAAGTCCAGCTCGAGGACCGGGTCCGGGTATCTGGCGGTGAGCAGCCGCAGGATGCGCCGCGCCTGTCTGGTCTTCTCCAGGTCCGGCCCGGCCGGCACGTGGACCACGGCGGCCTTCGAGGGCTTCTTGACGGGGGTCGCCTTCTTCGCCGCGGCCTTGGCGGCGGTGGCCTTCTTCGGCGCGGCGGCCTTTTTCGCCACGGCCTTCTTCACGGGCGCGGCGGTGGTGGGCTCGGCTGCTGGGGTCGTGTTCCGGCTCGGCACGCAGACGAGCCTACGTCGCCGCGCCGCCGCCTGCGGTCCGCCTCGCCCGCGGCTACGACGTCCGGCGCCGCCGCCGGATGTTGGAGCAGATCCGCACGACGAACCCGCCGCCCCCATATTGAGGGCGGCGGGTCAGGCGGTGGGTCAGGCGGACGGGACCAGGGTGGCGACGTCCGCGGGGCGCAGCGCGAGGGCGAGCACGTCGGCGACGTCGGCGAGGGCGTGCACGGTCAGCTGCGACCGCACCTCCGCCGGCAGGTCGTCGAGGTCGGGCTCGTTGCGCTTCGGGATGATGACCTCGGTGAGGCCGGCCCGGTGTGCCGCCAGGAGCTTCTGCTTGACCCCGCCGATCGGCAGGACCCGGCCGGCGAGGGTGACCTCGCCGGTCATGCCGAACTCGGGCCGCACCGGCCGCCCGGTAGCCAGTGACGCCAGTGCCGTGACCATCGTGATGCCGGCGCTGGGGCCGTCCTTCGGGACCGCGCCCGCCGGGACGTGCAGGTGGATGCGGCGGCCGGCGAGCTCGTTGGGGTCGATGCCGAGGCGCCGGCCGTTGGAGCGCAGGTAGGACAGCGCGATGTGCGCCGACTCCTTCATGACGTCGCCGAGCTGGCCGGTGAGGGTCAGGCCGGGCTCGCCCTCCATCGAGGTCGCCTCGATGAAGAGCACGTCGCCGCCGGCGCCGGTGACGGCGAGGCCGGTCGCGACGCCGGGGACGGCGGTGCGCTCGGCCGACTCCGGCGTGAAGCGGGGCCGTCCCAGGTATTTGACGACGTCGTCGACGTGCACCGGGGTGCCGTCGTAGGCGACGGCGACCTTGCGCAGGACCTTCGCCAGTGCCCGCTCCAGCTGGCGGACGCCGGCCTCGCGGGTGTGCTCCCCGGCGATGGCCCCAAAGGCAAGATCGCTGATCGTGACCTCGTCAGGGCTCAGGCCGGCCCGGTCGAGCTGGCGGGGCCACAGGTGGTCGCGGGCGATGGCGACCTTCTCCTGCTCGGTGTAGCCGTCCAGGGTCACCAGCTCCATGCGGTCCAGCAGCGGGCCGGGGATGGTGTCCACCACGTTGGCGGTGGCCAGGAACAGCACGTCGGACAGGTCGAGGTCGACCTCGAGGTAGTGGTCGCGGAACGTGTGGTTCTGCGCCGGGTCGAGGACCTCGAGCAGGGCCGCGGCCGGGTCGCCGGCGTAGCCGACGGCGAGCTTGTCGACCTCGTCGAGGAGCACGACCGGGTTCATCGAGCCGGCTTCCCGCAGGGCGCGGACGATCCGGCCGGGCAGCGCGCCGACGTAGGTGCGGCGGTGGCCGCGGATCTCGGCCTCGTCGCGCACGCCGCCGAGGGACACCCGGACGAACTTGCGGCCCAGCGCCCGGGCGACGGATTCGCCGAGGCTGGTCTTGCCGACCCCGGGAGGGCCGGCGAGGGCGAGGACGGCGCCGGAGCCGCGGCCGCCGACGACCTCCTTGCCCTGCGCGGCGCGCCGGTTGCGCACGGCCAGGTATTCCAGGATGCGGTCCTTCACGTCGGCGAGGCCGGCGTGGTCGGCGTCGAGGATCGCGCGGGCCTCGGCCAGGTCGGTGTTGTCGCTGGTCCGGACGTCCCACGGCATCTCCAGGACGGTGTCGAGCCAGGTGCGGATCCAGCCGGCCTCAGGCGACTGGTCGCTGGCCCGCTCCAGGCGGCCGACCTCGCGCTCCGCCGCCTCGCGGACGACGTCGGGCAGCGTGGCCTCCGCGACCCGGGTGCGGTAGTCGGCGGAGCCGGACGGCTCGTCCTCGCCGAGCTCCTTGCGGATCGCGGCGAGCTGCTGGCGCAGCAGGAACTCCCGCTGCGTCTTCTCCAGGCCCTCGCGGACGTCGTGGTTGATCTTCTCGTTGACCTGCTGCTCGGCGGCGTGGGCGCGGGCCCATTCGACGAGCAGCTCGAGCCGGGCGGTGACGTCGGGGGCGCCGAGGAGCTGGATCTTCTGCTCCAGGGTGAGCCACGGCGCGTAGCCGGCGGAGTCGGCGAGCTCGGACAGGTCCGTCATGCGTTCGACGGTGTCGATGACCTGCCACGCGCCGCGCTCCTGGAGCACACCGATGACGAGTGCCTTGTATTCGCGGGCGAGCTCCTTCGCCCTGCCGGCGGGGGCGGGCTCGTCGAGCAGGGTGGCCTCGACCCACAGCGCCGCGCCGGGGCCGGGGACGCCGGCGCCGATGCGGGCCCGGGACACGCCGCGCACGACCGCCGCGGGCTCGCCGCTGGGCAGCCGGCCGACCTTCTCGAGGACGGCGACGACGCCGAAGGAGCCGTATTCGCCGTCGACGCGCGGGACCGCGAGGACCCGCTTGTCACCGGCTGAGCGCGCCGCGTCGACGGCCGCCTGCGTGGTGGCGTCGAGCGTCACGGGGATGACCATGCCGGGGAGCAGGACGTCGTCGGTCAGTGGAAGAACCGGGAGAGTAGCCATGTCTGACACCTGCCATCAGGATGAGGTTGAGCGTGTCAGGCTTAAGTTACAAAGCGTTCCCTCTGTTCCCGGAAAGATCCCGCGTGTGACCCAGGCCACCGTAGTCCGGCAGGTCGAAGGCCTCCGCGGTCCGCGTCGCGAGGTGCTTGAACAGGTGTTTCACCGGCGGGAGGTAACGGATCACGCGGAAGAAGCGGTCCCGCTGGGCGATCCTGCGGTCGGTGTCCGGGACGAGGAAGTCCGCACCGCCGGACGCCTGTTTCTGGCAGGTGGCCACGTAGGGGCGCAGGCGCCGCTCGTACACCTCGAACGCCTTGTCGAAGGGAAGCCGCCGCAGCTCACCGGCGAGCACATGGGCGCCGACGACGGCGAGACCGGTGCCGTTGCCGCCGGGGCCGCCGGCGTAGCCCGCGTCGCCGAGGAGCACGACCCTGCCGCGTGACCACCGGTCCATCCGGATCTGCGTGGTGGAGTCGAACCAGAAGTCGGGCGCGGTCCGCATGGCTTCGAGCAGGCGCGGCACCTTCCAGCCGGCTGCACCGAACGCCTGGGCGACGACGGCTTTCGGGTGCGTTTTCGTTATTTCGTCATTCGCCGTGAAAAAGAGTGAGACGACTGCTTTGTCCTTGGTCACCCCGCCGATCGTGACGGTGCGGCGCGGTTCGTTGTACATGAGCGCGGTCCGGTCCAGGCCGAACTCGTTGGCCATGGTGAAGATGCAGCCGTGGACACCGAGGTCGCGCCGCGGCACCTCGCCGAAGACCAGGTCGCGGACCTTCGAGTTGACCCCGTCGGCGCCGACCACCAGGTCGAACCTCCCCGGCGCGCCCCGCTCGAAGGTCACGTCGACACCGTCGGCGTCCTGGGTGATCGTGGCGATCGAGTCGCCGAAGACGTATTCGGCGTGGTCGCGGGTGGCGTCGTACAGCACGGCGCCGAGATCCCCGCGCAGCAGCTCCAGATCGCCGCTGAAGATCGCCGACGGCATGGTCGCCTTCAGCGCGCCGTCGCGGTCGACGATCGCGATGTCACCCATGTGCGTGGCCCTGGCCCGCATCGCGTCCAGCAGCCCCATCCGGCGCAGGACCTCCAGGTGGACCCGGCCGCGGAAGTCGACCGCGTAGCCGCCGCCGCGCAGTGCGGGCGCCCGCTCCACGACGGTGACGCGGTGGCCGAGCCGGTGCAGCCAGAGGGCGAGGGACGGGCCGGCGACGCTCGCGCCGGAGATGAGGATGTCCATGGCCGGGAAATATACATTCGTCTTATACGCTTGTATAGACCCTAGGATCTGGACCATGGGACATCGCGAGGACCTCCTCGACGGCGCCGTGCGCTGCATCTACGAGAAGGGCTACGGGCGGACCACCGCCCGCGACATCGTCGCCGCGTCCGGCACCAACCTCGGCTCGATCGGCTACCACTACGGCTCCACCGAGGCGCTGCTCAACGCCGCACTGGAGAAGGCCCTCGAGGACTGGGGCACGCAGATGGCCACCGCGCTGCTGGCCACCGACGCCGAAGGCCTCGCCGGTCTGGAGCGTTTCGAGGCGTACTGGACCAGCGTCATCGCCTCGCTCGGCGCGCACCGGCCCGCGTTCATGGCGTCGTTCGACGCGTTCGTGCAGATGGAGCACGCCCCCGCGATCCGGACGATGATCTCCGAGGGCATGCGGGACGCCCGCGGGCTGTGGGCGTCGGTGTTCCACGGGATCGACCCCGCCGCCGAGCCGCAGAAGGCGTTCCAGCTCGGCTCGTTCTACCAGGCCCTGATCAGCGGCGTGCTCACCCAGTGGCTGATCGACCCTTCGAGTGCGCCGAGCGGCCGTGATCTCGCCGAGGCGCTGCGGATGATCGCCGCGTCGCTGTGACCCGCCGCGTCGGCGGCATCCTGCTCCTGGGCGCGATCGGTCGGGCGCCGCTGACCGCGGTCGGGCCGCTCGTCGCCGACATCCGCGCCACCGGGCACCTGTCCGGGGCCGCCGCCGGGCTGCTCACCACCCTGCCCCTGCTGGCGTTCGCCGGCTTCTCCCCCGTCGCGCCGCTCGCCGCCCGGCGGATCGGCCTGGAGCGTGCCCTCGGCCTCGCGGTCGCCGTCCTCGCCGTGGGCATCGCGGTGCGCTCCGCCCCGGTGCCGACCGCGCTGTGGCTGGGCACGGCGGCGGTCGGCGCGGCGATCGCCGGGTTCAACGTGCTGCTGCCGAGCCTCGTCAAGCGCGACCACCCGGCGCGGGTCGCGCAGCTGTCCGGCGGGTACTCCGCGGCGCAGGCGGTCGTCGCGGCCATCGCCTCCGGCACCGCGGTGCCCCTCGCCGCGCTCACCGGCGGCTGGCGCGCGGCCCTCGCCTGCTGGCTCGCGCTCGTGGCCGTTTCCGCTGCCGCCTGGCTGCCCCGCGTGCTGCGTCCGTTGCCCCCTGCCGCCGCAGCCGCCGGTACCGACGCGGCACCGGCAGACCCGGGAAACCCCAGGTCACCGTGGCGGACGGCGCTCGGATGGCAGGTGACCGTGTTCATGGGGTTGCAGTCCCTGGCGTTCTACGTGCTCATCACGTGGCTGCCGTCGATCGAGCGCGACCACGGCATCCCCGCGCAGGCGGCCGGGTGGCATCTGTTCGCCTACCTCGCCGCAGCCGTCGCCGCCAACCTGGCCGCGCCCGTCGCCCTGCACCGGGTGCGGGATCAGCGGCTCGTCGGGTTCGCCGGGGTCGCCTGCATCGGGCTCGGCACCGCCGGGCTGCAGTGGCTGCCGTGGACGCCGGCCTGGACCCTCGTCTCGGTCGTCGTCGCCGGGTTCGGCGCGGGCGGCGTCCTCGTCGTGTGCCTGTCGCTGTTCAGCCTCCGCACCGCCGACCACGCCCAGGCCGCGGCGCTGTCCGGGATGGCGCAGACCGGTGGGTACGCCCTCGCGGCCACCGGACCGGTCCTCTTCGGCGCCCTGCGCGACGCCGGCGGGTCCTGGTCGCTGCCGATGACCGTCCTGTGCGCCCTGATCGCGGTCACCGCCGCGTTCGCGGTGCTGGCCGGCCGGGACCTCCGCATCGGGTAGTGCGGGGGTCGGGCGGGTCGTGGGTTAGGTTGGTCGGCGTGGATGATCAGCTGGCCTGCCGCCTGCGTGTCGCGGGAGATGTGTTCGATCTGGCCGGGCCGCCGGCCGCACTGCGTGACCTGGGTGCCCGGCTGCGGGCCGCCGGTGACGTGTTCGAGCAGCGCATTCTCAACGGGACCCTGGTGCAGCTGCGGGCCGGCGGGCCGGTGAGGGTCGCGCTGCGCGGTGGGCCGGCGCTCGAGGTCAGCGGATCCGCAGAGGCGCTCGCCGCGCTATGGGACGCTCTCGATGTCGTCGCCGAGGAGGCCGAGGCCGATCCGGACGCGGATGGACCCGCGCCACACCGGCACGTCGAGGCGCTGACCGTCACCGCCGAACGCCCCGCCGCCGAGCTCGTCATCTGACACCCGCCCCGCGAAGGCCCGCCCCGCGAAGGCCCGCCCCGCGAAGACCCCGTGGTGCTAGAAAACCTTGACGACGACGGCGGTGGCGTTGTCCCGGCCGCCGGCCTCCAGGGAGGCGGCGACCAGGGCCGAGGCCATCGCGTCCGGGGGTGCGCCGGAGCTCAGGGTGGCCTCCATCCGCTGATACGGCACCTGCTCGGCGATCCCGTCGGTGCACAGGCAGTAGACGTCGCCGGGGAACATGGTGACGCTCAGGACGTCGGGCTCGGGCAGGCCGGGGTGGCCGATGAAGCGGTGCAGCTGGTAGCGGGCCGCTTCCGCCTGCGGCGAGTCGGCGGGAAACCAGCCGTGCACGGCGCCGAGCCACGCCTCGGTGTGGTCGATGGTGAGCAGTTCGAGCAGGCCGCCGCGCAGCCGATACACCCGGGAGTCGCCGATCTGCGTGACCCACGCGCCCGTGGCGTCGGCGACGAGGGCGGTGAGTGTGCAGCCGGTCAGCTCCCGCAGGGTCTTGCCGGCGGCGCGGACCTGGCGCTGGGCGTCGGCGACCGCGGCGAAGAGCGGCGGCGGCGCGAACGGCCCGCGGTGCTCCTGCACGGCGGTGGTGAAGATGTCCACGGCGGTCCGGCCGGCGGTGCGGCTGCCCTCGCCGGCGCCCATGCCGTCGGCGACGACCGCGCACAGGCCGGGACGGCGCTGCAGCTCGGCGGTGTGCAGCACGTCGAAATTGGCCGGATACCGCCGGCCGATGTCGGTGGCGGTGCCGACCCGCAGTAGGCGCCCGGCGCCCTGGACCTCGATCGTCATCAACGTTGAGCGTAACCCGGGGCCGCCCCGAAAGTGACCCGGGTTCATGTGCCGGACACCTCACCGTCGTCCCGCAACCGAACGTCGCACCACGCCGGTAGCCGTGCCGCTGCACACGGTGCTCACAGACGGCGGGACTCCACGCGCCAGGTGCCGTCGTCGAGGCGTTCCCAGCCGTCGGCCTCGCCGCCGAGCTCCGCGAACAGCAGCACCCGGTCGAAGATCCAGTCGGCGAAGTCGTCCTGCTGGTCCTCGTCGAGACCGGCCCGGATCACCGCGCCGAAGGTGATCAGCCCCGTGCCCTCAAGGGGGGACGCGCCCAGGATGCCGATCACCGACAGGTCGTCGGGCGCCACGTCGACGCGCTCCTCGACCTCCAGGAACCCACCGTCGGGCATCTCCACCAGAAAGGCCACGGCTCCGACGGTACCCAGACAGCGGGCGCGACACCCGCAGGCGCGGCCGTTTCGGCTGGTGACGTAGCCGGTCCGATGATGCCTGTGGGTTGAATGTGGCCGGTACAGTGCGCGGATGGAGTCCGCCGCGGCGCTACCGGCCCCGCTGACCATCCTGGTCGGCCGGGACGCGGAGGTCCGCGCCACGGTCCGCCTGCTGATCACCGGACATCGACTCATCTCACTGGTCGGGACGGCCGGGAGCGGCAAGACCCGTCTCGCGATCGCGGTCGGCGCGGCGGTGCGGACCCCCGTCTGGTTCGCGGACCTGACCACCATGCAGGTCGACGACGCCGCCGGCTTCGTTCTGGACGCGTTCGCGGTGGCGCGCAGGCCCGACCTCGACGCCGCCGGCACCCTCCTCGCCACGCTCGGCGACGGGCCGGCGCTGCTCGTCCTCGACAACTGTGAGCACGTCACCACCCAGGTCGCCGACCTCGCCGCCCGGCTGCTCGACGCGGCGCCGGCCCTGGCGGTCCTCGTCACCAGCCGTCAGGCGCTCGGCCTTCCCGGCGAGACGGTGGCACCCGTCGCCCCGCTGGACGACGAAACGGCGCTGCGCCTGTTCGAGACCAGGATGTTCGAGCGGACCGGCCGGCCCTTGCCGGACGGGCACCGGGCCGGCGCCGCCGCCATCTGCCGCGCCCTGGACGGCCTGCCCCTGGCGGTCGAGCTGGCCGCCGCCCGGGCCGCGCTGCTGTCCGTGCCGGAGGTCCGCCGGCTGCTCGCCGACCGCTTCCGGGTCCTGGCCGACGCGAAGGCCGGCGGGCCGGAGCACCACCGCACGCTGCGGGCCGCGCTCGACTGGTCGTACGAGCTGCTGTCGCCGGACAAGCAGGCGCTGCTGCGGCAGCTCGCCGTGTTCCAGGGCGGGTGGAGCCCGGCGGCGGCCGCGACGCTCCCCGCGCACGGGCCCGGTCTCCTGGCCGCGCTCACCGAGCGGAGCCTGATCGACACGACCGGCGCCCCGCGGGGACGGATGTTGCAGACCGTCGCGGCGTACGCGGCCGCCCGGCTCACCGAGGTCCCCGACGAGGCCGCCGCCGCCCGCGACGCCCACGCCCGCTGCTACCTCGACCTCGCCGAGCGGGCCGCCGACGGCATCCGCGGCCCCGGCCAGCGGGACCTGCTGCGCATGTTCACCGTCGAGCAGGACAACCTGCGCGCCGCGATGACGTGGCTGTCCACCCGGCCCGGCGCCGAGGACCTGCGCCTGGCGACGGCACTGGCCCCCTTTCTGCATTTCACCGGTGTGTACCGGCAGGGCCGCGACTGGCTGTCGGGTGCCCTGGACCGCCGGCCGGACGCGCCGGCGCAGCTGCGGGCCGCGGCGGGTGCGGCCGCCGCGACCCTCGCGATGCTCGACTGCGACTACCCGGCCGCCGCCGCGCTCGCCGAGCTGGCCCTCGGTGGCTCGCCCGGCGGTCCGGCACGGGGGCGGCTGCTCACTCTGCTCGGCTGCGTCGAGCGGGAGCGCGCCGACTACCGTCGCTCGCGGCGCTTCCTGGAGGAGGCGCTGACCCTGTACCGCGACGCGGGCGACGCCTGGGGTGAGGGCCGCGCGGCCCAGCTCGCGGGCGCGACCGCGTGGCTGTCCGGCGACCTGGCCGCCGCGGCGTCGCTGCTGGACGCGAGCCTGGTGGCGTTCCGGGACCTGGCCGATGACGAGTCGGTCGCCTCGACCCTGACGCATCTCGGCGCGGTCGCGCATTTCGGCGGTGACCAGCCGGGCGCGCGCCGGCACCTGGTCGGCGCCCTGGACCGCTTCACCGAGCTGTCGTTCCCGGAGGGGATCGGCTGGGCGCAGGATCTCCTGGGCCGGGTCGACCTCGCGGACTCCGCCGTCGCCTCGGCGGCGGAGCGGTTGCGGGCCAGCCTGTCCATCCACCGGCGGGTCGGCGACCGGTGGCGCTCGGCCAGCGTCCTGGAGGCCCTCGCCGAGGCCCGCCGCCGCCTCGGCGACCCGGCGCACGCGGCCGCCCTGCTCGGCGCCGCCGACGTCATCCGGCACGAGATCGGCGCGCCGACCCCCGCCTGCGAGCTGCCGGCCCGCCACGCGACGGAGGAGGCGCTGCACGCCGAGCTGCCGGGCGCGGCGTTCGACCGGGCGTTCCGCTTCGGCACCCGCACCGGCGTGGACGACCTCCTCGACCTCGCGGGCACGGCCGGGCAGCTGGCTCGCGCCTAAGACGTGTTTGGTGAGTGGGGTCGGAGCGAGGCGAGGTCCAGGCGGCGTCTGGGCCCGCCGCAGCCCGGCATCCACTTACCAAGCACGCCTTAGGTCAGCTCGCCGGGGAGCAGGCCGTACACGACGGTGTCGCGGCGGCCGTCCTTGAACCGTACGTGGGACCGCAGGACGCCCTCGCGCACGAACCCGCACCGCTGCGCGACCCGCGCCGAGGCGACGTTGGCCGGCTCACAGGTCAGCTCCAGCCGCTGCACGCCGAGCCCCTCGAACGTCCACGCCGCCAGGAGCCGCAGCGACCGGGTGGCGACGCCGCGGCCGCGGGCCCAGGGCGCGACCCAGTAGCCGACGGCCGCCCGGCCGTCGGCGGCGCTGACGTCGTACACGGACGCCGCCCCCCACACGCGGGCCGGGTCCGCGGCGTCGGCGACGGCGAGGTTCAGCGACTGCCCGGCGAGGCGTTCCCGTTCGTCGCGCTCATACGCGCCGAGCACGTCCCGCTCGGTGGGCGGCTCGACCCGCGGCCACGAGAACCGCCGGCACAGCTCGTCGGAGAACCCCGCGAACCGCTGCGGGCCGTCCTGCTCCCGCCACGGTCGCAGCAGCACGAACCCGTCGCCGAGCTCCGGGTCGGGAAAGGGCAGCTCCGCCATGCCGGGAGCCTATCCGCGGCAAGCGGGCGTTAAGTGGCGGCCAAGTGCGGCAGGGTTTCCTCAAGGTCGTCACCACTGACCTGAGGAGCGAACATCGTGCCGAACCTTGTCGGGATCACCGTGAACCACCGTTCGATGCGCGGCGACGCGCGCCGGTTCGCCGGGCTGCTGCGGGACATCGCCGACGGCAGGACGCCGAGCACGCCCGCGCGGGCGAAGGCGGTCGCCGCGTACCTGGAGACGCTGTGCGACGGAATCCACCACCATCACCAGGCCGAGGACGACGTCCTGTGGCCGGTCCTGGAGGCGAGCGCCGGCGCGGAGGTCGACCTGCGGGAGCTCACCGAGGATCACCGGCAGCTGGACCCGCTGCTCGACGCGATCCGCCGGGACGCCCGGGTCCTCGCGGCCGCGCCGGGTGACCGGGACGCGGCGGAGCGGCTCGCGGGGGCGCTCGGCACGCTGCGGGACATCCTCGACGAGCACATCGACGACGAGGAGCGCACCGTGTTCCCGGTGATTCTGCGGTACGTGTCCGACGCCGACTGGGACAAGGTCGAGGCCGCGGTGCGCAAGGGCGGCAAGATGGGGTTCGAGCTGCCCCGCATCGAGCGGTACGCGACGCCGGCCGAGCTCGCCGAGCTCAAGCGGATGGCGGGGCCGGTGCTGCGGGTGCTGCTCGCGGTGACCAGGCGCGGGTTCGCCAAGCGCGAGGCCGTCATCTTCGGCGCGGCCTGACCCGCCCGCGCTACGGGGCCGGGCGCTACGGGGCCGCGCTCCAGGGGACGGCCCCCGTGGCGGCGGCCAGGGCGTGTCCCGCCGCGCGGTGCCCGGCGGCCGCCGCGGTGTCGCCGAGGACGTCGGCGAGGTCGGCGAGGACCAGGTCGACCGGCGGGCCCGTCAGGGAGCCGCTGGCCAGGCCGACGAACTGGCCCGCCCACGGCAGCAGCGCCCGGTAGCACCCGCGGGCCCGCGGCACGTCGCGCAGGGCCGCGGCGTTCAGCCCGCGCAGGCCCGTCCACGCGAGCCAGTAGTAGTCCTCGCGGACGGCGACCGCGTCGGGGGTCCACAGCGCTCTGGCCTCCTCGGTCCGGCCGGCGTCCAGCAGCGCCCGCACCATGTAGTCGTTGAGGGCGTCGGGGAGACGCTCGTACACCGGCTGCAGCATCGGCAGGAGGGTGTGTGTCGTGCCGGCGGCGAGGTGCACGAAGAACACGCCCGCGACGCCGACGAGCGCGGCGTTCGGCTGGCCGGCGCGGGCGATGCGGGCGGTGAGGTCGCTGTACAGCCGTTCGGCGGTGGCCAGGTCCCCGGCGAGGACGGCCCGGACCGCGGCGAACAGCGCCATCACCGACAGGGCGACGCCGAGCTGCCCGGCGGTGGCGTGCCGGACGGCCCGGTCGACGTGGTCCTGCGCGGCGGTGAGGTCGTTGCGTTCGAGCGCCACCTGGAACAGCACGTGGTGCGCCTGCGCCTGGAACTGCACGTGCCCCGCCGCCGTCGCCACCTCCAGCAGTTCCGCGCCGACGGCGGGCAGCTGGTGCCGGCGGGCCGGGTTGAGCACCGCGAAGTAGCGGGCGTTCAGCGCGTGGCAGCGCAGCAGCGGGTCGTCGCCGGCGAGGGTGAGCGCCTCGGCGCTGGCCGCGTCGCAGCGCTCCAGGTCGTCGCCTTCGAGCTCGTAGACGAGCGCGACGAGCAGCCGGCACCGCACGGCGGGGGCGGCTGAGGTCAGCGCCGCCTCGAGGTGCGCGACGAGGTCGGTGTCGACGGCGCGGTCGGCGCGGATCGTCCAGGCGACCGGCGCGTCATACGCGGTCAGGGCGGTCGCGGCGGGCACCCCGGCGAGCGCGGCGGCGGCGATGGCCTCGGCCCGGGCGGCGCGGGCGGCGAGGACGTCACCGGCGTTGGCGAGCGCGGACGTCAGCCCGCACAGCAGGTCGTGCCGTTGCGTGGGCGGCAGCGGCCCGGCGTCGAGCGCGCCCCGGAAGAGGGTGGCGGCCTCCCGGTGCGCGTACAGGGCGGCGGCCTGCCGGGCGGCATCGGCGGCGTACCCGGCGGCCTTCCCCGCGGTCGCGGGCGTCGCGGCGGCGAGGGCGTGATGCCCGAGCGCGGCGGTGAGCGCGTGGCCGCCCGGGGGCGACTGCTGCGTGAGCTGTTCCTCGAGCGCGGCGAGGACGCGGGCGTGCAGGCGGCGCCGGCGCAGCAGGGGCATGTCGTCGTACAGGACGTCGCGCAGCAGTGCGTGCGTGAACCTGACCCGTCCCGCCGCCGGCTCCTCGAGGAGCCCCGACACGACGCCGGCCTCCAGGCCGTCGAGGACGGCGTCCTCACCGCCGCCGTCGGCCGCGACGAGCAGGTCGATGTCGACGTCCCGGCCGAGGACCGCGGCGTGCCGCAGCACCGTCTGCGCGACGGCCGGCAGCCGGGTGAGGCGCCGGCGCAGCACGTGCCCGATCCCGGAGGGGATGGCGCGCACGGCGCTGTCGGCGCCCTCGGCGGAGACGAGCCGGGCCGTCTCGGTGAGGAACAGCGGGTTGCCCCCGGTCCGCTCGACGACGACGCCGACCGCGTCGCCGGGCACGCCGAGGTGCCGCAGCAGCGCCGCCCCCGCGTCGGCGTCGAGGCCGCCGAGGTCGACGTCGACGGCGCGGTGCCCGGCGAGCGCCGCCCGGACCGGGTCGAGGTCGGGCCGGGACTCCCCCGGCCGGTGGGTGGCGACGAGCAGCAGCGGCCGCTGCGCGAACGCGACCGCCACGTGCCGCAGCACCTGCAGCGTCTCCCCGTCGGCCCGGTGCACGTCGTCGAGCACGACCAGCAGCGGCCCGGACCCGGCGAGCCGCTCCCCGACCGCCTGCGCCAGCGCGAACTGCCCGCCCGCCCCCGCGACGGCCGGCCCGGACGAGGAGACCGGGGCCAGCAACGGGGCGAGCCGCGAGTCCTCGCCGTCGCCCGGCAGGCCCCGCAGCACCTCGCTCCACGCCCAGGCCGGCGGCGCCCCGTCCACTTCCGGGCACCGGCCCCAGGCGACCCGCCACCCGAGTCCCGCCGCGAACATCCGCAGCAACGTCGTCTTCCCGGCGCCCGCCTCCCCGCCGACCCAGACGACCCGCAACCCGTCGCGCAACACCTCCTCGGCGACCCGGCCCAGCGTCGCGAGCTCCACTTCGCGCCCGAACGCTCCCGGTGTGTCGGCGGCGGCAGGTGTACCGCCCGCCGGCACCGACGGATACGTCCCCGGCAAGGGCCCGGACGGACCAGTGCCGAGCGTTTCCTCCCGCGACGGTCCATCCGGTGCGACGGCCCGCGCGCCGGCACCGCCGCCCGGGTCCCCCGGCGGGGCGGGCGTGAGGTGCGGCGCGTGGGCGAGGACGTCCGCTTCCAGCGCCCGCAGCCCGGGCCCCGGGTCGACGCCCAGCTCCCCCGCCAGCCGCGCCCGCACCTCCCGCAGCGCGGCGAGCGCGTCGCTCTGCCGGCCGGCGGCGTACAGCGCGGTCGCCAGCAGGTGCACCGCCTCCTCCCGCAACGGGTGGGCGGTGACGTGCCGCTCCAGGGCGGGCACGACCAGCGCGGCCCGGCCGAGCCGCACCGCGACCCGGCCCCCGGCCTCCACGCAGGCGAGCCGGAGCGCTTCCAGGCGCCCGGCCTCCGGGACGGCCCACGGCTCGTCGGCGAACTCCGCGTACGCCGGGCCCTCCCACGCCGCGAGCGCCTCCCGCAGCAGCCCGTCGGCCCGCCCGGGATCGCGCTCGGCGAGGGTGGTGCCCTCCCGCAGCAGCGCCTCGAAGCGCCACGCGTCGACGGCGGTCGGCGGCAGACGCAGCGCGTACCCGGGCGCGGCCGTGACGAGGACCGTGGCCGGGGTGCGGGGCGCGCGGCCGGGTTCGAGGGCGCGGCGCAGGTTCGACACGTAGACCTGCAGCGCGGCGAGGGCCTTCGGCGGCGGCACGCCCTGCCAGAGGTCGTCGACGAACCGGTCGGTCGGCACGACGTGCCCGCCGGCGGCGACGAGCCGGGCGAGGACCGCCCGTTGCCGCGGCCCGCCGAGGTCCGCGGGCCGCCCACCGATCCCGGCGCGCAGCGGCCCGAGGACCCCGACGACCGGCGTGCCTGACTGTTGTGTGCGCATCAGCGGGCTCAGTGGAACAGCGAGCTGACCGACTCGCCGTTGTGGATGCGGCGCATCGCCTCGGCCATCGCGGGCGCGATCGACAGCACGCGCAGCTTCGGCACCCACTTCTGTTTCGGGATGGGCACGCTGTTGGTGCAGACGATCTCCAGGACGTCGGGCTGGGCGGCGAGCCGGTCCAGGGCGCCGTCGGTGAAGAGGCCGTGCGTGCAGGCGACCCTGATGCTGGCGACGTCGCGCTCGCGGAGCCGGTCGATGAGCTCGATGACGGTGCTGCCGCGGGCGATCTCGTCGTCCAGGACGATGACGTCCTTGCCCTCGATGTCACCGATGACGGAGCTGATCACCACCCGGTCGTCGCTGAAGCGCTGCTTGGCGCCGGCGGCGACCGGGACCCCCAGCAGCCGCGCGAACGCGGAGGCCACCTTCGCGTTGCCGAGGTCCGGCGAGACGACCACGCTGTTGGTGAGGTCGAGGCCGCGGAAGTGGGTGGCGAGCTCCCGCAGCGCGTGCAGGTGGTCCACGGGCACGCTGAAGAACCCGTGGACCTGCGGCGAGTGCAGGGTCAGGGTCAGCACCCGCGACGCCCCGGCGGCGCTGAGCAGGTCGGCGACGAGCCGCCCGCCGATGGAGATGCGCGGCTCGTCCTTCTTGTCGGAGCGGGCGTAGGCGTAGTGCGACATGACGACGGTCGTGCGGGCCGCGGACGCACCCCGGGCCGCGTCGAGCATGAGCAGCAGCTCGACGAGGTGCTCCTGGACGGGCGGGACGAGCGGCTGGATCAGGAACACGTCCCGCTCACGGCAGTTGGCCTGCAGCTGCACCTCGAGGCAGTCGTTGGCGAAGCGGTCGACCCGCACGGGCTGCAACGGCACCTCGAGATGCGTGCAGATCTCCTCCGCCAGCTCGGGATGGGCGCTGCCACTGAACACGGCGATGTCCCGCACTGGTCCTGCTCCTAGCTGTGGTCGGGGCACTCCTCATGCCCTTGATACCACACGGCGCGGAGATCATCCGCCGGCGCCGACGCGAACCTTCCGGCGCTGCTCCCGGCGGTCCTCGCCTGGGCAGGAACCCAGCGCGACATACCGGTCGGTGAACTCGGCGACCGCGTCACGCACGGCGAGGGGCGCGTCCTGTCTGCGCAACACGTCACCCGCGGCGGTGAAGCAGGCGAGGGCCGCGGCGGCGAGCGCCGGGTCGGTGAGGCCTTCGCGGGCGGCGCCGACCCAGTCACGGTGCCGGCGCAGCGGGGAGCGCAGCGGCTCGGTCGCGGCGGCCGCGGCCTCCGCGCCCTCCGGGTCGTCGAGCAGGGCGGTGACGACCGCGACGGGCACGACCCAGCCGTCGCCGGGCTGCTGGTCGATCATCCGCAGCTCCAGGTAGCCGCGGGGGCGCACCGGCGGGACGAGGGTGCCGAGGTGGCGCTCGAGGTCGTCGAGGGTGACGGGGCGGGGTCCGTGGCCGCGCAGCCAGTCGCGCATCGTCAGCCCGGCCGGCACGTGCCAGCGGCCGGGACCGGCGACCATGGCGACCTTCGCGGCCAGGGCGTAGCGGGACCAGGCGGCGCGGGGGTCGTCGTCGCGGCGCGGCGCGCGGGTGCGGCTGGCGTCGGTGCCGAAGCGCAGCCCCTGCCGGTGCGACACCCAGCGCCGGCCGGACTTCGAGCGGTGCGGCGAGTTGGCGAACGCGGCCTGGACGACCGGGCCGATCGCGTCGGCGAGCCACCACCGGCGCCGGTAGTGGCTCCAGTCGTCGGGGTCGTCGCTGCCGGCGTCGAGGCACACCTGGATCGACGCGGAGTTGCACATGACGGTGAGGCCCTTGGACCCGGCCCGCTCGTGGTACTCGGCGAGCGCGACGTACCGCGGGTGGTCGGTGACGAGCAGCGGCGCCCGGACGTCGTCGAGGCCGGTGCCGTCCAGGACGAGGCCGTTGGCGGCGAGGACGGCGCGGACGAGGGCGAGGTCGCCGGCGAGTGCGGCGACGCAGCCGGTCATCGACGCGCCGACGGCGGAGGACAGCTCCAGCTGCCCGCCGGGCTCGATCGTGACGCCGCTGCCGCCGGGCAGGGGGTTGCCGAGGTGGGCGAGCATGCTCAGGAGGCGCTCGGGCTCGGGCCGGTGCATCGGTTTGCTCAGGTCCCGCACGCAGTACTCGAGCTCGACGCCGACGCGCCCGACAGGACCGACCCGGAACCCGGCGGCGGCCACATACGCGGCGGCGGTTGCCTCGGTGAGGATGTCGTTCACTGCGGCCTCCCGTTCAGGGGTGCGTGCTACCCAGGGTGGTGTTGCGGTTGACTTGAGTGACGCGTGCGGCGACGGTTTCGGTTGTCCGGTCCGGCGAGCTGGCGAGGCTTGCGGACGGCGGGCCGATCCGGCGCGCGGAAACGCTGAAACTGCGGCTGGGGTGATGGTGAACGGCGGGACGTGCGGGTGTGGCGGGTGCGGCGCGGTGGCCGCCGGGTTGCGGGTCCGGCGGGGTGCATTCCATTAGGCGGTCCGGCGCCCGTTCTGTCCAGCCCGGACGGGCAACACGTGGTGAACCCTGGCTGTGAACTGGCTGAATGCCGCAATATCTCCCACGGCGCCCCTTCGGCCACGCAGATCTTGCGGTCGATGTCCATTCCGCAGTCGTGGCAAAACAAGATCGACTGTTATGGTTTCGTCTTGGCTTTCTCAACGCCGATTCGGCGACGTTTGGAGGAAAGTGCGTCATGCCAATTCCCACCGAGAACGTCGGCTCCCTGCCTCGCCCGATGCGCCTGCAGGAAAAGATCGCGCAATATGACGCGGGCGAGATCGGAATCGAGGAGCTGCACGCCGAGCAGGACGCCGCGTGCCGCGATTCGATCACCCGGATGGAAGCGACCGGCGCGCCGATCGTGTCCGATGGGGAGCAGCGCGCGTCGAGTTTCGCCACGTATCCGCTCACCGAAACCCTGGCGGGCACCGGCCTCGCCGACACCCTCGCCGGCGACGGGCAGTGCTTCGCGATCTTCGACGACGGCCACCAGCGGCAGCTGCCCCGCCTCGTGCGCGGCCCGTTCCGCTACCGCGCGTATGCCGCTGACTACCTGCGGCGGTCGGTGCTGATGGCGACGAAACCGTTGAAGCAGGCCGTGATCGCCCCGTCGATGCTCTCCCTGCTGTACCCCCTCGACGCCGCGGTGGACGGCTACTCGCGCGAGGAGTTCCACGACGATCTCGTCGACGAGTGCGAGAAGGACATCCGGCAGTGCTTCGCCGCCGGCGCCGCCCGCGTCTCGATCGACTTCACCGAGGGCCGGCTCGCCCGCAAGAACGACCCCCGCAACCCGTGGACCGGGCGCGACATGCTGGGCGGCTTCATCGACCTCAACAACCGCGTCCTGGACCGCTTCACCGCCGAGGAGCGCTGCGACATCGGCATCCACACGTGCCCCGGCGGGGACCTGGACTCCGCGCACAGCAGCGACGTGGACTACGCCGAGCTGCTGCCGCACCTGTTCCGCATGCGGGCCGGCTACTTCCTGATCCAGCTGGCCGGCGAGAAGGACAAGGAGCGGGTGTATCGGCTGATCGGCGAGCACAGCACCGACTCGCAGGTCTGCTTCATCGGCGTGACCGACCCGCTCGACCCGGTCGTCGAGACGCCCGAGCAGGTCCGCGACGCGCTCGTCACGGCGGCCGCGTCGATCCCGCGGGAGCGGCTCGGCGCGACCGACGACTGCGGCTTCTCCCCGTTCAGCACCGACCACAAGCCGAAGCACGGCTCGCCCGACGCGGCCCGGGACATCGCCTTCCGGAAGGTCCGGGCCCGGGTCGAGGGTGTGGCGCTCGCGTCGGCGGAGCTGGGCGTCTGACGCTTCCGAGGTTCCCGCGGGCGGTCGTCGGTGCCCGCGGGAACGCTCGTCCCGCTCCTCAGCGTGGACTGGCGAAGTCCTGGGTCCAGTAGGGCACCCCGCGGCCGTTGTACGCCACCGCGACCCCGATGTTGCGGAACCGGCAGTTCAGGATGTTGGCCCGGTGACCGGGGCTGTTCATCCAGTCGTCCATGACCTCGCCCGCGTTGCGCTGGCCCCAGGCGATGTTCTCGCCGTACGTCGACCACCGGTAGCCGACGGACGCCACCCTGCTGCCGGGACCGCTCCCCCTGGGCGAGCCGTGCGAGAAGTAGCCACGGTCCGCCATGTCCCTCGAGTGCAGCCACGCGGCATAGCTCAGCCGCGGGCTCAACGTGACCGGCCCGCAGCCCGCCCGGGCACGTGCACTGTTGGTCAAGGAAACGACGCCGCGGATCACGCCGTAGTCGGCCGCGAACGCCGGCACCGCCTGCACGGCAGCGCCCGCGGCGACGGCGCCCGCCACCACGGCGACGGCGACACCCTTCCGGATTCCCATCTCACCTCCACGAAGTAGGGCAGATGAGCCGAAACTAAAGGACCACCCTGTCGCTGACACCAATCTGACAAAACTCGCATTTCCGGGCGATTTTTGCGCTACGACACGCGCTACCGAGCCTCCTTCCGGCCACCGACGTCACCCGTTCGGGGGACCCCGTGTGGGTGTCCCTCCGCTTCCGCGGTGTGGAAGTTGCCCGCCGGCGGCTCACGCGTCGGCCGTGCCGATGGTCGCGTTGCCGCTCGCCGGTGGCACGCCTCGGCTGCGTGGAAGTTGCCCGCCGCTTGCGGATCTCCGGGGCCTACGGAGCGGTGCGGAACGCCGCACCGATCCGAGCCGGCGACGCGGCGCTCATTCACCGACGGCGACGCTCGAGGCGCCGGCCGCGTCACGCGCTTCGTCCGGACGGGACCGCAGCAGGGAGCGCAGGGACACGATCGCCCACACGCTCTCCAGCAGCAGGAATCCCCAGTCGTGACCGATGGCCGCCTCGACCGCGAGGGTGGCGGAGCCGATGAGGTTGAGCCACACGTACCGGCGCGACGTGGACGACCACCTGCCGAGCTGCACGAGCACGAAGGGCAGCAGGACGCACAGGGAACCGAGGATCTGGACGAACATGGCACACTCCCGGGCACCACGTCGTCTTGTCGGGCCGGGTACGACGTGACTCGTCCGGGACGACACGGTGCCCGCGCCGCCACGCCTCGATGATGGCACGCGCCGCTGGTCGGCGGCCACACGGACAGGTGAGGTGCGGCGGTTCTCACCACCCTGCAACCTCACCCTGGTTCGCTGATCCCATGATCAGCAGGATCGCGTGCGTCGCGGCGCTCGTCGCCGGCCTCGGAGCCGGTCCCGCGGCGGCGGCCACCCCCGGCAACTGGCCGCAGCACGGTGGGGGCGCCGCCAACGACAACTACCAGTCCGGCGTCGGCAAGCTCGACGTGCGGCGCCAGGTGTGGCAGCGGCAGGCGGGCGGCGACGACTCCGTCGGCAGTGCGGCGATCGCCGGCGGCAAGCTCACCGTCGCCTACGGCAAGGGCGCGCTGCGCCGCTTCGACGTGCGCACCGGCGCCGTGTCCGTCGTGGGCACCCTGCACGGCCGCCGCCCGCTGCAGCTCGCCGACGTCGACGGCGCCCTGTACGTCCGCAGCCTCGACGCCGACGGCACGCGGAGCCGGCTCGCGTCGTACGACCGTGGCGGCAACCGCAGGTGGGAGGTGACGCTGCCGGACGACGAGGCGATCCTGCCCTTCACCGTCGCCGGCGGGCACGTGCTGGTCACCAGCGGGCCGAAGTGCCGGGAGCTGTGCACGGGCCATCATCTGCGCGCGTACCGCGTCCGCAACGGCACCCTCGCCTGGACCGGCGCGGTGGAGGGCGACGCGGGCGGCGCACCGGCCGTGCAGGGCGACACCGTCGTGCAGGGCGCCTACGGGCCGGTCCGCGGGACCGGTGACGGCAGCGGCGGGGCGAGCCTGCTGTTCGCGTTCGACGTCAGGACGGGCATCCGCCTGTGGACCCGGGCCCGGCCGGGCTTCTCGCTCGTCGGGCACCGCGGGTCGCTGCTGGCCGCGGGCGCCGGCGACGACGCGCTGTGCTCGCTGCACCCGGGGACGGGCGCGGTCCGCTGGTGCCGGGGTGCCCAGGCCGCCGACGAGTGGGTCGACGGCCTGTCCGCCGGCGGCGGCGCGCTGTTCGGCTACGGGCTCACCGGCACCGTCCGCCGCTACGACCCGGAGTCCGGCGCCGCCGCCTGGTCCACTCCCCTGGCGCTGCCGGGCTACGAATACAACGCGTCGCACGCGGCGCTCGTCAGCGGCGGCGGGCACGTGTACGCGGCGGTGCGGCACGGCAACTTCACCCCGGAGTCGGAGTTCACCGAGCTCGTCGTGCTGCGCGCCGCCGACGGGCACGTCGTGCGGCGGCTCCGGCTCGCCGCGTACGACGACACGTCCGCCGAGCTCATGCTCGCCGCCGGCCGGCTCGTGCTCGTCGGCGACCGCACGATCCGCGCGTTCGGCTGACGTCCACGAGCGACGACCGGGAAAGAACCGACGTCCACGAAAGACGACCAGGGAGAACCGACGTCTACGAGCGACGACCGGGGAAGAACACGCGGCGCAGGATCGCGGGCGCGAAGAGGGTCTCCGGCGGCGCGGTCAGGTTGACGGTGCGGTGGAACGCGACCGCGACCTCCGGCGACGTCTCCGCCGCGTGCAGCAGTTTCGCGATGTACCAGTTGAAGAACTTCACCTTCGCGGTCCGCTTCCCGGGCACCGAGGGGAACGTGAGGTCGCCGCCGACCGCCATGTCCCACGGCGTGTCGATCACCGTCGCGGCCTTCGCGTAGAACCGCCGCGGCAGCCCGGCGAGCCCGCCTTCCAGCGCCGCCCGCAGCTCGACGGCCTCGAGGGCGGCGACGGTCATGCCCTGCCCGTAGATCGGGTTGAAGGCGCAGATGGCGTCGCCGAACGCGAGGAACCCCTCCGGATGGCCGGGGATCCGCTCGTACCGCCGGCGCACGCTCGCCGGGATCCGGAACTGCCGTGCGGGGCCGAGCGGGCGGGACCGGTGCACCACCTCGGCGAGGTCGTCGATCGGCAGGCGGGTCGCGTAGGCGGCGAAGCCGGCCTCGTCGGTGGGCGGGGGGTCGTCGCCGAACCCGGCGAGGGTGAGGATCCACCGGTCGCCCTCCATCGGCAGCAGCGCCGCGCCGAACGGGTACTCCGGTGTCACGCCGGTGAGCACGCCGAGCATGCCGCCGGCGAGGGGGCCGCGCTCGTACTCGCGGGTGGCGTACACGACACCGGCCATGACGCTGTCCTGCTCCGGTGGGGTGTAGCCGAGCTCGGTCAGCCAGGTGGTGCCCCGGTTGCCGCGGCCGGTGGCGTCGACGACGAGGTCCGCGCGCAGGTCCTGGGTGGCACCACCGGGTCCGGCGCCCATCACGACGACACGGACCCCCGTGACGGTGCCGGCGGCGGGTGCGTGCAGCAGGCCGGTCGCTTCGAGGCCGCCGCGGATCTCGACGCCCGCGAGTTTGCCGGCGCGGGCGCGCAGGTAGTCCTCCAGCGCGGGGCGGCTGACGGCGAGGACGATCAGGTCGGAGGCGGCGCGGGCCATCGGCCGCGGGCCGTTGTGCCAGGCGAAGCCGTTGTGGATGTCGACGGTGAGCGCGCCGGCGGCGACGAGCTCGTCGGTGAGGCCCGGGAACAGGTCCTCGAGGACCTCACGGCCCTTGGCGAACAGCATGTGGGCGTGGCGGCCCTGCGGCACGCCCTTGCGGACGCCGGTGCCGGCGAGGTCGTCACGGTCGAGGACGGTCACGGTGTCGAAGGTGTCGCTCAACGCGCGGGCGGCGAGGAGCCCGGCGATGCTGGCGCCGAGGACCACCGCGTGCGTGGATTCACTGGTCATGCGCCCAGCCGACCATTGATCAACGACAATTCGTAGGTAGAAGTACGCGGAGCGGGAATGCGGCGCGTGCCGCGGGTCACATTCCGGCGACGGCACCGCGAACCTCTGGTTCCGCGCCCGGTGGCCCAGGAGACGCCGCGGAGATCGCCGGCGCCGGCGAACGCCGGGAGGCGCACGCGACGTCCTCCGGGCGAAGGAGATGACCGCCCACCTGGATCGGCTCACCGGTGACCTCGCCGCCACCGTCGGAGGACTCAAGGTGGGATAGGTCCCATCGATCGGGTGGTGTTGCGGCGGTTCGCGCCCGCGTGCGCGTGTGCATTGCTGAGACTGGTGTTACCGGAAGCGAAGCATGCGATCGCACAAGCTCACCGGAAGCGAGACGGCCGGCCCGGGTGGCCGCGGGCCGGCCTGCGCTCGCAGGGATCGACGACCCGGCCCCGCCGGGCGGACGACCCGCCCCCGCCGGGCGTGACCCCGGCGCTCGCGGGGGTGGATGATCGCTGGGTGACCGTCCTCGTGGTGGGTGCCGTGAACGTCGACCTGGTGATCGAGACCCCGCGCATCGCGGCGCCCGGCGAGACCGTCATCGCCGCCCGCTCGTCGACCGGGCACGGCGGCAAGGGCGGCAACCAGGCCGTGGCCGTCGCCCGCCTCGGGGGTGCCGTCCGCCTCGCGGCCAGGGTCGGCGCCGGCTTCGACCCGGGCTCACTGCCCGGGGTGGACGCCGCGGTCGTCCGGGACGCGGCACCCACCGGGCTCGCCGTCGTCCTGGTCGCCGCCGACGGCGAGAACGCGATCACCGTCGTGCCGGGCGCGAACGCCAACCTGTCCCCCGCCGACGTGACCCTGCCGACCGGCCCGCCAGGGGTGCTCCTGGCCAGCCTCGAGGTGCCCCTGGACACGGTGGCGGCGGCCGCCCGTCTCGCCCGGGCGGCCGGTTGGACCGTCGTGGTGAACCCGGCGCCCGCGGTACAGCTGCCGCCGTCGCTGTTGGAGGACGTCGACGTCCTCGTCCCCAACGAGCATGAGCTCGCCGTCCTCGGCGCGCCCGCAGACCTGCTCGCCGCCGGCGTGGGCGCGGTCGTGGTGACGCTCGGCGCCGCCGGCTGCCGCGTGCACCGCGCCGGCGGCACGGTCGACGTCCCGGCTCACCCGGTCCGCGCGGTCGACACCACCGGCGCCGGCGACGCCTTCTGCGCCGCGCTCGCGTGGGCCCTGGACACGGACAGGTCGTTGGAGGAGGCGGTGCGGCTCGCGTGCGTCGCGGGCGCCCTCGCCACCCGCGCCGTCGGCGCCCGCACCGCCCTCCCCACCGCCGCCGACCTCACGGACGGCGCAGCTGCTCGCTCAGGGGGAGATGGACGCGCGGCGGGCGGCGCGGGAGCGGCGCAGGCCCAGGATGCCGATGACGATCAGGAGCACGCCGAGGACGCCGACGCCCGCGACCATGAGGGTCAGGTCGCGCAGGGTCAGCTCGGACATGAAGGAGGCGGCACGGGAGCCGCCCGCCGGTGAGGCGACGGCCGCCGAGGGCAGCGCCACAATCGCCACAAATGCCATCGCCGGCACGACAACCCATCGCATTCCCCGCAACATGGCGACAAGTGTGCCAGGCTCCGCGCCGTCGCGTCACCCCGTGCCGGGGCGCCCGGCGGGACGCCGGTTCAGGCCATTGACTTCTTCGGATGCACGCCGACAATTTCCATGGGCGGTCGTCGAAGGGAACCATTGCGAATGGGCAGTAGCACAACACATCGCGTCCTCGTGCCGTTCCGCGGTGAGGGTGCCGGGACCGCCGACCTGACGTGGGCGCAGCTCGGGATCTGGCAGACCATGCGCGACACGGGCCTGAGCATGAACATCGGCGGGACCGTGCCGATGCCGGCGGGCACGACGGTGCACGACATGCAGACGCTGCTGCGGTATCTGGTGAGCCGCCACCAGGCGCTGCGGACCAGGCTGCGGTTCGAGGGCGGCGGGGTCACCCAGGTCGTGTCGGCGGCCGGCGAGGTGCCGCTCGACGTCGTCGACGCCGACGAGGACCCGGCCGCGGTCGCCGAGGAGCTGCGCCGCCGCTACGAGGAAGCCCCCTTCGCCTACGAGACCGAGTGGCCCGTGCGCATGGGTGTCGTGCGGCACGACGGCCGGGTGACGCACGTGGTCGTGATCTACTGCCACGTCGCCGTCGACGGCTTCGGCATCGACGCGATCGTCCGGGACATGGCCAACCTCGACCCGGCGACCGGGACGACGACCGCGCCGGTGCCGGGCCTGACCCCGCTGGAGACGGCGGCGAAGCAGGCGACCGCGGCGGGGCGGCGGCAGAGCGACAAGTCGCTGCGGCACTGGGAGCAGATCCTGCGGGCGATCCCGGCGCAACGGTTCCGCGCGTCCGACGAACCGCACGAGCCGCGGTACTGGGAGATCACCCACCGCTCGCCGGCCATGCACCTGGCGATGCAGGTGATCGCGCACCGCACCGGCGCCGGCGTCGGCTACGTGGTCCTCGCCGCCTACGCCGTCGCCCTGGCCGGGCTGACGGGGCACAACCCGAGCGTCGCCCAGCTCGTGGTGAGCAACAGGTTCCGGCCCGGCTGCGCCGACTCGGTCAGCCAGCTCGCGCAGCTGAGCATCTGCGCGGTCGACGTGGCCGGCGCGACGTTCGACGAGGTCGTCGGCCGGGCCTGGACCGCGGCGACGAACGCGTACATGCACGGGCACTTCGACCCGCTCGCGCTGACCGCCCTGCTGGAGCGGGTGCGGGCCGACCGTGGCGACGTAGACTTCTCGATCATCGTCAACGACCGCAGGACCCGTGACGGCGCGCCGCAGCCCGCGGCACCGCCGTCACCGCATCAGGTCACGGCGGCGTTGCCGTTGTCGAAGAGCTGGTGGAGCCGGAAGGTCGAGGTGCTCGACGCCGCGCTCAACATCAGCGTCGACGCCGCACCGGACGCCGTCGACGTGTCGATCTGCGCGGACACGCACCGGCTCCCACCCGCCGACATCCAGGCCCTCGCCCTGGAGATGGAGCGGGTCACGGTCGAGGCCGCCGCGTCTGTCGCCGTGGTGAGCTGAGGAGCCGGGTGGGGTTCAGGTTCGACGTCGTCGGGGTCGGGGCGCTCAATCTCGACTCCATCGCCCCGGTCTCGCCGGCCGCGCGGTCCCTGCTGCGCGGCGCCGTCGACTGGGGCGCCGAGTGCCGGGTCGGCGCCGCCACGGTGGACGCGGCGATGCGGACGGTCCACGCCGCCGCCGTCCGGAACGCTGTCGGTGGGTCCGCGTACAACACGGTCGCCGCCCTCGCGCGGACCGGCGTCGGGCTGCGGCTCGGATACGTGGGCGTCGCCGGGCGGCTGCCGGTGCCCGGCACCCCGGTCGCGGAGCGGCTGCGGAAGGCCGGCGTCGACACCGCGCTGCTGCGCGAGGAGCCCGGCGAGCTCAGCGGCGTGTGCCTGTCGCTGGTCGAGGACGGCGAGCGGACGCTGCTCGTCCACCCTGGTGCGAACGACCGGATGGCCGCGCACCTGGAGGTCGAGTTCGACGCGGTCGTGGAATACCTGTCGGCGGCCAGGATCGTGCACGTGACGTCGTTCCTGGACCCGCGGACGCCGGCGGTCCTCGCCGACGTCCTCGCCGCGGTCCGGGACCGCAGCCCGGAGACGGTGCTGACGTTCGACCCGGGGCACGTGTGGGCGGGCACCGGCGGCGCCCCGATCGCCGCCCTCGCGACGACGGCCGATCACGTCCTGCTCAACGAACGCGAGCTGCGGGCGCTCGGCACGACCGGCGACGACACGTGGGCCGCGGACCGGATCCTGCGCGCCGGCCGGCCCGGCCGGGTCGTGCACGTGAAGCGGCCCGCGGGGGTCACCACGTTCACCCGGTCCGGTCCGCTGCTGCGGGCCCGCTTCCACCCGCAGGAGGCGCTGACCGCGGATCGGGTCGTGGACGCGACCGGGGCCGGCGACGTCTACGCCGCCGGGGTCCTCGTCGCGCTCGCCGGCGGGGGCGGCACCCACCTGTACGACGGGGTCCGGCTCGGGATGGCCCTGGCCAGGCACAAGCTGCTGCACCTGGCCGACGCCGGCCACGCCGACTTCCCCGGCGTCGTCCAGGCCTGGCGGGACTTCACGACCGGCCCCACGAGCGGCCGTAGCCCCACGGATAGGTAGCGGTACCCACCGGCCCGGTTGTCGTGTGATGTTGATCGATGCTTGACAACTGTCACATCGACCGGCTTTGCTGTGATGGCTTGTGAGCATCCACGTTGGAAGTTGTTGCTTTTTCGCCGAATCCCGCCAGGAGGCGAACATGCCAGACGCCCGACTGTCCCGCCGCTCCGCACTCAAGGGTCTCGCCGCCACGTCGGCGCTCCTCACCGCACCCACGCTCCTCGCCGCGTGCGGCGATGACGACGGGAAGACCGCCGACTCCGGCGCCCCGACCGACCCGATCACGTTCGGCTCCAACTACTCCGACGACGCCACCAAGCAGGCGTTCGCGGCGCTGTGCGCGGCCGCGACGTCGGCGACGAAGGTGCCGATCACCGTCAACACCACCGACCACAACACGTTCCAGAACAACATCAGCAGCTATCTGCAGGGCACGCCGGACTCCCTGGCGACCTGGTTCGCCGGATACCGGCTGCAGTTCTTCGCCGCGCAGGGCCTGCTGACCCCGATCGACGACGTGTGGGAGAAGATCGGCGGCACCTTCAACGACGCCGCGAAGAACCTCTCCAAGGGCATCGACGGGCACTACTATCTGGTGCCGCTGTACAACTACCCGTGGGTCGTGTTCTACAACAAGAGCGTCTTCGCCGCGAAGGGCTACCAGGTGCCGACCACCTGGGACGCGTTCATCGCCCTGTGCCAGAAGATGAAGACCGACGGGCTGATCCCGGTCGCGTTCGCCGAGAAGGACGGCTGGCCGGCCCTGGGCACGTTCGACATCCTGAACCTGCGGATCAACGGCTACGACTTCCACATGCAGCTCATGAAGCACGAGGTCCCGTGGACCGACCCGAAGGTCGCCGCGGTGTTCGACCAGTGGCGGCAGCTCATGCCGTACGTGCAGAACGGCGCCAACGGCCGCACCTGGCAGGACGCGGCGAAGACGCTGGAGAACAAGCAGGCCGGGATGATGTTCCAGGGCTCGAACCAGGTCGCCGCGAACTACGCCCCGGGCAACCTCGCCGACCTCGACTTCTTCGTCTACCCGGCGATCAACCCCGCCTACGGGCAGGACTTCATGGACGCGCCGACCGACGGGTTCATCCTGCCGAAGAAGGGCAGGAACTCGGCCGCGGCGAAGACCGTCCTGCAGTACATCGGCACCGGCGAGGCGGAGACGAACTTCCTGCAGAACGACCACTGGGACGTCGGCCTCGCCAACGGGCTCGTCGCACCGACGTACAACGAGATCCAGAAGAAGTCCGTCGCCGAGATCGCCAAGTGCAAGAACGTGTCGCAGTTCATGGACCGCGACACCGTGCCGGACATGGCCACGGCGATGATCAAGCTGATCCAGACGTTCATCGACGACCCGAGTCCGGCCACGGTCACCTCCATCCTGAAGAGCGCGGAGGACCAGGCGAAGACGATCTTCACCAAGTGAGGACCTTGACCCGCCGCGACGGCCTGGTCGTCGCCGCCATGCTCGGGGTGCCCCTGGTGCTGGAGGCCGCCCTCATCTGGGGGCCGACCCTGGCTTCGGTCGGGCTGTCGTTCACGAAATGGACCGGCGTCGGCGGTGTGCGGTTGCAGTCCTGCGACTCGCTGCCGTCGGCGCCGGGCATCCCGCAGCCCGGCTGCCTCAACGGGGTGCGCAACTACGAGCAGGCGTTCACCACGTACCCCGACTTCTGGCCGGCGGTGCAGCACAACATCATCTGGCTGCTGGTCTTCGTGTGCTTCGCGACGCCGCTCGGGATGCTGTTCGCCGTCGTCATCGACCGGGGGATCCGCGGCTCCCGGATCTACCAGAGCATCCTGTTCCTGCCCGTGATGCTCTCCCTGGCCCTGATCGGGATCATCTGGGAGCTCATCTACTCCCCCAACTACGGACTGATCAACTCGGTGCTCGGCCGTACCGGCGACGACAACCTCATCGACTGGCTCGGCGACCCGTCGCTCAACCTGTGGGCGCTGCTGGTCGAGGCGAGCTGGCGGCAGGCCGGCTACGTCATGATCCTCTACCTCGCCGGTCTGAAGGCCGTGGACCCGGCGCTGCGCGAGGCGGCGCTGACGGACGGCGCGAACGCCTGGCAGACCTTCTGGCGGGTCGTGTTCCCCGCGATGCGGCCCATCAACATCGTCGTCATGGTCGTCACCGTCATCGAGTCCCTGCGCGCCTTCGACCTGGTGTACATCACCTCCGGCGGCAACCCGCTCAAAGGCCTCGAACTGCTGTCGGTCGCCGTCACGCAGAACATCGTCGGCGAGACGCAGCGGATCGGCTTCGGCTCCACCCTCGGCGTGATCCTGCTCGTCATCTCGCTCGTGCCGATCACGATCTTCCTGTTCCAGGCGTTCCGCCGCGAGGAGGCCCGCTCGTGACGAGGTCCTTCCGGGTCGCCTCGCAGATCTTCATGATCGTGATGATCGCGGTGTGGCTCACGCCGGTGCTGTTCTCGCTGTACGTGGCGCTGCGGCCGATCGCCGACACGAACGCGCACGGCTACGTCTCGCTGCCGGACCGCCTGACGCTGGACAACTTCCGCGCCGCGTGGACCCAATCCGACATGTGGCGCTTTTTCATGAATTCGCTGATTGTGACGGTACCGGCGGTGCTGCTGACGCTGTTCCTGGCGTCGTCGTTCGCCTATGTGGTGTCGCGGCTGCGGTTCCGGTGGAACATCGCGCTGCTGGTCCTGTTCACCGCCGGGAACCTGCTGCCGCAACAGGTCATCATCACGCCGCTGTTCCGCCTGTACCTCGCCGTTCCCCTGCCGCACTGGATCAGCGAGAGCGGCCTGATGTACAACTCGTACGTCGGCCTCATCGCCATCAACGTCGCGTTCCAGCTCGGCTTCTGCGTCTTCGTCCTGTCCAACTACATGAAGGCGCTGCCGCACGAGCTCGACGAGGCCGCCGTCGTCGACGGCGCCGGCGTGTGGACCCGGTTCTGGCGGCTGACGCTCCCCCTGTGCCGGCCGGCCCTGGCCGCCCTGGCGACGCTGCTGACGACGTGGATCTACAACGACTTCTTCTGGGCGATCACGCTGATCTCCACCGGCGACAAGCGCCCGGTGACGTCGGCCCTGGCGAACCTGCAAGGCCAGTTCGTCGCGAACCAGAACATGATCGCCGCGGCCGCCCTGATCGCCGCGATCCCCACCCTGATCGTCTACATCGCCCTGCAGAAACAGTTCATCGCCGGACTGTCGCTCGGCTCCACCAAAGGCTGAAGCCCCCGTGACCCGGGCAGGGTCACGGGGGCTTGCGGCGGTCAGGCGGAGACGAGCTCCTTGTGCTCGGCGGGCAGGTGGTCCTGGGCCTTGCCCTCGACGTGCAGCTCGGGCAGGGCCCGGACCAGCCATGCCGGCATCCACCAGTTGGCCCGGCCGAGGATGTGCATCACGGCGGGCACCAGCAGGAGCCGGACGACGGTCGCGTCGAGGAGGATCGCGGCGGCCATGCCCACGCCGATGACCTTCAGGACCAGGTCGGGGCTCGGGATGAACGCGGCGAACACCGCGATCATGATGGCGGCCGCGGCGGTGATGACGCGGGCGGTGCCGGCCAGGCCGTCGGTGACGGCACGGCCGCTGTCGCCGGTCCGGGTCCAGACCTCGCGCATCCGGCTGACGAGGAACACCTCGTAGTCCATCGACAGGCCGAACAGGACCGCGAACATCAGGACCGGCACGAACGCCGGGAGCGGGGTCTCGGTGTCGATGCCGACCAGCCGGCCGGCCCAGCCGCCCTGCAGGACGAGCGCGACCACGCCGTACGCCGCGGCGACCGACAGCAGGTTCATCACCGCGGCCTTCAGGGCCACCGCGACGCTGCGGAAGGACACCAGGAGCAGCAGCATGGACAGGATCACCACGCCGCCGATGAGCAGCGGGATGCGCCGGGCGATGTTGGCGGTGCTGTCGATGGCGGTGGCGGTCATGCCGCCGACGTGGACGGTCGCGCCGGTGCCGGCGAGGGTCTGCGGCAGGAGCTCGCGGAGCCGCTCGACGAGGTCCCCGGTGCGGGCGTCCTGCGGGCCGGTCCGCGGCAGGACGGTGACGACGGCGGTGGTGCCGTCCTGGTTGACCTGCGCGGGCATCGCCGCGGCCACGCCGTCGACGCCGGGCAGCGCGGCGGCGAGCTTGTCCAGCGCGGTGCGGTCACCGGCGCGGGGCAGCTCGACGGCGAGGACGAGCGGGCCGTTGGCGCCGGCGCCGAAGCCCTCGGCGACCATGTCGTAGGCCTGCCGGGTGGTGGTCTCGGCGCGGTTGTTGCCCGCGTCGGGGAAGCCGAACCGGACACCGAGGAACGGCGCGGCGAGCGCGAGCAGGATCGCGACGCCGAGCAGCGCGGACACGAAGCGGTGCCGCTGGACGAGGCCGCTCCAGCGCAGCCAGCCGCGGCCGGGCTCGACGTGCCCGCCGGCGGCGACGGTGACGGTCGCCCCCTTGCCGAGCGGGAGCCGCAGCCGGTCGACGTGCCTGCCGAGGTAGCCGAGCAGCGCCGGGAAGAGCGTGACGCTGGCGACGAGGGTGACGAGGACGCCGAGGATGGTGACGAGCGCGGCGCCGCGCATGAACGACAGGCCCATCGCGAACAGGCCGAGCATGCTGACGATGACGGTGCTGCCGGCAACCATGACGGAGCGGCCCGCGGTGTCCAGCGTCGCGACGGTCGCCGCCTCCGGCTCCAGGCCGGCGGCCCGCCACTCGCGGAAGCGGGTAACCATGAGCAGCACGTAGTCGATGCCGATGCCGATGCCCATCATGGTGGCCAGCGACGTGGACCAGTCGGGCGCGTCGACGAAGCGGATCAGCACCCCGGTGAGCGTGGCGCTGACGGCGAGCCCGGCGACGGCGACGACGACCGGCAGGCCGGCGGCGACCACGGAGCCGAACATGAGCAGCAGGATGATGATGGCGGCGGCCAGGCCGATGCCCTCGGAGCCGATCTCGCCCTGCTCGGCGCGCTGGATGCTCTGCCCGCCGAGGGCGAACGTCAGCCCGTCCCGGCCGGCCTCGCTCGCGATGTCCATGAGGTGCTGGCTGTCCTCGACCGGCATGTCGTCGGGGTTGACGACGTCCAGGCGCAGGTCGGCGACCGCCGTGCGACCGTCGGCGGAGATCCCGCCGGGGGCGGCGAACGGGTCGGCGACGCCCGTGACGTGCGGGGCGGTGGCGAGCTTCGCCAGCAGTGCCTGGACGTCGGCCTTGGCGCCCTCGACGCCGTCGTCGGCGCGGACGACCACGGTGACGGTCGCGCCGGACTGGCTGGTGAAGCGCTCTTCGAGCAGCGCGGTCGCGGCCTTGGAGTCGGAGCCGGGCGCGGAGTAGTCGGCGGCGAACTCGCCGCCGAAGAGCGAGGAGAGCGCGAAGGCCGCGACGAGCGCGACGGCCCACGCGACGACGGTCCGGCCGCGGCGCCGGTACGCCACCCGGGCGAGCCGCCCGAGCGGTCCGAGCGCGGGGCTTGGGAGGTCGGTCATGGTTCCTGCCTCAGGTTTGGGCTCAGCCGTGAATGGACATCAGTAGCGTTACGACTATTAACCAACACGACGGCACGTCACTTGTCAAGCACCTTCACTTCTGTAACGATGCTTAACGCAACGGTCACCGGGAGGACATCACATGCAGGCCACACCCAGGCGGGAGAAGGCACGCGCGGCAACCATCGACGAGATCAAGCTCACCGCGCTCAGGCTGATGCGCGAGCAGGGCACCGTCGACTTCCGCTTCGCCGACATCGCCCGGGCCATGGAGATGACCCCACCCGCGCTCTACCGCTACTTCGCCGACCGTGACGAGCTGCTCAGCGCCCTGATCGCCGACGCGTACAACGACCTCGGCGAGGTGGTGGCACAGGCCCGCGACGCGGTCGCCACCGACGACGTCGGCGGGCGGTTCATGGCCGTCTCCCGCGCGTATCGGCAGTGGGCACGAAAGGAGCCACAGCAGTTCGCGCTGATCCTCGGCCTGCCCGTGGCCGGCTACCACGCCCCTGTCGACGGCCCGACCACCGAGGCCGCCAAGCGGGCGATGTCGCAGCTGTCATCACTGTTCATGGAGGCCCACACGCTGGGCGTCCTCGGCCCACCCCGGCTGCGCGACGTGCACCCGGCGATCGCCGCGTGCGCCGAGCAGAAGCACCAGCAGACCGGCGTGCCGGTCTCCGCGGAGACCTTCCAGGCCATGCTGCACGCCTGGTCGACCCTGCACGGCTTCGCCGCCCTGGAGGCCTTCGGCCACTTCGACTGGATCGACGAGGCCGGCCGCGACGCCCTCTTCGACGGCCACGCCCGCCTCGCCGCCGAGACCGCCGGCCTCCCCGCCCCCCGCGAGTCCTGACCGGCCACCTCGGGTGGGCTCTCGATGATCCGGAAGACTTGTCGTCGCCGGGGCGACAACATCTCTTCCGGATCATGGAAAATGGCGCCGGGCGGAAAGACTAGTCGACGAGCTCCAATTCGTAGTGGTCGCCGGTGCGCTGGAAGCCGAGGCGGCCGTAGTACGGGGCGACCATCCCCGGCGGGGTCAGGACGCGGTGGTAGCCGAGCGCGGTGAGCAGGCCGCTGCTGCGGAAGACGAACTCGCCGGGGCTGACATCGCGGAAGCGCTGCGTGACGTAGTCGAGCTCGATCTGCGCCACGCCCGTGGACGCGGGCCGCAGGATGAGGACGCCGACGACCTCGTCGCCGCGCATGATCAGGAACGCGGCACGGCCGGGGGCGTCGTCGAAGCCGAACGACGGGTTGAACTTCGCCAGGTCCGCCCAGTGCACGCGCAGCACGTGGGCGAGGAACGTGTCGTCGGTGCCGACCGGCACGACGGTGTAGGTCGCGTCGTCGTGGCGGGTCCTGTGCATCCGGTACAGGTGGAACGCGTTGATGCCGGTCATCGCCGCGTTGAGGCCGACCATCGGCCAGACGCTCAACGCGGCGTTGTAGACGACCAGGACGACGGACCCGATGAGGTTCAGGACGCGCAGGCGCAGGAGCCGGGCCTGGGACAGCGACCAGACGAGCACCGCCGATCCGACCCATCCGATGACATCGAGCCAGTTCACCGTTGCAGGATAAGGGTCTCAGCTCATCGTGTACGAGGTGTGCCGCTGTTCGAGGGAGCCGTAAGGGTCGCGGACCCGGTTCTTCGCCTCGTCGGTGCGCAGGTCCGCGAGGTGCTGGGCGAGCGCGACCATCGTCATCGTCGGGTTCCACGACCCGCTGCGCGGCCACAGCGACCCGCCGGTGACGTAGACGTTGCCGACGCCGCGGGGGCGGTAGTCCAGGCCGACGGGCGCGTCGTCGTGCTCGCCGATCCACAGCGTGGAGCCCTCGTGGACCAGCGCCGGGACCCGGATCTGCTCCGTGGACGGGCGTTGCGGCAGCCAGCGGCCGTGCCGGCCGTCGGGGTCGACGTGCCAGTACTCGACGCGGCCGGGGCCCTTCACCGACAGGACCTCCTCCAGCATCGCGAACGTCGCCGTGTCCATCGTGTCCCACGTGGAGCCGTCCCGGTCGTTCTGCACGACCTGCAGCAGCACGTTGGTGGTGGGGTCGGCGGCGTTCGGGCCGTCGGGGTGCCGGTGCAGCCAGTTGTCGGGGTTGTCGGCGTCGAGCTCGCCGAGGACCGCGCACACGAACACCACGTGGTCGGTGGACGACCGCAGCTGCTCGGGCGTGGCGGTCGCGACGACGTCCGGCATGTGCCGGGCCGCGGTCTGCGCGTTCTTCTGCGGGTCCCGGTCGGCGAGCACGGTCAGCTGCACGTGGAACTGGCCCTGGCTGCCCTCGTCGAGGCCCGCCAGGTAGATCGCGCCGAGCTCCAGGTCGCCGATCTCGTCGGCGTACGGGAAGTCCTGCCGTGGGACCCGGGCGACGACGGCGCTGATGAAGTGCGCGGTGAAGCGCTCCCCGGCCCGTTGCAGCTGCGGGAACGAGTTGAGTAGCAGCGTCGTCGGCGGCAGCGTGCCCATGGCGAGGACGACGTCGGCGTCGCCGACGGTGATCATGCCGCGGCTGGTGTCCAGGGCGGTGGCCCGGCCGTCCTGCGAGACGACCCGCCGGACGGTGCAGTCGGTGAGGATGTGCAGCGGGCTGCCGTGGCCCTCGACGGCGAGCTTGCGCTGCTTGTCGACGAGACCGAGCAGCGGCCCGGGCGTGGCGAACTTGTCGAAGTCCAGCCCGTGCAGCTGCGGCGCGCCGACCGCCAGAGGCGCGGCCATGACCCGGGTCGCGGCCGGGATCCGGCCGAGCTCCGCGCCGAGCCGCTCGGTGAGCCGGTGCTGCAGCACGCCGAAGACCGGCCGGGAGCCGGGCGGCGGCACTGCGGCCGGGTTGGACGGGCCGCCGTCGATGTCGTTCGCGGACACCACGTTGAGGAGGCGCTCCGCGGACCCGAAGTACTCGTGGGCGGCGTCGATGACCGGCCGTGGCCAGCCGGCCATCTCCGCCTCCGTCGGCCGTGGGCACCATGCGCTCCACATGATGGACCGGCCGCCGACGAACGGCACCATGCCGTGCTGCCAGCGGATGTGCTTACCGTTGACGGTGCGGGACGAGAGCGTCCACGGGAAGGTCTCCGACAGTCCGCCGAGGGTCTGCTCGTAGGGCAGCGGCAGATTCTGGAAGTGCTCGGCGAGGAAGAACGTCCCGCGCTCCAGCATCAAGATCCGGGCGTCGGGCCGTCGCTGCAGGACCTGCTCGGCGAACGCGAGGCCGCAGTGGCCGGTGCCGATGACGATGTGGTCGAAGCGCTCCTGCGCGCGGATGCGCTCCCAGTCGTCGGCGCCGACGAAGAAGACGTTGTCCATGACGGCCTGGCCGGTCGGCTGCTGCGGACCGGGGACCGGATAGCCGTAGTTGGCGTTCGGGGTCGAGGCTGCGGTGTGCATGGCTTCAAAGACCTCCGGGGTGGTGGGTCGAGGTCCAGACCAGGGGGAGGGAGCCGGCACCAGCGAGCCTACCGGCGGCACCACCCGCCGATCTCGAGAATCGAAGAGCCCTGTGGTCAGCACCATGGCGGGACCGCCCCGGCCGCCGGCGACGGGGCGGTCCGGCGCGGCTACGCGGCGGCGTTCGCCGCCAGGAAGCCGGTGACCGCTGCCGCCGCTTCCGGGGCGCCGTCGGCGGCGATGGTGAGCAGTGACGTGCCGTGCAGGCTGCCCGGGACGAGGGCGATGCGGCGGCGCGGGTCGGTGGTGGCGTCGTACATCGTCTGGGCCGCGGCCGCGAACGACGACTCGCCGGTCGCGGCGACGAACAGCACCGGCGCCGCGATCTTCGGCACCGCGGCGGCGGCGTCCTCCCCCGCGTAGGTGTCTGGCGCGGACAGGCTCACCACGGCGGTGACCGGCGGGGTGGCGGCGGCTGCCGCGACGAGGACGGCCGTGCCGCCGCGGGAGGCACCGACGAGGACGATCCGTCGCACGCCTTGGAGGGTCCGCGTGTACGCCACGGCCGACAGCACGTCGTCGGAGGGCCTGGTGCCGCTGCCGCGCTGGGAGCGGCCCTCTCCGGAGAAGTCGAACGCGAGCACCCGGAAGCCGGCGGCGGCCTCCTGCTTGGCCCAGGACAGCCAGGAGCAGGCGTCGGCGCTCGCCTGCGGCGCCAGGACGAGCACCGTGCCGCCCGTGCCGAGGAGCAGGCCGGTCAGGTGGCCGCCGGTGCCGGGGAACGCGACCTGCTTGTCGTTGAGCTCCGGGTCCGCGCAGCGCCGGTCGGTCGGACCCGGCGCCGCCTGTGCGGTCTTCGCGGAGGACGGCGCGGTCACCGCCGGGCCCTGCGGGGTGCCGCCGCAGCCGGCGAGCACGAGGACCACGACCAGCGCGATGCGTCTCATGCTGGTCTGACCACCGGCACCGGCCCGGGGTTGCGTCCTTTACCCGATGGTGACCAGCACGGATCCTCTCACTCTGGCACCAGCAGGAGCGAATGCACCCCAGACACGCTGCGTAACTACTACATTGCCGTAAGTAGGTGATTGTCCAGAATGCTCCCGAGGGGGACCGATTCCCGTGCTGACCAGATCCGCCCCGCGCCCCGCCCGCCGCGGCCTGCTCGGGCCCGGGCGAGCCGTCCGGGCCGGTCTCGCCCTCGCGGCCGTCGGCGTCGTCGTCGTCGGCACGACCGGCGGCACGGCGTTCGCGTTCAACCGTCCCAGCCCGGACGGCGGCCCGGCGACGCGGACGCACGGCGTGCACGCGGCGGACGGCGGACGGCAGGCCGGCGACCGCAAGGCCGGCAAGGTCCCCGCCCGCCCGAAGGCCGGCTCGACCCCCAGATCCGACGCCAAGCCCGACGTCAAGGCGGATGCCAAGACCGGCAGGACGAGCAAGGCCAAGGCCAGGGCGAAGTCGAAGGCCAAGACGAACGCCCGGGTCGCCGCTCGGAACAAGGTCGGCACCGGGTCCAAGCCGAAGACCCCGCACAAGGCACCCGCGGCGACCCCGCCCACCTCCGACGGCATGATCGCCTCCACGACCCCACCGGCCGCGACCAGCCCCGCAACCGGCGACCCGTCGGCGAACGGCTCGGCAAGTGGCTCAGCGAGCGGGTCGGCGAACGGCTCGGCACCCGGCTCGGCGGCGGGCAGCCCGGGGACCGCGAGCTCAACCGACCCGGACAGCACGGTGGCGCCGATGGCCCCGGTGTCGGTCGGGCCGCCGGCTCCACCGAAGGCGGTCACCGTCACCATGTCGGGCCCGTCGGCGCTGACCGTGTCGTGGAGCGTCGACGTCAGCGCGACCGGCATCGTCGACCACTTCGAGGCCACCGCCGTCGAGGACAGGACCAGGACCTGCCAGACCCCGACCAACGCCGCGACCAGCTGCACCGTGAAGGGTCTGGCGGCGGGCACCACCTACACGTTCGTCGTGCGTGCGGTCGGGGTCCTCGGCGCCGGCGTCTCCAAGCCCAGCGAGACGTCCGCCCCGGCGGCGCTCGCCGCCGACGTCACCGCCCGGTCCACCACGGCCGTCCAGCCGTCGGTGGCCGCCCAGCCCGCTCAGGCCCGGTCGGGCGTGAAGATCATCACCCCGGGCTTCACCCGCAGCGACCCGGCCGGCCCGCCGGCACGGACCGCCGTCGACTCGAAGCCCCGGACCAAGGGCACCGACAGGGGCACCGGCAGCACCGCCGACAAGGGCCGCGACACCGCCCAGCCCGCGACCGCCGGCCAGCAGCGCGGCACGACCGGCGGCTTCGGCGGTCTGCTCGGCCTCCCCGACGGTACCCCCGCCGCGCCCGCCGCCGAGGCGGCCACCGGCGGCGCCCACCGCACGCGGACCGGGGTGCTCGCCCTGATGGGCCTCGGCGGTCTCCTCACGGCCGGCCTCGCCGTGTTCGGTGTCACCCGGGCCCGCCGCGAGGGCACGCTCTGAGCCACGGACGGAGGCGCCCCGGCACGATCCCAGTGGATCGTGCCGGGGCGTTCCCCCGCCCCAGGGGGTCCGGTCAGCCGAAGGCCCGCAGCTCGTAGATGCGGGTCGCGGTGTCGGCGGTCTGCGTCGGGGTGGTGATGTTGAGCCGGACGTAGCGGCCGGAGACGCTCACCGGGTGGGTGGTGTTCGCCGCGGTGTTGTTCGTGACGGTCACCGGGGTGGTCCAGTTGGTGCCGTCGGTGGACACCTGGATGGTGAACGCCTTCGTGTTGTAGTCCGCGGACTCGCCGCCGGCCTGGGCGTGGGCCACCTCGAAGCGGCTCAGCGCGCGGGTGGAGCCGAGGTCGACCTGCAGCCACGCGCCGGCCACGCCGGAGCAGAACTTGTCGGTGTTGCCGCCGCCGGTGCTGCCGTTGACGGCCTTCTCGGGGCCTTCGGCGGCGGCGCACGCCGTGGAGCCGGTGGCGGGCCGGTTCAGGGCGAGGTTCGTCGGCACGGTCGCCGAGCCGTACGCCTCCAGCTCGTAGACGCGGGTCGCGCCGTCGGTGTTCTGCGTCGGCGTGGTGACGTTCACCCGCACGTACCGGGCCGTCGTCGACGCGAACTGGTGGATCGTCACCGGGTCCGCGTTGTTGGTGACGGTGACGGGGGTGCTCCAGGTGCTGCCGTCGGTGGACAGCTGCACCGTGAACGCCCTGGTGTTGAAGGCGGCCTGTTCGCCGCCCGCGCCGGCGTGCTTGACGACGACCTTGTTCACCGAGGCGGCGGACCCGAGGTCGACCTGCAGGTAGGCGCCGGCGACGGTGGAGCAGAACTTGTCCGGGTTGCCGCCGGTGACGCTGCCGTTGACGGCCTTCGCGGCCGACTCGTCGGCGGCGCACGCCGTGGAGCCCGTCGCCGCCTTGTTCAGCGCCAGGTTCACCGCGGGGGCCGGCGGCGACGTGTGGTTCGACGACGGCGGGGTGTCGCCGGCGCCGGTCCCCCACGAGCCCGGCGTGCCGGACACCGTGTAGGCGAGGTTCCCGCCGTGCGCGATGTCGGACTGGGACAGCCACGTACGGCTGAATCCGCTGCCGCCGAGGGACGCCGAGGCGATGTAGCGGTTGCTGTCGCTGACCGACGGGGCGGTGATGTTGAGGACGCCGCCCTGCTGGCTGCCGTACGACCCGATCGTGACCTTCGCGGACGGGAACTGCGGCGTGCTGACGCCGTAGAAGTTGGCGCCGTTCATCAGCGGGTACAGGCCGAGCGAGGAGAACACGTACCACGCCGACATCGTGCCGAGGTCGTCGTTGCCGGTGACGCCGTTGGGGCCGTTCGTGAAGAGCGTGTAGGCGGCCCGCAGCACCGTGGAGGTCTTGTACGGCTGCCCGGTCCACAGGTACGTGTACGGCGCGAGCAGGTCGGGCTCGTTGTTCGGGTTGTAGGTGGTGAAGCTGTAGTAGTCGTAGGCGCCGTTGACCCACGTGTTGTGCGCGGTCCCCGACGGGTCGGTCAGCAGGTTGTTGTAGGCGAAGAAGCTGTCGAGCCGGTTGTTCGCCGCGGTCTTGCCGCCGAGCAGTGACACGAGGCCGTCCGGGTCCTGCGGGACGAGCCACTGGTACTGGTAGGCGCCCGCCTCGTGGAAGGTGTGCGCGCCGTCGGTCGGCGAGTAGGACGGGCCCCAGACGCCGTTGGCGTTGCGCGGGCGGAAGAAGCCGATCGACGGGTCGAACAGGTTGCGGTAGTTCTGCCCGCGTGCCTCGAACATCGTCGCGTCCGCGGTGTTGCCCAGGCCCCGGGCCATGATGGCGAGGGACGAGTCGGCCGCCGCGTATTCCAGGGTCGCGGAGCTCGGGAACTTGCAGTCGTGGTCCATCGGCAGGACCGGGCCGCACGTGACGCCGGTCGGGATGTAGCCCAGCGACATGTAGTAGGGGTTGCCGTTGCGCCCGTTGATGTTCGTCGGTACGCCCATCGCGTTCTTGCGCAGTGCGGCGTACACCTGCGACTCGTATCCGTTGAGCAGGCCGCGCGCCCACAGGTCGACGAGGAACGGGGTGACGGGGTCGCCGGTCATCGTGTTGGTCTCGGTGTTCGCCAGCGACCACTTGGGCAGCCAGCCGAGCTCACGGTCGACGGCGAGCAGCGACAGCCCGTAGTCGCGGGCGACCTGTGGTTCCAGGAGCGCGACGAGCTGGTTCTGTGCCCGGTAGGTGTCCCACAGCGAGAACGTCTGGTACGGCGTGTACCCGGACGCGGTCCGCACCACGTTGTCGAAGCCGCGGTAGGAGCCGTTCACGTCGCCGGCGAGGTTCGGGTGCAGCAGCGAGTGGTACAGCGACGTGTAGAACGCGACCTGCCGGTCGGTGCTGCCGCCGTCGACCTCGGCCTTGTGCAGTTTGGCGTTCCACGTGTCGCGGGCCGCGTTGCGGATGGTGTCGAAGTTGAAGCCGGCGGCGCTGGTCTCGGCGGTGAGGTTGGCCTGCGCGCCGGCGATCCCGGTGTACGAGAGGCCGACCTTCGCGGTGACGACCCGGTCCGACGAGGTGTCGAAGCGGACCCAGCCGCCCTTCGCCCCGGTGCCGCTGGACGCGCGGCTGCCGCCGGTGAACGTGGTGCCGGACCAGGTCCCGAACGACGCGAACGGCCGGCTGAACTTCGCCGAGAAGTACACGGTGTGCGCGGGCGCGTCGGCGCAGAACCCGGCGGTGGTCACGGACCCTTCGACGGTGTCACCGCCGACGATCGAGATCGACGAGGACTGCGCGCCGGTGCCGCTGCCGCGGGCCTGCGCGGTGTTGAACAGCACGTTGGACTGGGTGCTCGCGGGGAAGGTGTACCGCTGCCAGCCGCTGCGCAGCGTCGCCGTCAGCTCGGTGGTGACCCCGTTGGGCGTGGCGAGGCGGTAGTAGCCGGCGGTCGTCTGCTCCTGCGCGTGGTTGAGCGTCTGCCCGTAGGTGTTGGGGTCGGCGGAGTTGACCGCGCCGATCGTCGGCATGAGCGGCACCTCGCCCTGCACGGGGCAGCCGACGCCGGACAGGTGGGTGTTGGAGAAGCCCCACACCTTGCCGTGGTCGTAGTTGTACCCGGTGCCGTGGCCGGTGTCCGGGCTGACCTGCACCATGCCGAACGGCAGCGCCGCACCCGGGAAGGTGTTGCCCTCCTTCTGGGTGCCGATCATGGGGTTGACCAGCGTGGTCAGGTCCGCCGGCACGGCCGCGTGCGCCGGCACAGCGGGCAGGCCGGCGACCGCCGCCGTAACCGCTACCAGCAGGGTCCTCAACCTCAGTCTGCTCACAAACGCTCCGATCAGGTGCCACCCGGCGAGCCGCGACCGCCGGCTGCACCCGCGTCGGTGCGCCGTGGCGTGTGCGGCTGGTTTCGGTGGGTTGGGCGGGGGACGGGGGACGTGCCGCTGTCCCGGCGCGCCGATCGCCGGGGTGGGGTCGAGCTCGATCGAATCTGGTGGAAGGTTGCGAGGCTTCCTTGCTGGAGAGGTTGGTCGCTCCCCCGAGTTCTGTCAATACTTGACATTTGCCATGGGCATCGATCCGGGCGGGGTCCGGACACGGAAACGCCCGCCGCGCCGGGTGGCGGGCGGGCGTCGCGGGAGAACGGTCAGATCAGGCCGATGACCGCCCGCAGGACGATGATCGCCAGGAAGACGACGATGAAGGCCAGGTCGATGCCGACGCCGCCGAGTCGCAGCGGTGGCAGGACCCGGCGGACCGGCGCGAGGATCGGCTCGGTGACCGCGAACACGCCGGCCGACAGCCGCGAGCGGATCGAGCCCTCGGCCGACGGTCCGGCCAGGACCACGCTCCAGTCGAGGATGGCGCGCGCGACCAGTAACAGCTGCACCAGCAGCAGCACCAGACTCACGATGCCGAGAACGAGACCCATTGGACGCCTCCAGTGACCGGGCGGGACATTGCCTCAACTGTGCGTCACGAATCTGTGGATCCGCTGAGTGGCGGCTGAGTTTTCATTCACGATCGGGTTTCGCGTGCCGATGCCGACCAGTGTGAGAAGCGTGGCCGGCTGGCGTCCTGTGGTCCTCGGGGCCGCCGTCGTGCTGGTCCTGTCGGAGGTCTGGTTCGGGGTGGGCCTGACCCGCCACACGCCGCCGCTGGTCAGCTGGATCGCGCTGCCCCTGGCCGTGGGGCTGGCGGTGCGCGCGTGCTGGACGACGGGCGTCGCGCCGGGCCTGGCCCCCGCCGCGAGACGCTTCTGGCGGCACATCGGGCTCGGCATGGTCCTCATCGGGCTCGGCGGCGTCAGCAACGCCGCCGACATGCTCCTGGAGCGCGTCGCTTCGCAGCACATCAGCGGCGTCACCGCGGCCGTGTACCTGATGGGCCTGCTGGTCATGCTGTGGGGCCTGCTGCGGATCCCGGGCGCCCAGCGCAGCCGCGGCGAGTGGCTGCGCTTCGGCCTGGATACCGCCACCGTCCTGGTGACCGTGATCACCTTCGCCTGGCATTTCATCTTCCGGCACTGGGAGCGCTGGTCCGGCGGCAACACCACCGGCACCTGGGCGGTCCTCGCGCTGATCGCCACCGGGTCGGTGTGCGTGTTCGCCTTCGTCAAGGTCGCGTTCACCGGCACCGGCCCGCTCGACCGCAGGGCCCTCTACCTGCTGGCGCTCGCCGGCGGCGGCGGCGCGACCGGCGGCGCCCTCACCCCGCTGCTCACCGACCGGCCGTACCTCAACGGCACCCCGGTCGTGCTGCCCCTCACCTGCTTCGTCCTGTGCCTGGCGGCCGACCGGCAGCGGCGCGCCGCCGGGGCACCGCCACCCGTGTCGGAGCGGCGGCAGCGGCGGCCGATCGTCGCGTACCTCGCGGTCTTCGCCACCGGTGTCCTGCTGCTCGCCGACGCGGCCGGCGGCGGCGACGACGTGCTCGGCGTCGCGCTGGGGACCGTGGTGCTGGTGCTGCTCGTCGCCGCCAGGCAGGCCGCCGCCCTGCGCGACAACGCGATCCTCGTCGACACCCTCGACAGCCGGCTGCACGAGCTCGAGGAGTACCAGCAGACCCTCGCCTGGCAGGCCACCCACGACGCGCTGACGGGGCTCGCCAACCGGCGGCTGCTCATGCAGTACACCGGCGAGATCCTGTCAGCGGTCGCAGCGGCGGACGCGGACGAGGACGCGGTCGCCGTCGCGCTCGTCGACGTCGACGACTTCAAGGGCATCAACGACGACCTCGGCCACGCGGTCGGCGACGCGCTGCTGACCGCCGTCGCCGAACGCCTCACCCAGCTGCGCCCGGCGGGGGGCCTCGTCGCCCGGCTCGGCGGCGACGAGTACGCCCTCGTGTTCCGCACCGTCGACGAACCTCACGCGCTGCAGGTCCTCGCGGGGGTGACCGCGGAGCTGCGCCGCCCCCTCGACGCGGCCGGGCACGCCCTCGTCGTCGAGGCGAGCATCGGCCTGGCCCTCGGCTCCGGAGGGCACCCCACCTCGTCGGAGGAGCTGCTGCGACGCGCGGACGTCGCCATGTACGCGGCGAAGGCCCGCGGGAAGGGTCGCCGGGTCACCTACGAGCCGTGCATGGACCGGCACAGCGCCGAACAGGCCCGCACCGCCGCCGACCTGCGGATCGCCCTGGACACGGGCCAGCTGCGGCTGCACTACCAGCCGATCGTGCGGCTTTCGGACGCGCGGACCGTCGCCGTCGAGGCACTCGTGCGCTGGCAGCACCCGGAGCGCGGCATGATCCGCCCCGACCTGTTCATCCCCGCCGCTGAACGCACCGGCCTCATCGTCCCCGTCGGCCAGTGGGTCCTCACCGAGGCCTGCCGCCAGGCCGCCCGCTGGCGCGACGAGCTCGGCGCGCTCGAATACGTGTCGGTCAACGTGTCACCGCGCCAGCTGCGCGAGAGCGGCTTCGCCGCCCAGGTCCAGGCCACCCTGCTCAGCGCCGGCCTGCACCCCCGCCACCTCACCGTCGAGGTCACCGAGACGGCGGTCTTCGACGGCGGCCCCGGCCTGGAGGAGCTGCACCAGCTCAAACGCCTCGGCGTCAACGTCGCCCTCGACGACTTCGGCACCGGCCACTCGTCCCTCGGCCTGCTGCGCACCTGCCCCGTCGACCTGCTGAAGGTCGACAAGTCCTTCATCGACAACATCACCGACCAGGGCGACCGCTCCGTCATCGCCGAGGCCCTCATCGGCATCAGCGACGGACTGCGGCTGCGCGCCGTCGCCGAGGGCGTCGAGACCGAGGCCCAGGCCGAGGTCCTGCGCCGCCTCGGCTACCGCTACGCCCAGGGCTACCACTTCGGCCGCCCCATGCCCGCCGACCAGCTCGCCGCCCACCTGAGCAGCACCGACCCCGCCACCGTCGGCTGACCCGCCGTCACCCCGGCAGCGGCGCGTCGCAGACGGCGCAGACGCGGTCAGTACGTGCGGTAGCGGCACCAGGAGCGGGCGGCGCGGGTGTTGAGCAGGATCAGGAACAGCGCCGGGAACGCCGCGCTGACGATCGTCGACGGGGTGAGCGGGGACGTGCTGTACACCTGCCAGGCGACCGACGCGAGGCTCAGCACGTTGAGGACGATGAGGACGATCCGGGCCCAGTTGCGGCCGCGCTGGACCTTGCGGCCCAGGACGATCGCGGTGAGGCCGATCAGGGTGAAGACGCCGACGACGACCGCGACGGCCGGGGTGAGCGTCGACCCGTAGGTCCCGAGCCGGTCGCCGAACTGGGCGGAGAACTCGGAGGCGGCGAAGACGAAGAGCGCGGCCACACCCAGGGTCAGCAGGCCGCCGAGGTACTGGAAGATCGCGACGACGTGCAGGGAGGCCGGGGCGGTGGTGCGCATCGCGTATGCCTGCTGCTGCGGGTATGCGGGGTAAGCGGAGTAAGCCATACCGAGGAGCATCGCCGGGTCGCGGCCCGGGCGACTCGCACGTTCATGCCAACCGCGTCAGCCCGGTCCGCGGCGCTGGTACGGCAGGGCGGCGCTGTCGTCGGCGCGGACGACCCTGCGGTCGCCGAGCGGCGCGGACAGCGTCAGGGCCTCCCACGCCATCTTGCCGTCTGAGCCGAGCCCGGCGCAGTCGGCGCCGGGCTTCGGGGTGCGGCTGACGATGTCGTGCACGCGGACCTCGGTCGACGTCTCGGCGGCGGTGATCGAGAACTGGCCCGAGCACCAGCCGTCGTGCGGCCACTCGAAGCCGATCATGATGGTGTCGGGGTCGCCGCCCTCGCCGAGGTCCGAATACGCGGTCGGGCGGTGCCGGGTCTCCGGCGGGCCGATCTCGTCGCCGAAGTAGAGCGCCGCCCCGACGAGGCCGGCGAAGAGCAGGACGACGACGCCCCAGTAGCGCACGCCGTCGATGCTACGGCCGTCACCGGCCGCCCGGATGCCCCGCGTTCGTCAGCGCGCGCAGGGCGGCGGCGATGTGGGCGACGGCGACGGCCGCGTCCCGGGTCAGGGCGAGCTTGCGCGGGAAGTTGTGGAACGTGTGCTGCCACCGGGTGGCGATGACGGGCACCCCGGCCGAGGCGAGCCACGCCGCGTACCGGTCGGCCTCGTCCCGCAGGATGTCGAGCTCCGCGGTGACGATGACCGCCGGTGGCAGGCCCGCCGGGTCGGCGAGGAACGGGTCCAGGTCGGGCTGGTGCCGGTCCACGCCCGGCGGGGCGAACGCGTCCCAGTAGCCGGCCATCTCGTCGGGCTGCAGGCCGTCGTTGCCGAGATCGGGGAAGTCCAGCGCCGGGCTCAGGACGGGGCAGATGAGCACCTGGGCGAGGAGGTCCCGGCCGGCGTCGCGTTCGCGGCGGGCGGTCACCGCGGCCAGGAGGCCACCGGCGGAGTCGCCCGCGACGACGACCGCGGTGGGATCGAGGGCGTGCTGCCGGCCGTACACCCGCAGCCAGCCGGAAACGGTGTCGATGTCCTCGAACGCCGCCGGGAACGGGGCCTCCGGCGCGCGGCGGTAGTCGACCGCGAGGACGGCCCAGCCGGTCTCCGCGGCGAGCAGCCGGCACAGTCCGTCGTGGGTGGTGAGGTCGCCGGCGACCCAGCCGCCGCCGTGCGCGAACAGGATCACCGGGGTCGTCGCGTCGGTATCGCGGTACAGCCGGACCGGCACCCCGCCGGCGTCCAGATCCCGCACGTGGCGGACGGCACGGCCCGGTCCGACCTGCTCACCGACCGCGTCCGCCATCTCCCGGCGCTGCGCCACATGATCCATCGGAGCAGTATGCCGAACCGCGCACCGGATGCGTTAGAGTCGCGCGCCATGACGCGTCCGCAGTCCCGGCCGAGCATCGACTCCGGCACGTCCGCGCGCATCGAGGCACCGCAGTCCCGGCCGAGCATCGACTCCGGCACGTCCGCGCGCATCGAGGCACCGCAGTCCCGGCCGAGCATCGACTCCGGCACGTCCGCGCGCATCG
>NZ_JBEXDG010000010.1:203304-259444 GCF_040605635.1 Dactylosporangium sp. NPDC005555
TCGACGTGCCGCGGTTCCGGCTGGGCATCGACTTCGGCACGTCCACGACGATCGCGGTGCTGCGGCGGCCCGAGGGTCGCGTGCAGCAGCTGCTGTTCGACGGCTCGCCGCTGCTGTCCTCCGCGGTCCTGCTCGGCCCCGACGGCCGCCTGCACACCGGCCGCGACGCGGCGCACCTGGCGCACAGCTTCCCGGAGCGCCTCGAGCCCAACCCGAAGCGGCGCGTCGACGACGGCGGCGTCCTGCTCGGCGACGCGGAGGTCGGCGTCCGGGATCTCGTCGCGGCGGTCCTGCGGCGGGTCGCAGCCGAGGCCACCAGGGTCGCCGGACCGGTCAGCGACGTCACGCTCACGCACCCCGCCGACTGGGGCGCGGGCCGGCGGGCGCTGCTCACCGACGCCGCGCGCCTCGCGGGCTTCGACGACGTGCGGCTCGTGCCCGAGCCCGTGGCCGCCGCGACGTTCCTCGCCACGACGCAGGAGATCCCTGTGCACGGTTGCGTCATGGTGTACGACCTGGGCGCCGGCACCTGCGACGTGACCCTGCTGCGGCGGCATCCGGACGGCTTCGAGCCGTTCGCGTCCGCCGGGCTCAACGACCTCGGCGGCCTGGACGTCGACGCGGCCGTGGTCGGCTTCCTGGAGGCGACCTACGGGCGGCTGTGGACCGACGCGGCGACCCGGCGGCGGCTGTGGGACGAGGTGCGCTCGGCGAAGGAGATGCTGTCCCGCGCGAGCGGCACCGTCATCATGGTGCCGGCGCTCGGCAGGGAGGTGCCGCTCGGGCGGGAGCAGCTGGAAGGCCTGATGCGGCCCGTGCTGCGGCCCAGCGTCGCGATGGTGAAGGGGCTGCTCGCCGAGGACGGCGTGCGGCCCGCAGAGATCACGGCGCTGTTCCTGGTGGGCGGGTCGAGCCGGATCCCGCTCGTCGCGACGATGCTGCACGAGGCGCTGGGCATCCCGCCGGTCGTGGCGGAGCAGCCGGAGCTCGTGGTCGCCGAGGGCGCCCTGATCGCCGCCGCCCCGCGTGCCACGGTCCGTCCCGAGGCCCGTCCCGGGGCTTCTTTCGGGGCTTCTTCCGTGGCTCCTTCAGGGGTTCCGGCCGGACCGCTCGTCGGGGAGGAGCCGACGGTCCGGGTGCCGGCGATGGCCCGGCGGCGCCCGCGGTCGCGCAGGCGCCTGATCGCCGGGATGGCCGCGGTCGTCCTCGTCGTGGCGGCCGGCGCACTGCTGCTCAACCAGCTGCCCTCCGACGGCGACGACGACCCGTGGAACGGCCCTTCCGTCGCGCCCGCCCGCTACGACCTCGCCAAGGTGCCCGACAACCTCTGCGACAGCATCGACCTGTCGCCGTTCTTCGCCCTGTACGAGCGGGAGGCCTCCGCCCCCTCGCCCCGGCGCAACGTGATGGCGGCGGCCGGCAGCTCGTCGTGCCAGGCCGTGCGGCTGCACGACAACGGGATGGTGCGGGCCACCTTCTCCGCCGAGGTCCGGGTCACGCCGGAGCAGTCCACCGCCGAGTACGACTACAAGCAACGCGTCAGCGGCGACGCCGCGCTCAACGAGCAACCGGTACAGCTGCCGGACCTCGGTGACGAGGCGGTCGTCTTCGAGATGAAGGGCGCCACCGCTCAGGCGAGGACCATGACGACGCTGCGGCTCGGCGTCCGGGACGGCAACCTCGTCTGGGAGGTCCACCTCACCGTCGACCGCCAGGACAAGGTTGGCTGGACGGCCGCGCAGAAGCAGGACCTGCGCGACCGTCTGGTCACCGTCACCCGGGCGGCGCTGCCGAAGGTGCTCACAGCGGTGCGTTGACGACCTGGATGTCGTCGACGTAGCCGCGGAACGTGCCGGTGGCGGCGGGCTGGTCGTAGCCGACGCGGATCTGGTCGACGGTGCCGCCGGCGAGCGCCGCGAGGCTCACCCGCACCTGGTTCCACTGCCCGACGACCAGGCGCCGGCCCTCGCCCTGGAACTGCGGGTGCGCCCTGACGCCGAACTGGTCGGCGGCGCCGGAGTCCCGCAGCGACCGGCCGTCGGTGAGCGCCAGGTCGAGCGCCACGAACGTGCCGTTGACCGACTGCGGATAGATCCAGTACGTGAGCGTCGTGGTGGTCGTCAGCCGCAGGTGCACGTCGAAGATCCGGTTGTACGAGTAGGACCCGGCCGCGCTGGTGTCGGTGCCGGAATACATGAGGGCGTAGGTGCCGCGTGCGATCTCGGCCCGGCGGGCGGACTCCATCGACGTCAGCCCGCAGCAGTAGCCGGTGACGTTGAGCGACGCCTGCACCGTGCTGGTCCACGTGAGCGGCGGCGCGGCGGCCCCGAAGTCCGTGCGGAACAGCGGCCACGCCCTGCCGGCGCCGAGGACCGGCTGCAGCGCGGAGAACCACACGTCGGCGAGCTTCGCGTAGCCGCCGTCGGTCGGGTGGATGCCGTCGGTGCCGATGTCGGCGAGGGTCAGGTTGCCGGCGAAGTCGGCGAGGCGGACCTTCTTGCCCGCCGTGGCCTTCGCCTGGACGATGCCCGGGATCTGGCCGTTGTACTGCCGGACCCGCGCCTGCACCGTCGGGTCCGGGTTGGGCACGAGCGTGGACACCACGACGGTCGCGGCCGGCGCGGCGCGCAGGATCTGGTCGATCAGGGCGCTGAGCCGGGCCGGCGCGTTCGGCAGGTCGTAGTTCTGCAGCATGTCGTTGGTGCCGGCGTTGAGCAGCACCACGTCGGGCTTCGCGGCGGCGATCCACGCGTCGGCACCCGCCGCGACCGCGTCGACGCGGTACCCGGAATGGCCCTCGTTGTCGTTGTCCGCGGCGGTGCCGGAGCGCTGCGACCCGACCATGTCGACCGCGACGCCGGCGTCGTCGGCGAGGTGCCGGCGCAGCAGCTCCCGGTAGCCGTTGCCGTCGGTGGAGCCGGTGCCCCAGGTGATCGACGCACCCAGCGGCATGATCCTGACGGGGGTGGCCGCCTCGGCGGCGATGGGCAGCACGACGGCGGCGGCGCTGAGGGCCACCACCGTCGTCAGGGCACGGCTGAGCAGACGCACGGGGAGGCTCCTTGATCGGGCGGTTGGCGGACCGGGCCGACGAACTGCGTACAGCAAAGAGCATCGATGTGCCGTGTGTCAACGATGTCAGATGGAGCTCCGACCCCGCCCCGGCAGGTCCAGACCCCGCTACCGCAGCTCCAGGACGACGCCGTCCTCGGACTCCTCGCCGCCGTCGCCGTGCCGGCGGATGATGCCGACGATCTCGTCGAACAACGTCGGGCCGATCCCGAGCCGCGCGCTGCTGATCCTCGCCTGGAAGTCCGCCCGGTTCGACGGCGCGCTCGTCACGAGGAGCCGCTCCAGCCGCCGCACGGTCGCCTCATGACCGAGCGCGGCCCGGGACAGGTCGGCGTTGACCCACCGCAGCACCCATCCGCCCTCGGGCGTCCCGAACCCCCCGCGCAGCAGGTCGTTGAACGCGTCCAGGTTCCCGTCCCAGGCGACCCCGCCCAGCAACGCCGAGAACGCCCGTGCGAACCCGTCGAGATCCGAGAACTCCGCCCCGTCGACGACCAGCACCGGCAGGGGGTTGCGCGCATCGACCACAGTCCGAGTATGCACACCCCCGTGCACCATTACCCACCGTCAGCGGGACACCGGAACGCGTGATGATTGGTTACCGTGAATGGGTGACTACCGCGCCGAGTACGCCGATGTTCACGCAGGACTTCTGGGACGACCCGCATCCGGTGTACGCCGCGATGCGCGAGCAGGCGCCGGTGCACCGGCTCCAGCTGCCGACGGGCACGGAGATGTGGCTGGTCACCAGGTACGCGGACGCGAGATCCGCGCTCGGCGACCCGCGGCTGTCGAAGCAGGCCGGCGCCACCCAGAACGCCGCCGCCCTCGCCCCGGCGATCAGCGCGCCGCTGACCAGGCATCTGCTCGCCAACGACCCGCCGGACCACACCCGGCTGCGCCGGCTCGTGGCGAAGGCGTTCACGGCCAGGCGGGTGGAGCAGCTGCGCGGCCGGGTGGAGGAGCTCAGCGCCGCCCTGATCGCCGCAATGGCCGCCGACGACCGCGGCGACGTGATCGACGACTACGCGGTCCAGCTGCCGATCCAGGTCATCTGTGAGCTGCTCGGCATCCCGCAGGAGGACCAGACGGAGTTCCGGCACTGGACGGGGATCCTCGTCGCGGGTTCGGTCGACCGGTCCGGCGTGCCGGCCGCCGCCGCGAGCTTCCTGCACTACCTGCGGGCCCTGATCGCCGCGAAGCGCGCCGAGCCCGCCGACGACCTGCTCAGCGCGCTGATCGCGACCACCGACCAGGGTGACCGCCTCGACGAGGACGAGCTCACGTCGATGGTGTTCCTGCTGCTGATCGCGGGGCACGAGACCACGGTCAACCTCATCGGCAACGGCATGTGGACCCTGCTGACCCGCCCCGAGGAGCACCGGCGGCTCCTCGCCGACCCGGCGCTGATCCCGAGCGCCGTGGAGGAGTTCCTGCGCCTGGAGTCCCCCGTGGAGACGGCCACGTTCCGGGTGGCGATGGAGCCCGTCACGTACGGTGGCGTCACCATCCCGGCGGGCGGCGTCGTCGCGATCTCGCTGCTGAGCGCGGACCGCGACCCGGACCGCTTCCCGGACCCGTCGGCGGTCGACCTGGGCCGCCCCGACAACCAGCACCTGGCGTTCGGGCACGGCATCCACTACTGCCTCGGCGCCCCCCTGGCCCGTCTCGAGGCGCAGATCGCGTTCCGCGACCTCCTGGCGGCCTTCCCGGCAATGCGCCTGGCCGTCCCGCCGTCCGAGCTGATCTGGCGCCCCGGCGTCCTCATCCACGGCACCACCACGCTGCCGGTCCATCTGAGCTGAACGCGAGATGGCCGGCCCGAAGGCCGGCCATCTCCTCATGCGTTGGTTACGGAAGGACCCAGCGCTGGTTGGCGCCGGCGAAGCAGTCCCAGATCTGCAGACGGGTGCCGTCGGTCGAGACGTTGCCCGTCACGTCGAGGCACCTGCCGGAGCTCGGGTTGCGCAGGGTCCCGTCGGACTGGGCCTGCCAGGCCTGGGCGCCCGAGCCGTTGCAGTCCCACAGCTGGATCTTCGAGCCGTTGGCGGTGCCTGCGCTGGTGACGTCCATGCACTTGCCGAGGGCGCGCAGCGTCCCGTCCGACACGACGGTCCAGTTCTGGGCGGTGGTGCCGTTGCAGGTGTACAGCTGGACCGCGGTCCCGTTGGCGGACGAGGCGGCGGCCACGTCCACGCACTTGCCGGCGATGCCGGTGATCCGGCCGGTGCGGCCGGTCGGCGGGGTGGTGGTCGGCGGGGTGCCACCGGTCGCCGTGGTGTAGATGGCGCTCACGAGGGAGTTGGCGCCGGTGGCGTCCTGGGACAGCTCCCAGTTCATGATGCCGCCGGCGTTCGCCATGGCCCAGGTGGTCTTGCGGCGGATCGTGGGCAGGCCGTTGTAGCACTCCTGCACGCCGTTGATCGTGGTGCAGTCCCGGTTGGCGTTCGCCGGGTCGCGGGCCACGAGGTCGGCGTACGTGTAGTAGCCGGGCCGGGAGTAGAACGGCACGCCCAGCACGGCCTTGTTCGCCGGCAGGCCGCGGCCCTTCCAGAAGTTGACCGCGTTGATCGACCAGTCGTAGTTGGCGTGCGGGCTGCCGCCGTCGTACGCCATGATGTTGAGCCAGTCGACGTAGCCGAACACGGCCGGCTGGACGCCGTTGGCGGTGCCGCCCTCGGACACGACCGCGGCGGTGAGCAGCTTGCCGCGGCTGTGCATGGCGGTGCTGAGCTGCGACATGAGCGCCGTGTAGTTGTTGCCGGAGGTGCCCGGGTCCGGGTACTCCCAGTCGATGTCGACGCCGTCGAGGTTGTACTGGTTGACCAGGTTCACGATGTTGTTGACGAACGCGGTCCGGGCGGTCGCGTTGCCGGCGAGACCCTCGAAGCCGGAGTCGTTGCCGTCGTTCCAGCCGCCGACGGCGATGGAGACCTTGACGCCGGCCGCGTGGCCCAGCGACACGATCGACTGCAGCTTCGACGGGTTGTCGAGGCCCTGCAGGCTGCCGTTGGAGTTCGGCAGCACGAACGCGTAGTTGATGTGGGTCAGCTTGCTGTACTGGATGCTGTTGGCGCTGCCGGCCCACGACGGCATGTAGCCGACGCTGCGGAACCCGTTGGGCAGGACGGCGGCGTCCGCGGCGGGCGAGCTGGCCAGGACGAAGACACCACCGACGGCGGCGGTGGCGAGGGCGATCGCACCGGCGGCGAATGCCGAGCGACGAGCCCGGTGGCGTCCGGGGCGGGCGGCCCCGGATTCCGACGACGAGGAGGACAAGAGGGTGCTCCTTCGGATGGTCGGCCGGCGGCGGACGGGCAGGGTGGGATACCCGCGACCAACGAAGGCGGTGCCACCGGCACGATGACAGGTGGCTGAAACGATAGGAAAGCTAACTGTCAGATGTCAATCTTCGTCGCGAAGAAAGTCGGTACCAGCGGGTATTCATGCACTGAAATGCTGCAATCCGACCACTGAGAGCAACCTGAGCTTCTCCGCGGCGTCGGTGCCGGGCTGCGGCGTGAGGACGAGGAGCTTCTGCCCGAGGTCCGGGGTCACGAGGGTCTCGCAGTCGACGTGGACGACGCCGACCTGCCGGTTGACGATCCGTTTGCGGTCCGAGCGGCGCACGGCGACCTCGTGCTCGCCCCACAGCCGCGCGAACTGCGGGCTGACGGCGAGCAGCCTTGTGACCAGACCGTCGACGTCGGGGTCGCCGTGCCGTCTGGCGGCGGTGGCCCGAAGGTCGGCGACGGACACCCGGCCGTGATGGTCGGCGTCCTCAGGTGGGTACACCTGCCGCCAATCGGCATCGGTGAACCAGCGCCACACGTGGAAGCGCTCGTCGCCGCGGAACCGGGTCTGGTCGCCGAGCAGCAGCATGGCCATCCGGTTCTGCGCCAGGGTCTCCCCCAGGTCGGACGCGACCGTGGCGGGGGTGTCGCCGAGCAGGTCGAGCATCCGCAGCAGCCCGGCCCGCGGGTGGGTGACCCCGCCGACGGTCCGGGGCGGCGTCACGCCGGCGAGGTGATACAGGTGGTCGCGCTCGTCCTCGGTGAGCCGCAACGCCCGCGCCAGGGCCGACAGCATCTGCGCCGACGGTTGCGCGCTTCTGCCCTGCTCCAGGCGCACGACGTAGTCGGTGGACATGCCCGCGAGCATGGCGACCTCCTCGCGGCGCAGCCCCGCGGTCCGCCGGCGCGGCCCCTCGGCGAGCCCGACGTCGGCGGGGCGGATCGCCAGCCGGCGGCGGCGCAGGAAGTCGGCGAGGTCGTCACGCTGCATGCCTCCATCCTGGCGCTCCGGACGCCCGCGCATCCAGGGACCGGCGCTCCTACGAAGACCGCTCCGCTGCCGTCGCCCCCGCGCCGGGGGCACCGTGGAGGCATGGACACCACGATGATCGGCCTCGGGGCGATGGGCATGTCGGGCGCGTACGGCCCGGCGGACCGCACCGAGAGCATCGCCACCATCCACGCCGCGATCGACGCCGGCGTGACCCTCATCGACACCGGCGACTTCTACGGCATGGGCCACAACGAGCTGCTCATCGCTTCGGCGTTGCGCCCCGGTGACCGCGACCGCGTCAAGCTGAGCGTGAAGTTCGGCGCGCTGCGCGGACCGGCCAACGAGTGGGGCGGCACCGACACGCGACCGGCCGCGATCCGCAACTTCCTGGCGTACTCGCTGGTGCGGCTCGGGGTGGACCACATCGACGTGTACCGGCCGGCCCGCCTCGACCCGTCGGTCCCGATCGAGGAGACCATCGGCGCCCTCGCCGACCTGGTCAAGGAAGGCTGGATCCGGGAGATCGGCCTGTCCGAGGTCGGCGCCGACATCATCCGCCGGGCACACGCCGTGCATCCGATCGCGGATCTGCAGATCGAGTACTCGCTGATGTCCCGCGGCGTGGAGGACGACGTCCTGCCGACGCTGCGCGAGCTCGGCATCGGCATGACGGCCTACGGGGTGCTGTCCCGCGGCCTGCTCTCCGGCCACTGGCGCGCCGACCGTCCCGCTGTCACCGGTGACCTCAGGGCGCACAGCCCGCGCTTCGCCGACGGCAACGTGCAGCACAACCTCGCCCTCGTCGAGGCGCTGCGCGGGGTCGCCTCCGCGAAGGGTGTGACCGTCGCGCAGCTGGCGATCGGGTGGGTCGCCGCGCAGGGCTCCGACATCGTCCCGGTCGTGGGCGCCCGCACCCGCGAACGGCTCGCCGAGGCCCTCGTGCCGGTCCCCCTCACCGCCGAGGACCTCGCGGCCATCGAGGCGGCCGTGCCCGCCGACTCGGCCCGCGGGACCCGCTACCCGGCTCCCATGATGGCCCATCTCGGCACCGACAGATGACGCAATGACGGCCGGTGATGGGACGCGGGGGATCGGCAGGCGGCGTCGTTGCAGCTCGGGGTGCATGCGATCGAGGCCTGGGAGCTGATCGAGGAGCTGGGGGGCGCACGGCGGAGAGGCTCCTGGAGACGAACTGCCCGACGTAGTTGGACGGATCCGGGGGCCCGGTGCTCTCTCCGTAGGAGGGAGGATCGGATGATCGATACGACGCACGAGCTCGGGGTGGCGCCGCCGGACTTCGCCGAGTTCTACCGGCGGGACGCGCCGGGGGTGCAGCGGTTCATGTGCGCGTTCGCCGGGCGGGAGCTCGGCGTGGAGGCGACCGCCGAGAGCTTCGCCAGGATGCTGGAGCGGTGGGCGCAGCTGCGGCGGCTCGGTGACGCGCAGCGGCGCGCGTACGTGCTGACCACCGCGAAGAACTACGTGCGGCGGGTCGCGGTGCTCGACGCGAGGTTCACCGCCCTGGACGGCGAGCGGCACGACGTCGGGCGGGCCGACACCGACCTGGACCTGGTCGCGGACAGCACCGGCCTGGTGCAGGCGGTGCGGCGGGTCATCGACGGGCAGCCGGCCCGGCGGCGGCAGGTGGCGCTGCTGTTCTTCCTGCACGACGACAGCACCGCGGACATCGCGCGGGTGCTCGACATGAGCGAGTCCACGGTGCGCAGCCACGTGTCGGCGCTGCGCAAGCTCCTTCAACCCTACGTGCAGCGGTTCCAGCAGATCGTGGAGGCAAGCGGTGACGACTGACCAGAGCGACCCGGCCAGGGACCTGATCCGCCGCGCGTACGCCGACGTCATGCACCCCGGCCAGAGCGGCACCGACAGCGACAGCGGCCTCGCCGACGTGGTCCGTCGCGCCGGCCGGCCCCGGGCGGAAACGCAGGACGCCGACGTCGTGGAGCCGGCGCCGCGGCGGACCAGGCGCCGGTTCGCGGTGGTTGCCACGTTCGCCGCGGCCGTCGTGACCATTCTCGCCGTCTACGCCGCGTCCGCCGGGGTGCGGCCGCAGGGCGTCGGCACGGCACCGGGGACGACCGGCGCCGTGCCGAGGGTGACCGGTTCGCCGGTCCCGATCAGCAGCTTTTCGTTCCCGCCCGGCACCGGCACGTTCGCCCCCGACAGCCCGGGCGCGTCGCTCGGCGCCGAGCCGTCGGGCCCGGTCGTCGAGAACCCCCGCCCGTTCCCGTTCCCCTCCTCGTGCGCGGACTCGTGGGTGCTGGAGCCGGTCGGCGACACGATCAAGGTCACCGCGCTGCCCGGCGGCGGGTGCCCGGCGATGGCGCTGGACCGGCTGTGGCTGCTGGACGCCTCGCAGGGCAACGGCAGCGTCAATCCCGGCGACGCGGTCATCTGGCCGTTCGTGCCGGTCGACGGGGCCAAGGGGCCGTTGCAGCCGCCCTTCACGTTCCGCCCCGGCGGCTGGCCGGGTCTGCGGAAGGGCCACCTCTACTGGGCCATGTTCGTGACCGAGAAGGCGGCGGCCGAGGCGAGACCCGGCGCCGACGCCTACGACGCCTACTCGGAGGCCTATCACCTGTCCGGATACTTGAACGGATAAGGTCCGGACCTCCGGTGCCGAAGTGGTCATCGTGGGTCCCAACGTACGCCGGTCGTCCCGCCTGCTGCTGCCGGTCGCAGGCGGGTTCGCCGGTCTCGCCGTGGCGTTTCTCATGATGCAGCTGATCACCACCGGGGCGTTCGAGCATCTCGAAGCGCGCCAGGTCGCGCAGGACGCCGACCGGATCCGGATCGGGCTGAACTCGCAGGCACAACTGCTCACCGCGTTCGGCGCCACGAATGCGGTGTGGGACAACTCGTTCCACGACATCGGCAACAGCGACGGGGCCGGGTTCGCGGCCGACTTCCCGCCCGAGGCGCAGCAGTCCGTCAACGACATCGACGGCATGCTCGGCGTCAGCCTGGACGGCACGCTGCGGGTCGGCGGGATGACCGCGGACCAGCCGGCGTTCGTCCAGCCGCCGGCGCAGCTGCGCGACCCGGTGGTGCTGCGCAAGCTGTTCGACCCGGCCGCGCGGCCCGGCGAGTCGCGGTGCGGCGTCGTGTCGGCGGACGTGCCGTACCTGTTCTGCGGCGTCGGCTCGTTCCCCAGCAGCGGCGAGGGCGCCCCGTCCGGTGGCCTGATCCTGCTCAAACGCCTCGACGAGGCCCGCGTCGCGCTGCTCAGCAAATCCCTGGACCTGCCCGTGCGGCTCGCCCCGCAGGCCCGCCCCGGCACCGACGCGCAGCCGACGCTGCGCAGCGAGCTCGGCGACCTGCGCATCGGCACGAAGGTCCTCGGCGCCGACCACATCTCGGTCGACGCCGTCATCGACACCGTCAACGGCGGCAGCATCGTCCTGGAGGTCGTCGCGGCCCGGCCGATCCACGCGGCGGCGAGCACGACGGCCGTCAAGCTGTTCCTGTTCGTCTCGGTCGCGACGGTGCTGCTCGTCGTCGGGGTGCTGGTGGGTGTACGAGCGGCGCTGCGCCGACGGGTGGGGCCGCTGCGGCGCACCACGGAGGAGATCATCGCCTCCGGCGACCGTCAGTTGCGGGTCAACCCGGCCGGTACCGACGACATCGCGGTCCTCGGCCGGGCGATCGACGCGATGCTCGACTCGCTGCAGGAGCAGGAGGCCAGCCTCGCCGGGGAGCGGCAGCTGAAGGAGGCGCAGCTGATGACGACGAACGTGCGGCAGCAGCTCGCCGAGCAGACCGTCCGCCGCCGCGCCGGCGAGGTCATCGACGAGACCAGCGCGTCGGCGCTCGCCGAACTGCGCACCGTCATGTCCGACGCCGGTGACGTGCTCGCCGCCGCCGACGCGATCGAGCAGCAGGCGACGACCGCGGACCGGGTCACCCGCACCGTCGTGTCCCGCGCCGCGGACGCCGACGCCGTCATCGACGCCGTCACCACCAGCCTCGGCCGGGTCGACGGCATCGCCAACCTCATCGCCGGGGTCGCCGGCCAGACGAACCTCCTCGCCCTCAACGCGACCATCGAGGCGGCCCGCGCCGGCGAGGCGGGGCGCGGCTTCAGCGTCGTCGCCGGCGAGGTGAAGAACCTGGCGACGAAGACGAAGGAGTCGACCGGCGAGATCACCAGCACCGTCGAGGCGCTCGGCTCGGACGCGTCCGCGATGGCCTCCGTGATCACCGACATGAGCCAGGGGGTCAACGCCGTCGGGGACGCCACCGCGCAGCTCACCGCGGTCGCCGCCCGGCAGCGGGCGTCGGTGGAGCAGCTCGTCGGCGCGGTGCGGGCCGCGATCGCCCGGATCGAGAGCCTGGCTCAGGTCACCGACCGGCTGGAGCGCCGCCGGCACAACCGGGCCGCCGTGGAGGGCACGGTCGTGCTCACCCAGGGCACCATGCACGCCGAGGCGGACCTGCTCGACCTGAGCATCTCCGGCATGCGCTGCGCCGCGAAGTCCGGCTGGCGGCCCGCCCTGGGCAGCGTCCTGGACCTCACCCTGGGCCTCGGCGGCCAGCGGCTGCAGCTCAAGGGCCGCGCGGTGCGCCACCTCGACACGGACACCGCCGGTGAGGTCGGCATCGAGTTCGTGAAACCGCCGGCGCCGGTCGTCGCCGTCGTCGGCCGCTACATCACGGCGCTGCTGGGCGAGGACTGACCGCCGCGATGATCGCGTCGCGGGTGGGGCGGCGGTCGATCTCCATGAAGCGGCCGGGGCCGGCGACCGGTTCGAAGCCGGAGCGGCGGTAGACCTCATGGGCGTCGCGGGTGGCGAGCAGGAAGCGGCGCAGGCCGGCGGCGGACAGGTCGGCGACGATCGTGTCGACGAGCCACTGACCCAGCCCACGGCCGCGGTGGGCGGTGTCGACGAAGACGTCGCAGATCCACGCGAACGTGGCCCGGTCGGTGACGACCCTGGCGAACGCGACCTGGCTGCCGTCGCGCCACACGCTGTAGGGCAGCGACCCTTCGATCGAGCGGGCGACGAGGTCGCGTTCGCGGCCGGCGGCCCAGTAGGACTCCTCCGACAGCCACCGGTGCACGGTGTCGAGGTCGACGCGCGCCGGGTCCGCGGTCAGCTCGTAGCCGTCCCTCATCGGGTGGCCTCCGTGTGCAGCCAGCGCAGGGCGGAAGCGGCGTGCCGCATGACGGTGAGGTGCCCTTCCGACGGGACGATCCGCACGGCCGCGTCCGGGAGGTGCGCGGCGAGGCGGGTGGTGTGGACGCTGGGCACCATCCGGTCGGCGGCGCCGTGCACGAGGAGGACCGGGGCGGTGACGGCGGCGAGAGGGAAGCCCCACGGCCGCACGTACGCGAGGTCGTCGTCGACCATCGGACCCGGGCCGGCCTCGGCCGCGGCGGCCACGATCCCCTGGAACCAGGCCCAGTCGGTGTCCAGGGCGATCCAGTCGGCGGTCAGGAAGCCGATGTCGGCGCCGTCGTTCGGCGCCGCGGCGAGCCGCTCCCGCGCGTCGCGCCCGGCGACCGCGGCGCGCAGCGTCGCCTCCGCCCCGTCGGCCATGCCGTCGAAATAGTCGTCGCCGCCGCCGGTGTACGGGCTGAGCGACGCCACCGCCACCACGGCCGAGACGCGGTCCGGCAGCAGTGCCGCGCAGGCCAGGGCGTGCGGCCCACCGCCGGACTGCCCCATGACGGCGAACCGGGCCACGCCGAGCGCGTCGGCGACCGCCGCGGCGTCCGCGGCCGCCGAGGCGACCGTGCGGTCCGGCCGTGGCGTGGATCCGCCGTACCCGGGCCGGTCGTAGCCGATCCACCGGATGCCCAGCTCCGCGGTCACCTCCGGCAGCGGCGGAGGCGCCCCGATGCCGGGCGTGCCGTGGTGCCAGAAGACCACGAGGTCGCCTTCGCCGGTGTCGTACGCCCGCAGCGTCCGCCCGTCGTCGAGCCGGACGTCGATCTCAGCCCCCATGGTCGAAGACCCTATCGGGTCGATCGCCGCTTGCGCGGAGGCATACCGGGTATGCATACTCCGTATCCATGTCCATCAAGTACGGTCTGCTGGCGCTGTTGCAGCGCGGCACGATGTACGGGTATCAGTTGCGGACCTCGTTCGAGGAGTCCACGGGCGGGACGTGGCCGCTGAACATCGGGCAGGTGTACACGACCCTGTCCCGGCTGGAGCGTGACGACCTGGTCCGGTCGCTGCCGGAGCACGACGGGGGGCAGCGACCGTACGCGATCACCGATGCCGGGCGGGCCGAGCTCGCCACCTGGTTCGCCACCCCGATCGGGCGGGGTGACCGGCCCCGCGACGAGCTGGCGATCAAGCTGGCGCTCGCGCTGACCACGCCGGGGGTCGACGTCCCCGGCATCATCCAGGCGCAGCGGACGGCCACGATGCGGATGCTGCAGGAGTACACGCGGATGAAGCAGCGGGCGGGCGGCCCCGCCGACCTGTCGTGGCGGCTCGTCCTCGAATCCATGATCTTCCAGGCGGAGGCCGAGGTGCGGTGGCTGGACCACTGCGAGACCAGCCTGGCCCGCCACGCCCCCCTGCCGGCACCCGCACCCGCGCAGGCGGACCAGCCCGTACACGACAGGGAGACGACGGCATGAGCGAGCTTCGCGAGCGAATCATGTTGCAGCGCGTTCTGGTGCCTCATGGCGTCGGCGAGCGAAGCGAGCCGGCGGCATGAGCGTCTTGGAAATGCGGGATGTGCACCGCACCCATGGGCACGGCGAGGCGACGGTCCTCGCCGTGCGGGGCGTGTCGCTGACGGTCGGCCCGGGTGAGCTGATCGCGGTGATGGGGCCGTCCGGGTCCGGCAAGTCGACGCTGCTCAACCTCGCCGGCGGGCTCGACGCGCCGACCCGGGGCGAGGTCGCCGTCGAGGGGACCGTCCTCGGCGGGCTCGGCCGCAAGGCCCTCGCCGGGCTGCGGCGGCGCCGGATCGGCTACGTGTTCCAGGACCTCAACCTGCTGCCGAGCCTGACGGCGGCGGAGAACATCGCGCTGCCCCTGGAGCTGGACGGGGTCGGGGTCCGCCGGGCCCGCCGGGCCGCGCTCGCCTCCCTCGCCGAGGTGGAGCTCGAGGGGTACGCCCAGCGCTTCCCCGACGAGATGTCCGGCGGGCAGCAGCAGCGGGTCGCGATCGCCCGGGCGCTCGTCGGGCAGCGGCGGCTCATCCTCGCCGACGAGCCGACCGGCGCCCTCGACTCGACGACCGGTGAGGCGGTCCTGCGGCTGCTGCGGGCCAAGGTCGACGCCGGCGCCGCCGGGGTCCTCGTCACCCACGAGGCCAGGCACGCGGCGTGGGCCGACCGGGTCGTGTTCCTGCGCGACGGGATCGTCGTGGACACCTCCGGTCCCCTCGCGGAGCCGGAGCACCTGCTCGACGGGGCGGCGTCGTGAGGGGCTGGCTGGTGTCGCTGCGGATCGCCCGGCGGGAGGCGCGCCGGGCGAAGGGCCGCACCGCGCTCGTGCTTGGGCTGATCCTGCTGCCGGTGCTCGGGCTGTCGTTCGCCGCGGTCAACTACGACATGTTCACCCTCACCAAGGCCGAGCAGCTCGACCGGGAGCTGGGCGCCTTCGACGCCTCCGTGCGCTGGCCGTTCGCCGGGCAGATCGGCCAGGACGCCGAGGGCTACGGCGTGATGGACCCGGGCAAGGCGGAGCCGGCGACGCCGACCGCCGAAGGGCTGCTCGCACTGCTGCCCGCCGGCTCCCGGATCGCGCGCGTCGACGAGCGCTATCTGCGGCTGCGGGGCGCGACCGGTGAGCAGAGGCTGCGCGCGCACCAGCTCGACGTCGCCGGCGCCGCGTACCGGGGCAAGGTGTCGGTCCTGCGCGGCACGGCACCCGCCGCCGACGGCGAGATCGCACTGAACGCGCGTGGGATGGACCTGCTCGGCGTGCGGCTCGGTGGCACCGTCACGCTGCCCGGGCGCGGCGACGTGCGGGTCGTCGCCGAGGTCGAGTTCCCCGCCGATCTCTGGCCGATCGCCGTGCTGCGCCCCGGCACCCTGGCCGCGGAGCCGCCCGACAGCTCCACCAGATGGTTGGTCGACGCGCCCGCCCCGATCGGCTGGGACCAGGTGAAGGACCTCAACAGGCACGGCCTCGTCGTGCGGTCCAGGACCGTCGTGCTCGACCCGCCGCCGGACGCCCCGACCTGGGACGAGAGCGACGGCAGCGTCTTCCAGCTCGGCATCCTCGTCTTCGGCCTCGGTGTCCTGGAGGTCGTGCTCCTCGCGGGTCCGGCGTTCGCGGTCGGCGCCCGCCGCCGGCGGCGGGAGCTCGCCCTCGTCGCCGCGAACGGCGGCACCCCGGCGCAGCTGCGCCGCATCGTCCTCGCCGACGGGGTCCTGCTCGGCGTCGTCGCCGCCGTCGCCGGCACCCTCGTCGCGATCGCGGCCGCGTTCGCGACGAGGGGCGTGTTCGAGGAGCACGTCGCGCAGGCCAGGGCCGGCGGCTACCGGGTCTTCCCCCTCGCCCTGCTCGGCATCGCCGGGCTGGCCCTCGTCGCCGGGGTCGGCGCGGCGCTGGTGCCGGCGTTCGCGGCGGCCCGCACCGACGTCGTCGCGGCGCTCGCCGGGCGGCGCAACCGGACCGGTCCCGGCCGGCGCTGGCTCGTCGTCGGGTTGTGCACGATCGGCGCGGGCGCGGCGGTCGCGACCTACGGCGTCGTCGCGATCGACTCGAACGTCGTCATGGCCGGGCTCGTCCTCGCCGAGCTCGGTCTCGTCGTGTGCACGCCGTCGCTGGTCGGGCTGATCGCCCGGCTCGGCCGCCGGCTGCCGCTCGCGCCGCGTATCGCGGTGCGGGACCTGGCCCGCAACCGGTCCTCGACCGCGCCGGCGATCTCCGCGGTCATGGCGGCCGTGCTCGGCGCCGTCACCGTCGGCGTGTTCCTCGCCAGCGACGTCCAGCGGCAGCGCGACATGCAGATCAAGGCGCTGCCCGACGGCTACGCGGAGCTCATCCGGGGCCGCGGCGACCGCGGCGAGCGGGCCGACGCGCTGCCCACCCAGCGCCTCGTCGAGGCGGCCACGGCCACCCTGCCGGTGGCGGAGACCGCCGAACTGCGCGGCGCGACCTGCCCGGCGACCGCGCCCGCCGAGGGGTACTGCTACCTGCACCCGGTCCGGCCGGAGCACCGGCGCTGCCCGTACAAGGCCGGTGAGGCCAGCGAGGCGGATCAGCGCAAGGCGGCCCGGGACCCGCGCTGCCACGAGAACTCGTACACGATGAGCGGCGGCGGCAACGCCACCACCATCGTCGACGACGGCTCGGCGGTCGGGCTCATCTCGGCCGCGACCGGCGACGACCTCGCCCGCGCCGAGGCGACCCTGCGCGCCGGCGGCGCCGTCGTCGCCGACCCGGACCTCATCGAGGACGGCAAGGTCATCCTTGCGGTCGCCTCCGCGGACGACCCGGACGGTGAGCGGCACACCGTCACCGTCCCCGGGCACCTCACCACGACCGCCGTGTCGCTGATCTTTGTGGCGATCTCGCCGCAGGCCGTCGCCGAGGCCGGTCTCGCCGTCGAGGTCAAGGGCATCGTCGTGGCCACGTCGCGGATGCCGACCAGGGCCGAGTCCGGCAACTTCGACGCCGCCGTCGAGGCCCTCGGCAACCATTACCACGGGACGGTCGCGTTCCCGTACGTCCCGGACGCCACCGTCAACCTGATCGTGCTGGCGATCGTCGCGGCCGTCATCGCGCTCGGCGCGGCCGGCATCGCCACCGGGCTCGCGGCCGTCGACAGCCGCCCGGACCTCGCGACACTCGGCGCGATCGGCGCGTCACCCAGCGTGCGCCGGCGGTTGACGCTGAGCCAGGCCGGTGTGATCGCCGGGCTGGGGTCGCTGCTCGGCGCCGCCGCCGGGTTCGGCGCCGGGTGGGCGGTGCTCGCCGCGCTCAACCGCAAGGCGCTGAGCGTGTGGCCGAGCGACATGCCGTACCCCCTCGTCGTGCCCTGGTCGAACGTCGCCGTCGCGGTGCTGGTCGTGCCGCTGGTCGCGATGGCCGGGACGGCGCTGTTCACCAGGGCCAGGCTGCCGATCGAACGGAGGGCCTGACCCCCTGAGGACCTCGACGGCGGGGTAGGATGTCCCGCAAGTCCGTATAGGGAGATCCTGTGACTTCCGACGAAGAGCCCGAGACGTCCGATATCAACGACGGCGGCGCCAGCACCACCGGCTCCGGTGCGCTGATCCTCTACGGGGTGATCGGCGTGCTGGTGATCGTCGGCTTCCTGTATTCGGTGATGAGCCGCTGACGTATTCGTAGGACGGCGCCGCCCGGCATCGATCCGGGCGGCGCCGTTTCGCGTCAGGCGACGCTGGCGGGGGCCGGCTGGTAGCCGGCCGGCCGGGTCGTGAACGTGCCCCGGCCCTGGGTGCGGCTGCGCAGCCGGGTCGCGTAGCCGAACAGCTCCGCCAGGGGCACGGTCGCCGTCACGACCACCGTGCCGGGGCGGGTGGTCGAGTGGGTGACCCGGCCGCGGCGGGCCGCGAGGTCGCCCAGGACCGCGCCGGCGGCGTCGTCGGGCGCGGTCACGGTGACCTCCGCGACCGGTTCGAGCACCGCCATGCCGCTCTGCCGCAGCGCCTGCTGCAGGGCGAGCCGCCCGGCGGTGCGGAAGGCCGGCTCGGAGGAGTCCTTCGAGTGGGTCTGGCCGTCCACGAGCGTCACGTGCACGCCCGTCACCGGGTGACCGCCGAGCGGGCCTTCGGCGAGGGCGTCGCGGCAGCCGGCCTCGACCGCCTTGACGTACTCCTTCGGGACCCGCCCGCCGACGACCGTCGAGCCGAACACGAACGGCTCGTCCGACGGGGCGACGTCGATGAGCACGTGCGCGTACTGACCCGAGCCGCCGTCCTGCTTGACGTGCCGGTACAGCAGGCCACTGACCCCGGCGACGACGGTCTCGCGGTAGGAGACCTGGGGGCGGCCGACGGTGACGGGCACGCCGGACCGGCGCAGCGACTCCACGGCCACCTCCAGATGCAGCTCGCCGAGCCCGGACAGGACCGTCTGGCCCGTCTCCGGGTCGCCCCGCACGACCAGCGAGGGGTCCTCGTCGACCAGCCGCGCCAGGGCCACCGACAGCCGGTCCGTGTCGGCGGCGGCACGCGCCTCCACCGCCACCGACACCACGGGCTCCGCTGTGGCGGTCCGCTCCAGTACCAGCGGCGCATCCGGAGCGCAGAGGGTCGCGCCGACCTTCGCGTGCTTGACGCCGACGACCGCCACGATGTCGCCCGCGGAAGCGTCGTCCAGCTCGGTGTGCCGGTCCGCCTGGACGTGCAGGATCCGGCTGACCCGTTCGGTGCGGCCGGTGCCGGTGTCGAGCACGGTGGCTCCCTTCGCGATCGTGCCGGAGTAGACCCGGACGTAGGTGAGGCGCCCGGTCGTGGCGGCGTGCACCTTGAAGACCAGGCCGGCGAACGGCGCGTCCGCGGTGGCGGGGCGCTCCGGGTGGACCGGCGGGACGTCGAGCGGCGACGGCAGGTACGCCACGACCGCGTCGAGCAGCGGTTCGATCCCCCGGTTCCGGTACGCGGAGCCGCACAGCACGACGACGCCCGCCCCGCTGATGGTCAGCTCGCGCAGCGCGGCGCGCAGCGTGGTGTCCTCGAGCCCGTCGTCGGCCACGAACTCCTCCAGGGCACCGGTGTGCAGCCCGGCGACGGCCTCCTCCAGGATCCGCCTTCTGCGGTCGAGCTCCACGGCGTCGGGGACCTCGATCTCGGTCATCGCCTGGTCGTCCCAGGTGAACGCGCGGCGGGTCACCAGGTCGACGACGCCGGTGAACTGCTCCTCGGCGCCGATCGGCAGCTGGACGACCAGCGGCGTCACGTGCAGCCGCGTCCGGATCGAGCCGACCGCGGCGTCGAGGTCGGCGCAGGCCCGGTCGAGCTTGTTGACGAACGCGATGCGCGGCACGCCGTGCAGGTCGGCCTGGCGCCACACCGACTCGCTCTGCGGCTCGACCCCGGCGACCCCGTCGAACACGGCGACGGCGCCGTCGAGGACGCGCAGCGAGCGCTCGACCTCGGCGGAGAAGTCGACGTGGCCGGGTGTGTCGATGAGGTTGATCCGGTGGCCGTCCCAGGTGCAGCTGACGGCCGCGGCGAAGATCGTGATCCCCCGCTGGCGCTCCTGGGCGTCGAAGTCGGTGACGGTGGTGCCGTCGTGGACCTCGCCCTGCTTGTAGGTGGCGCCGGTGCGGAACAGGATCCGTTCGGTGGTGGTGGTCTTGCCGGCGTCGACATGGGCGAGGATGCCGATGTTGCGGGTCTTTGCCAGATGGGTGCGCACGGCTCTGCGGCCTTTCAGGAAATTCTGAACAGGGCAGCGCGATTACCCTGCCCGGTTTCCGAGCAGGGTCCGGCCGGTGCAGCCGCGCGGGCCTACACCAGCGGGCAGGAAGACACCAGGATCACCTCGTGCCGGGACTGGGGGACGACGACGCGGTAACGCATGGCTCCCCCTTCCTCAGCACGGTAACGGTGATCATACGGGCGCTGCCGGCGTCACCGAAACCGATTTCCGGCCCCTCAACGCATAGACCCCCGCGAGTGCGGTGCAGACGCAGAGGGCGGCGGCGCTCAACCCGAGCGACCAGTGCACGCCGATCGCGGCGCCGAGCAGGCCGACGGTGAAGCCGCTGCCGGCCCGCAGCCCCTGCGCGGACACGCCGTAGACGCCGATGACCCGGCCCCGGTCGGCGGGCGGGGCGAGGAGCTGCACGACGGTCTGCCCGATGGACATCGCGGCCAGGTTGGCGACCCCGCCGACGAGCAGCAACGCCACCGCGATCAGGTAGTTGTCGGTGATCGCGAAGAACATGCTCGTCACGCCGTAGACGGCGGTGCTGATGACGGCCGCGAGGACGGTCGGCTTGATCCTGCCGGTCGCCTCCAGCAGGAGGCCGCCGATGACGCCGCCGGCGCCGTTGGCGAACAGCAGCACCCCGTAGGCGAGGCTGGCACCGTCGATGCCCTCCCCCGTGGCGGCGCTTCCGGCCCCGAGGTCCTCGGCGAAGATCGGCATCGCGGACTGCATCGACGCGCCGACGAAGAACGACCCGAGACCACCCAGGATGATCATGCTGACGAGCGTGTGGTTGCCGCCGACGGCCTTGAGCACCCGCACCGAGTCCATGATCCCGACCCTGGCCCGCGGCGCCCCGTGGTCGCGGGTGTGACCGGTGAACTTCGTGCGGAACAGGAACAGCGTCAGCGGCAGGAAGAACAGCACGTTGACGAAGATGCCGGCGGTCGCGCCGAGGCCGAGCAGCAGCGCCGAGCCGACGACCGGGCCGAACAGCACGCCGAGGCTGCGGAACGTGGCGTTGAGCCGAACCGCGCTGGGCAGGTCCTCGTCCCCGACGAAGTCGTGCAGCATCAGCTGCTCGCCCGGCCCCCACAGCGACCCGGCCAGGCCGTGCAGCACGAGCAGTACACACGCGTGCCACACCTGCAGCGTCCCGGTGACGAACAGGACCCCCCACGCGACCGACACCGAGGCGAACAGGATCTGCGCGACCTGGATGACCCGCCGGCAGTCGAACCGGTCGGCGAGCGAGCCGAAGTAGACCGAGAACAGCAGGAACGGCACCCAGTGGCTGATCACCTGGAACCCGGACAGCGCCGGGGAGTGGAACTTCTCCCACAGCACCCAGTACGTGATGACGTGCTCGATGTTGTCGGCCATCATCGACAGCGCCGCGCCGAACAGGTAGGGACGGCAGTCCTTGTTCCGCAGCGCGGCGAACTTCCGCGGCCGCGCGGCGTCTTCGGTGGTGGCTGCGCGCATGACCGCCAGACTCCACCTCTCGCGCGTCCGCTGTCCGCGCCCCGTGCCGTGAAGTGATCACCGCCACGGTCGTGTCACCTCCGCTCCGCGTACCCCGGGGCCACGCCCCGCAGGGAACCGGGGTTTGCGGAAATCCCGTACCAGAGGCAGAACATCAGCACCGTCCAGATCTTGCGGGAGTGGTCGGCGTCGCCGCGGCGGTGGGCGGTGAGCAGGCGCTGGACGTGGCCGACGTCGAGCAGGTGGTCGACGCCGGCGGTGGCGAACACGTCGCCGGCCCAGGCGCCGATCTCGCCGCGGAGCCAGACCCTGGTCGGGGTGGGGAAGCCGAGCTTGCGCCGGTCGACGACCGCGTCGGGCACGATGCCGCGCATCGCCTCGCGCAGGGCGAACTTCGTGGTCCTGGCCAGCTTCAGCGACGTCGGCAGCGACGCGGCGGCCGCGTAGACGGCCCGGTCCAGGAACGGCACCCGCAGCTCCAGGGAGTGCGCCATCGACATCCGGTCGGCCTTGGTGAGGATGTCGCCGGGCAGCCAGGTGTGCAGGTCCACGTACTGCATGGTGGCGACGTCGTCGAGGGCGGCGGCCGCCGCGTACAGGGGAGCCGTGACCGTCGTGTGCGGGTCGGCGGGGCCACGCATGAGGCGGGCCTTCTCGGCGGTGCCGAAGATGCGGGCGTTGCCGTAGTAGCGCTCGTCGATCGGGGTGGTGGCCCGCTCCAGGAAGCTCTTGCCGCGCACCCCCTCGGGCATGACCGCCGACACGGCGCGCAGGCCGCGGCGCAGGGCGGCGGGCAGCGCGGCGACCCCGGCGAGCGCGGCCGGCTCGCGGTAGATCTCGTAGCCGGCGAAGAGCTCGTCGGCGCCCTCCCCGGACAGCACGACCGTGACGTCTCTGGCGGCGGTACGCGCGAGGAACCACAGCGGGACGATCGCCGGGTCGGCCACAGGGTCGTCGAGGTGCCACACGATGCGCGGCAGGGCGGCGATCACGTCGGCGTCGTGGACCAGGGTCGCGGTCAGGTCGACGCCGAGCGCGGCGGCGGTCTCGGCGGCGGCCTCGATCTCGCTGTAGCGCTCGTCGTCGAAGCCGACGGTGTACGTGCGGATCCCGGGATGCCGCTCGCGGGCGAGGGCGACGACGGCGGTCGAGTCGATGCCGCTGGACAGGAACGCACCGAGGGGCACCTCGGACTGCAGGTGTGCGTGCACGCTGTCGCGCAGCGCGTCGCGCACGGCGGCGATCGCGTCCTGCGCGGGGCGCGCCGAGGGCTGCAACGCGTGCCGGAAATACGCTGACACCTCGGTGTTGCCGGCCGTCGAGGTCAGGGCGTGGCCGGCGGCGAGGCGGCGCACCGACGGATGCAGCGTCGCCGGCTCCGGCACGTACTGCAGCGTCAGGTAGTGCGACAGCGCCGCCGTGTCCACCCGGGTGGCGGTGCCGGCGAACGGCAGCAGCGCCTTCTTCTCGCTCGCCAGGTACAGGCCTTCGGACGTGCTCAGGTGATACAGCGGCTTGATCCCGAACGGATCCCGGAACGCGTGCACGGTGCCCGACGCCCTGTCGAGGGCCACGATCGCGAACATGCCCCGCAGCCGCCGGACCGCCGACGGCCCCCAGTGGTGGAACGCCGCCGCGAGGACCTCCGCCTCCCCCTCGGTGGCGAAGACCGCCGCGTGGTCGCGGATCAGCTCGGCGCGCAGCTGCAGGAAGTTGTACACCTCGCCGTTGAACACGACCGTCCACGCGCCCCACGTGACCGGCTGCCGGCCGTGCGCGACGTCGACGATGGCGAGCCGCTGGAAGCCGAACGCGGCACCGCCCTCCACGTGCAGGGTCGTCTCGTCGGGGCCGCGGTGGCGCAGCAGGTCCAGCGCGGCGGCCAGCTCGTCGGTCGCGACCTCACCGGCGGCGCCGTCGGCGCTCACGAACACCAGGAATCCACACATGTCGGCGAAGGTAGGGAGCCGGCGGTTGGGAACTGATGAAGAAGTGTGCGCCGGATCGAAACCCGGAGAAGGTTTCGCAGGTTCTTCACAACCGGCGCGCGACAATGATCGGCGATGAGCGCACGGATCCTGGTCGCCGAAGACGACCCGAAGCAGGCCGAGCTGATCCGCCTGTACCTGGAGCGGGACGGCCACAGCGTGCTGACCGTCCCCAACGGCCGGCTGGCCCTGGAGCAGTGCCGGTCCCGCCGGCCCGACCTGCTGGTCCTGGACGTGATGATGCCGCTGGTCGACGGCCTCGACGTGTGCCGGATCATCCGCGCCGAGTCGACGGTGGCGATCCTGCTGGTGACGGCCCGCTCGACGGAGGACGACCTGCTGCTCGGGCTGGACCTCGGCGCCGACGACTACATGACGAAGCCGGTCTCGCCGCGGGAGCTCGCCGCGCGGGTACGGGCGCTGCTGCGCCGCTCCGGCATCGGCAGTCCCGGCCACCAGCAGGTCCTGCGGGTAGGCGACCTCGTGGTGGACGCCGGCCGCTTCGAGGTCCGCGTCGACGGCGGCGCGGTCGTGCTGACGGCGAAGGAGTTCGGCATCCTGGAGCTCCTCGCCGGCGAGCCCGGCCGGGTCTTCACCCGCGGCGAGATCATCAACCGCGTCTTCGGCTTCGAACGCGACGTCTCCGAGCGCACCGTCGACGCGCACGTGGTCAACCTCCGCCGCAAGATCGAGTCCGACCCGGCGGACCCGCGCTACGTGCAGACGGTCTACGGCCGCGGCTACCGGCTGAACGAGTCGGCATGAGCGGCCCGGAGCGCAGCGGCTCAGGCCGAGGCGCAGCGGAGGCGGCGGCGGTGGCGGTGGCGGCATGAGCTTCCGGTTCCGGGTGTTCGGGCTGGTACTGCTGATCGCGGTGATCGCGGTCGGGGTCACCGCGTGGCTGAGCGTGCGGCTGACCGCCCTGCAGATCGCCGATTCGCAGCAGACCGCCACCCGCAACGAGGTCACCACGGTCGCGGCCGTCCGGGAGTACGCGATGCGCCACGGCACCTGGGCCGGCGTCGACGTCCTCGTCGGCCGGCTGTCGAAGACCAACCAGCAGCGGATCCGGCTGACCAACCTGTACGGCCAGGTGACCGTCGACAGCGACCACCTCGCCAACCGCGCCGCCCGTCCCGTCGTCAGCCCGCCTGCCCTCGTCGACCCGCGGCCGACGCTGCAGTTTCCGCAGGAGATCCTGTCGAAGCGGCGCACGGCCGCTGAGGAGAAGACCGGCGTCACGGTGCTCGAGCACGTGACGCTGCTGGAGCTCGTCGAGTTCCGTAGCACGGTGCTCCTCGCGCGCTGCCTCACGGAGGCCTTCGTCCTGCCTCCTTCGGTGCGCCTCAACGAATACGGCGTCCCGGTCACCGACGGCGACGTCGCCGACGACCACGGCTGCCACCAGAGGGCCACCGTCGCGACCGGGCAGGACCAGCCCGGCGACGAGCCGTTCGTGGCCGGCTGCCGCGCCGAGAAGGAACAGGCGCAGTGCCTGACGAAGGCGTTCGGCACGCGGATCGCGATGTTCGCGCCGGAGCCGCTGCAGCTGTACCTGGGAGCCGTCGCCGACGACGCCACGAACCTCATCAGCCGCCCCGGCACCGTGGCCGGCGGCGGTGTGCTGATCCTGGTCATCCTCGGCACCGCCGCCATCGCCCGGCATGTCAGCCGGCCCGTCCGTGACCTCACCGCCGCGTCCCGCCGCCTCGCCGACGGGCACCTCGACACCCGCGTGCGCTCCGGCGGCCGCGACGAGCTCGGTCAGCTGTCGGACTCGTTCAACCGGATGGCGTCCGCCCTGGAGGCTTCCGAGCAGGCGCAGCGCCGCCTCGTCGCCAGCGTCGCGCACGAGCTGCGCACGCCGTTGTCCAACCTGCTCGGCTACCTCGAGGCGCTGCAGGACGGGCTCGTCCCGCCGAGCCGGGAGCTGTTCAGCTCACTGCACGACGAGGCCGAGCTGCAGCGGCGCATCCTCGACGACCTGCAGGACCTGACCCTGGCGGAGGCGGGGCATCTCACGTACCGCCGCAGCGACTTCGATCTGGCCGACCTCGTCGACACGGCCAGGGTCGCGCACCTCGCCGTCGCCGAGGCCGCCGGCGTCCGCCTGACCGCGGAGACCGCCGGCCCGCTGCCCGTCCACGCCGACCACGACCGTCTCCGCCAGGTGCTCGGCAACCTCATCGGCAACGCCATCAGGTACACCGATCCCGGCGGCCACGTCGCCCTGCGGGCCTTCCCGGACGCGGACCGTTTCGCCGTCGAGGTCAGCGACACCGGCTGCGGCATCGCCGCCGACGACCTGCCCTTCGTCTTCCAGCGCTTCTGGCGCGCCGACCCGGCCCGCGACCGCGCGACCGGCGGCAGCGGCCTGGGCCTGACCATCGCCCGCCAGATCGTCCACGACCACGCCGGCGACCTCACCGTGCGGAGCACCCTCGGCGCCGGCTCCACGTTCCGCTGCACCCTGCCCGTGGGCACGAAGACGCTCAGCGCCTGACCCGGCCTAGTCACAACACCGACAACCACCGCCGCGGAATGATCAATACAGTGCAGTCATGTTCGAGAACCGGCGGATCCGCAAGAACGGCATCGGCGCGCAGGCGCTGGTGCTGTCCGCGAAGGAACACTCCACGTTCAGCTCCAACGAGAAGCCCAAGTACGACTTCGTCCTCGAGGTCCGGCCCGAGGGCCGCGCGCCGTTCCAGGCAAACGTCAGGCAGGCGTTCTACATCGCCGAACGCAAGCCGGTCGAGGCGGACATCATCGGCGTGAAGTACGACCCGTCCAGCCTCAAGGTGATCCTCGACCTCGCCGGCGACCCGCGCTTCGACCTCGAGGCGATGCAGCGCCGCACCAACGAGATGAACCGGGAGACCCGCCGGATCCTCGACGCCCGGCAGGACGGCACGCGGGGCTGACAGGGCGGACCTGCCACCCGGACGACGGACAACCGGGCCGCCCGCGCGGTGACATGATCGCCGGCGTGCTGGTCGACGTGGTGCCACGATGGTCGGTCCTCGCGTTCGCCACGGCGCACGTGCTGGGACTGCTCATCCACCACCCGGTGCCGTGGACGGGGTCGCTCACCGCGGTGTCGCTGCTCCACGTCCTGCACAGCTACCGGTACGTCGAGACGGCGCCGCGCCAGGGGGACCTGCCACCCGCGCAGATCCACCCCGGCATCATCGAGGCCGCCCGGGCCACCGAGCCGGCACCGCACGACGCGGTCCTCGCCGCGGCCGGGCTGCTCACGCTCGTCGCGCTCACCGCGGTCCTGCTCCCCGCCCGGGCCCGCCGCCCCGAGCCGCTCCGCTAGGGCGTCAGGAGGCGCCCTCGCAGCGGCGGACGGCGTCGGCGTAGTCGGGGACGGCCGCCATCGCCGCGGCCAGGCGCAGGAACGGCAGGGCCTCACGCTGCCTGCTCTGCCGCTGCAAGGTGCGGCCGAGCAGGTGGTGGGCGTAGTGGTCGGTCGGGTCGCGGTCCACCAGGGCGCGCAGGTGCGTCTCGGCGCGGTGCAGCTGGGCCGAGGCGAAATAGGCGCGGGCCAGCCACAGCCGCACCTCCGCGTTGCCGGGCTCCTCGTCCAGCACGGTGGCGAGGATCTTCGCGGCCTCGATCGGGTCGCCGGCGTCGAAGTAGAGGACTCCCCTGCGGTACTCGGCCATGACGTCGTTCATGACCGCATCAACCACCCGGGACGCCGGGACATTCCTAGTGGCTCTTCAGCCACCCGATCAGGTCGTCGAGGACGCGGTCCTGCTCGGGCTCGTTGAAGACCTCGTGGTGCAGTCCCTCGTAGATGTGCAGGGTGAGGTCCTGCGAGCCGGCGGTGTCGGCGATGAGGCGGCTGCCGGCCGGGTCGACGAGCTTGTCCGCCGCGCCGTGCAGGACGAGCGTCGGCAGCGTGAGCTCCGGCAGGCGGCGCTGGAACACGGCCATCTGGGTGAGCATGGCGCCGCCGATGCCGGCCGGGACCTTGCCGTGGTGGACGAGCGGGTCGGCGTCGTAGGCGGCGACGACCGCGGGGTCCTTCGAGATGTACTTCGAGTCGAGGGCCTGCACGGGGGTCGCGGGCGCGATCCGGCCGAGGACCTTCGCGACGGCGATCGCGGGCTTGCCGATGCCGGTGCCGGGCACGACCGGCGTGCCGGACAGCGCCAGGGCGCGCAGCGACGCCTGGTGCTCCAGGGCGTAGGCGAGGGCGATCATGGCGCCCATGCTGTGCCCGATGAGGAACGGCACCTGGCCGGGGTGCCGGGTGGCGACCTCGCCGAAGAGCAGGTGCAGGTCGTCGGTGTACTCGGAGATGCTGCGCAGGTACATCCGCTTGCCGCCGGAGCGGCCGTGGCCGCGGTGGTCGGGGGCGTAGACGGCCAGGCCGAGCTCGCCGAGCCGGGCGACGACGTGGTCGTAGCGCCGGGCGTGCTCCCCCATGCCGTGGGTGAGCACGACGACACCCTCGACGCCCCCCGGCCGGCTCTGGGGCGTCCAGGCGTCGTAGACGATGCGGACCCCGCCGCCGCCGGTGAAGCTGTGCTCCTCGCGCTGCATGGCTTGCATGGTCCGCCCTGAACGAAAGGTAGGCAAGGCTGTCCCTGCGCCGCCCGCAAGAAACGGCGCAGGGACAGGCTCAGGACGCGGCGCGCTCGGCGGCGCTGCGCTCCACGCAGAACTCGTTGCCCTCCGGGTCGGCCAGGGTGACCCAGCCGGTGCCGTCGGCCTTGCGGAAGTCGGCGACGAGGGTCGCCCCGAGGCCGAGGATACGCTCGACCTCGGCGTCCCGGCCGGCGTCGGTCGGCTGCAGGTCGAGGTGGACGCGGTTCTTGCCGGTCTTGCCCTCCGGCACCTGGATGAACAGCATCCCGGGCTGCCCGTCCGGGGCGTTGAGCGCCGCCTCGGTGTGCTCGGGCAGGTTCGGGTCGTCGGGATCCTCGCGGAAGCCCGTGACTGCGGCCCAGAACAGGGACAGGTCGTAGCATTTCGCGCAGTCGACGGTGATGTGCCTGATGCGAACGGTCATGCGACCACCTCATCAGATCCGGCAAGCGAGATTTCAGAAACCGCGGGCCAGGCGATGGTACGCCTGGTTCCAGCGGACCTCCTTCGTGAACTGCCGGACGGTCGTGTCGCCGTCGATGACGAGCAGTTCCGTGCCGGTCATGTCCGCGAGGTCCTGCAGTTCCTCGGTACCGACGGCGAAGGACAACACGGTGTGGTGCGGTCCTCCGGCGGTGAGCCACGACTCCGCCGACGTCGACAGGTCGGGCCGCGGCTTCCAGACGGCGCGGGCGACCGGCAGCTTCGGCAGCGGCGCGGTCGGCGTCACCACGTCGATCTCGTTGGCGACGAGGCGGAAGCGCTCGCCGAGGTCGGCGAGGCCGAGGACGACGGCCGGACCGGGCGTGGCGTCGAAGACCAGCCGGACCGGGTCCTCGCGGCCGCCGATGCCGAGCGGGTGGATCTCGCACGACGGGGTGTCCAACGCGATGCTCGGGCACACCTCCAGCATGTGCGCGCCGAGGATGACCTCGCTGCCCGGGGTCAGGTCGTAGGTGTAGTCCTCCATGAACGACGTGCCGCCGCCCGGGGCCATCGACTTGAGGGTGCGCACGAGGACGGAGGTCTTCCAGTCGCCTTCGCCGCCGAAGCCGTACCCGTCGGCCATGAGCCGCTGGACGGCGAGGCCCGGCAGCTGGCGCAGCCCGCCGAGGTCCTCGAAGTTGGTGGTGAAGGCGCCGAACCCGCCGGCGGTGAGGAACGCGCGCAGGCCGAGCTCGATGCGGGCCGCGTAGCGCAGCGAGTCCGCCCGATCGGCTTTCAGGGCATCCGACACCCGGTAGGTGTCGTGGTACTCCTTGACCAGGTTGTCGACGTCCGCGTCGAGGGTCGCGTCGACGGCCTCGACGAGGTCGTTCACGCCGTACGTGTTGACGGAGACGCCGAAGCGCAGCTGCGCCTCGACCTTGTCGCCCTCAGTGACGGCGACGTCGCGCATGTTGTCGCCGAAGCGGGCCAGCTTCAGCGACCGCATGTCGGTGTACCCGCGCGCCGCGCGCGCCCAGGCGCCGATGCGGGCGGTGACCCGCGGGTCGCTGACGTGCCCGGCGACGGTCTTGCGGGCCACACCGAGCCGGGACTGGATGTAGCCGAACTCGCGGTCGCCGTGCGCGGCCTGGTTGAGGTTCATGAAGTCCATGTCGATCTCGGCCCACGGCAGCGCCACGTTGGCCTGCGTGTGCAGGTGCAGCAGCGGCGTGCGCAGCGCGTCCAGGCCGGCGATCCACATCTTGGCCGGCGAGAACGTGTGCATCCACGCGACCACACCGACGACCGACGGGTCGGCGTTCGCCTCCAGACAGATCCGCAGGATGTCGCCGGCGCTGGTGAGCACCGGCTTCCACACCACGCGCACCGCGATGTCCGGCGACTCGTCCAGGGTCGCGGCGATCTGCCTCGACTGGGTCGCGACCTGGTCGAGCGTCTCGGGGCCGTAGAGCCCCTGGCTGCCGGTCAGGAACCAGACCTCGTGCGTCATGATGTGCTCCTCTGCCCGCCCTGAGGCTGGCCGTAGACGTTCTGGTAGCGGTCGTGCAGCGAGGCGACGGCCTGGTCCGGCAGCCGCTCGACGGCGCCCAGCTGCCGGGCGAAGTGCATGGTCCTGGCGACGTCCTCGCACATGACGGCGGCCTTCACGGCGGCCTTCGCGGTGGCGCCGATGGTGAACGGTCCGTGCTGCAGCATCAGCACGGCCGGCGAGGGGTGGCCGGTGAGCGTGTCGACGATGCCGCGGCCGATCGCGTCGGAGCCGATCAGCGCGAACGGCCCGACCGGGATGTCACCGCCGAACTCGTCGGCCATGGCGGTGATCGAGCACGGGATCGGCTCGCCGCGGGCGGCCCACGCCGTCGCGTAGGGGCTGTGCGTGTGCACGACCCCGCCGACGTGCGGCATGTGCTTGTACACGTAGGCGTGCGCCTCGGTGTCCGACGACGGTGCGTGCTCCCCCTCGACGAGCTTGCCGTCGAGGTCGCAGATCACCATCTTCGACGGGGTCAGCTCGTGGTAGCCGACCCCGGACGGCTTGATGACGAGGAGGTCCTCGCCGGGGACGCGGGCCGACACGTTGCCCGACGTCCAGGTGACCAGGCCCCAGCGGATCAGCTCCGCGTGCAGGTCGCAGACCTCCTGCCTGAGCTTCGAGATCACTGGGCCACCTCTTCGCGCAGCGACCGGAGGCGGTGCAGCACCTCGTTGCCCCCGGGACGGCCGAAGTAGTCATGCAGCTGCCGGTACTCGGCGTAGAGTCGGTCGTAGACGTCGGCGGCGGCGTCGTCGGGGGTGTAGACGGCCCGCTTGACCTTGCCCATCGCCGCCGCGGCGGCCCGCACGTCCGGGTATTCCCCGGCGGCGACCGCGGCGTGGATCGCCGAGCCGAGCGCGGGGCCCTGCTCGGAGTCGATGACGCTGATCGGGCGGCGCAGCACGTCGCTGTAGACCTGCATGAGGAACGTGTTCTTCAGCAGCCCGCCCGCGGCGATGAACTCGGTCACCGGCACCCCGGCCGTCTCGAGGGTCTCGACGATGGTGCGGGTGCCGTAGGCGGTCGCCTCGATCAGCGCCCGGTACATGTCCTCGGGCCGGGTCGCGAGGGTCTGCCCGACGATGACACCGGACAGGTGGTGGTCGACGAGGACCGACCGGTTGCCGTTGTGCCAGTCCAGCGCGACCAGGCCGTGCTGGCCGGGGCGCTGCGCGGCGGCCGCGGCGGTGAGCCGGTCGTGGTCCGCGGACGCGAACGTGGCGAACCAGCCGAAGATGTCGCCGACCCCGGACTGGCCGGCCTCGTAGCCGTACAGGCCGGGGACGATCCCGTCGGCGACCACCCCGCACATGCCGGGCACGTCGGCCAGGACGGCGCCGCTCATCACGTGGCACGTGGAGGTGCCCATGATGGCGACGAGCTGCCCGGCGTCGACGGCCTGCGCGGCCGGGGCGGTCACGTGGGCGTCGACGTTGCCGACGGCGACCGCGATCCCCTCCGGCAGCCCGGTCCACGCGGCGGCCTCGGCGGTCAGCCGGCCGGCGAGCCCGCCGAGCGGCGACAGCGGCCCGTCGACCTTGTCCAGGAACGCGCCGAAGGCCGGGTGCAGCGCCTCGAAGTAGTCCCGCGGCGGGTAGCCGCCGTCCTGGTGCGCGCCCTTGTAGCCGGCGGTGCACGCGTTGCGGGTCTCGACGCCGGTCAGCTGCCAGACGATCCAGTCGGCGGCCTCGATGAAGCGCTCGGCCCGCGCGAACACGCCGGGGTCCTCCTCCAGGACCTGCAGCGCCTTCGCCAGCTGCCACTCCGCCGACAGTTTCCCGCCGTACCGGGCCAGCCACGCCTCGCCGCGCTCCTCGGCGAGCCGGTTGATCCGGTCCGCCTGGCGCTGCGCGGCGTGGTGCTTCCACAGCTTCGGGTAGGCGTGCTTCTCCGAAGGCAGGACGTCGCTCAACGGCGTGCCGTCGGCGAGCACCGGCAGGAACGTGCACGCCGTGAAGTCCGTCGCGATGCCGACCACGTCCGCCGGGTCGATACCGTTCAGGGCAGCCGGCACCGCATTGCGGAGCACATCGAGCCAGTCCGAAGGCACCTGCAGCGCCCAGTGCGGGGGCAGCGGCTCGCCCGTCGACGGTAGGGTCCGCTCGACCGCACCGTGCCGGTACTCGTGGACGGCTGTGCCCACCTCGGCACCGTCGGCGACCCGGACCACGACGGCCCGGCCGGACAGGGTGCCGTAGTCGACCCCGACTACATACGAGGGTTTGAGCGCGGCGCTTGCGTCGCGTGGGGGGTGTGGGGTGGGAACCCCCCACGGAGCCGCGGCCCGTGAGGGCCGGGGAACTGGTGACTGTGTCATGAGGATCTCCGCGCCACGGCCCGCTGCAACACGATGAACGCGAACAGCAGCGCACCGATGACGATCTTGGTCCACCACGAACTGAGGGTGCCCTCGAACGTGATGATGGTCTGGATGAGGCCGAGCACGAGGACTCCGAGGACGGTGCCGAAGAGGAAGCCCGAGCCGCCGGTGAGGACAGTGCCGCCGATGACGACGGCCGCGATCGCGTCGAGCTCCATACCCAGGGCGTGCAGCCCGTAGCCGGAGGAGGTGTAGAAGGTCAGCAGCACGCCGCCGAGCGCGGAACACAGGCCGCTGATCGTGTAGACCGCGATCTTCGTGCGGCCGACGGGCAGGCCCATGAGCATGGCGGACTGCTGGTTGCCGCCGATGGCGTAGATGTTGCGGCCGAGTCTGGTGTACGCCAGGACGTACGCCGCGACGAGCACCACGACGATCGAGATGACGACGCTCCACGAGATGTGGAACCCACCGAAGCGGATCTTGTAGTCCGCGAGGGACGTCCAGAGCGCGTTGTCGATCCGGATCGCCTCGGTGCTGATGACGTAGCAGAGGCCGCGGGCGAGGAACATGCCGGCGAGCGTGGCGATGAACGGCTGGATGTCGAAGAAGTGGATGATGCAGCCCATCGCGAGACCGATGACGGCGCCGACGAGCAGCACCAGCGGCAGGACCGCGATCGGCGACCACCCGGCCCGTACCAGCGACGCGAAGATCATCGTGGTGAGCGCGACGACCGCGCCGACCGACAGGTCGATGCCGCCGGTCAGGATCACGAACGTCATGCCGACGCCGACGACGAGCAGGAAACCGTTGTCGATGAAGACGTTGAGCACGATCTGGGTGTCGCTGAAGCCGGTGTACCGCACGACGCCCGCGCCGTACATGAGACACAGCAACGCGAGGGTGGCCAGGACCGGGATGTGCCGCTGCTGCGGCCTGCGGATGACGCGCTTCTGCAGCGCCTCGAAGGTCGCGCTCACGCCGTCACCTCCGCTTCGCTCCGGCGCCGACGCGACTGGGCGCTGTCATGCTGATTCGCGGCTCCTCCGCTTCGCTCCGGACCAGTCATGCCGTCACCTCGACCTTCTGCTGCGCCTGCGGGGCGGCTGGCGTGGACGGGCGGCGGCGCTGGAACTTCTCGCGGAACTTCGGCGCCTGGGCGAGGCACAGGACGACCACGACGACCGCCTTGAACAGCAGCGTCACCTCGGGCGGGATGCCGACGGTGTAGATCGTGATGTCGAGCGTCTTGATGATCACGGCGCCGAGGATCGTGCCGGCGATCGAGAAGCGGCCGCCCGCCAGGGACGTGCCGCCGATGACGACGGCGAGGATCGCGTCGAGCTCGATGAGCAGGCCGGCGTTGTTGCCGTCGGCGCTGGACACGTTGGAGCTGATCATCAGCCCGGCGATGCCGGCGCAGAGCCCGGCGAACACGTAGACGATGAGGATCAGCCAGCGGGACTTGATGCCGGCGAGCCGGGACGCCTCGGCGTTGCCGCCGACGGACTCCAGCAGCAGGCCGAGCGCCGAGCGGCGCACGACCAGGCCGGCGACGACGGCGACGCCGACGGCGATGATGACGCTGAGCGGCAGCCCGAGCCAGTAGCCCGCGCCGATCATCTTGTACGGGCCGCTGTTGATCGTGATGATCTGCCCGTCGGTGATGAGCTGGGCGAGGCCGCGGCCGGCGACCATGAGGATCAGCGTCGCGATGATCGGCTGGATGCCGACGGTGGCGACGAGGAACCCGTTCCAGACGCCGAGCACCAGTGACAGCACCAGCGCGAGCCCGACGGCGAGCAGCACGCCGGTGACGCTGTTCTGGTTGTCGAGCCCGCTGATGCGCAGGCAGGCGAGCGCGCCGGCGATGGCGACGACGGCGCCGACGGACAGGTCGATGCCACCGGTCGCGATCACGAGGGTCATGCCGAGCGCGACCAGGCCGAGGGGCGCGCTGGCGCGCAGGATGTCGATGATGCTGCCGTACAGGTGGCCGTCCCGGAGCTCGATCTTGAAGAAGCCGCCGGAGAAGAACACGTTGGTGACGAGGAGCACGACGAGGACCGCCGCCGGCCAGAACAGCCTGTGCTTGGTGATCGCCGCCATCAGGTGCCACTCGCAATCGTCTCGGTGAGGCGGTCCAGGTCGACCGCGTCGGTGTTGTCCAGAGAAGTGACCAGGCGCCGGTCGCGCAGGACGCCGATGCGATGGCTGAGCCGCAGCACCTCCTCCAGCTCGGCGGAGATGAACAGCACGGCCATGCCCCCGTCGGAGAGCTCGACGACGAGCCGCTGGATCTCGGCCTTGGCGCCGATGTCGATGCCGCGGGTCGGCTCGTCGAGGATCAGCAGCCGCGGCTCGGTGATGAGCCATCGGGCGAGGAGCACCTTCTGCTGGTTGCCGCCGCTCAGGTTGCGGACGGGCAGCTCAGGGTCCTTCGGGTTGATGTTCAGCGCGTCGATGTACTTCTGGACCAGTTCGTCCTGGCGGCGCCGGGGCAGCGGGCGGGTCCAGCCGCGGGCGGCCTGCATGGCGAGGATGATGTTCTCCCGCACCGAGAGCTCCTCGACCAGGCCTTCGGTCTTGCGGTTCTCGGAGCAGTAGGCGATGTCGTGGCTCATGGCGGCTCGCGGGCCGTGCATGGTGACGGGCTTCCCGTCGATCTCCAGGCGGCCGCTGTCGGCCTTGTCGGCGCCGAAGAACAGCCTGGCGAGCTCGGTGCGGCCGGAGCCCAGCAGCCCGGCGAGGCCGACGACCTCACCCTGGTGGATGGTGAGGTCGAACGGCGCGACCGCGCCGGTGCGGCCGAGGTCGTGTGCCTGGGCGACGGCCGGCGCGGCGTCGAAGGACCGCTTGCCTGCGTCCTCGAGGCGCTCCAGCAGCGCCAGCTCCTTGCCGATCATAAGGCTGACGAGCTGGACCTGGCTGATGTCGGCGACGAGGTGCTCACCGACCAGCCGGCCGTTGCGCAGGATCGTCATGCGGTCGCAGATCTCGTAGATCTGGTCGAGGAAGTGCGAGACGAAGACGATCGCGATGCCCTGCGCCTTGAGCTGCCGCATGATGCGGAAGAGCTGAGCGACCTCGCCGGCGTCGAGGCTGGAGGTCGGCTCGTCGAGGACCAGAACTTTCGGGTTGACCTTCGCGTCGACGTCGATGGCGCGGGCGATCGCGACGAGTTGCTGCACGGCGAGGGAATAGGTCGACAGCTGCGCGGTGACGTCGAGGTCGAGCTCCATGCGCTGGAGCAGGTCGGTCGCGCGGCGGCGCATGACGCCCCACTGGATCCGGCCGAACTTCGTCGGCTCGCGGCCGATGAAGATGTTCTCCGCGACCGAAAGGTTCGCGCAGAGGTTGACCTCCTGGTACACGGTGCTGATCCCGGCCTCCGTGGCCTGCTGCGGCCCGGCGAACCGGACCGGCCGGCCCTCGAGGGTGATCTCACCCTCGTCGATGTCGTAGACACCGGTCAGCACCTTGATCAGCGTCGACTTCCCGGCGCCGTTCTCACCCATGAGGGCGTGGATCTCCCCTTGGTACAGGCGGAAATCCACACCCTCGAGGGCCTTGACGCCGGGGAACTGCTTGCTGATGCCGCTCATGCTCAGCAGTGCGGTCCCCATGGTTGCGCCTCTCAGTACTTGCGGTTCGGCAGCGCGGCCTTGGCCTGCTCCGGCGTGAACGTGGTCTCCTCGGTCAGGACCCGCTGCGGGATCGTCTCACCGGCGAGGACCTTCTTGGCCAGGTCCATCAGCTGAGGGCCGAGCAGCGGAGAGCACTCGACGATGTAGTTGATCTTGCCCTCGGACAGGGCCGTCATGCCGTCCTTGACCGCGTCGACCGTGATGATCTTGATGTCGACGCCGGGCTTCTTGCCGGCCGCCACGATCGCCTCGATGGCGCCGAGACCCATGTCGTCGTTGTGCGCGTAGAGCACGTCGATCTTCGGGTTGGCCTTCAGGAAGGCCTCCATGACCTCCTTGCCCTTGGCGCGGGTGAAGTCACCGGTCTGCGAGGCGATGACCTTGAACTTCGGGTCGGCCTTGATGACGTCGGCGAAGCCGGACTTCCGGTCGTTGGCGGGAGCGGAGCCGGTGGTGCCCTGCAGCTCGACGATGTTCACCGTGTCGGTCTTGCCGGTGTACTCCTTGACCAGCCACTCGCCGGCCTTCTTGCCCTCGAGGACGAAGTCGGAGCCGATGAAGGTCTTGTAGAGCGAGGTGTCCTTCGAGTCGACCGCGCGGTCGGTCAGGATCACCGGGATCTTGGCGTCCTTGGCCTCCTTGAGCACGGTGTCCCAGCCCGACTCGACGACCGGCGAGAAGGCGATGATGTCCACCTTCTGCGCGATGTAGCTGCGGATCGCCTTGATCTGGTTCTCCTGCTTCTGCTGCGCGTCGGAGAACTTCAGGTCGATCCCGGCGGCCGTGGCCGCCTCCTGGACCGACTTCGTGTTCGCCGTCCGCCAGCCAGACTCGGCGCCGACCTGGGCGAAGCCCATCGTGATCTTGCCGTCGTCCTTCTTGCCGCTGCCGGCGTCGTCGCCTTCGCCGCCACACGCGCTGAGCGCGCCGACCACCAACAGGCCGCTGAGCACGGCCGCGGACCACTTCTTCAGCACTACTTCTCCTAACGGGGTGTCCTGTGCGGGGGGTACGCGTGAACGTTCACATTCAAGGGCGGACCGCCCCACCGCCGGGGTGTGTGGCGATAGGGGTGCCTTGCTCCGGCCTGGGTTACATTGGCCGTCGCGGTTGTATGTCGAGAGTGTTAGCGTTCTCATCCCCGACGTCAAGTCTGTGACGTCGATTCGTGACCGGAGGTGCCCCTTGGCCCACCCCGCGCGCTCCGGACGGGACCGCGGAGCCTCCGCTCGCGCCGCCTCCGCCGCCCCCGCATCCACCGAACGCGCCCCCATCGCTACGGAACGTATCGCTCCCGGCACGCAGCATGGCGAAAGTTCGACGGAACGTGGCGCCGCCCCTCCGTCACGTGACGCTTCCGCCACCCGGCCGATGTCCCCGGACATCGGCCGCCTGGTGCCGGGACGCCCCGGGGCACCTACCGCGCCCGGCGCACCGCACGGCGGCCCGGCCGGCGGCCCGGCCGCGGACCCGGCCGGCGACAGGTCCGTCGGCGGTGCACGGTTCATGGCCGCGCCGGTGCGGCGGGCCGGGTTTCCCTCCCCCGCCGGGCCGGACCGCAGCCGGCGGGGACCGGTCGCGCACGCCGGCGGGGCCGCGCCCGACGCCGTGCAGGTGCCGCCGCCGAGGAAGGTCGGGATGCGGGACGTGGCCCGCCTGGCCGGGGTGTCGCACCAGACCGTGTCGCGGGTGCTCAACGACCTGCCGAACGTCAGTGACGGCACCCGCAGCCGGGTCCTGGACGCCGTGCGGATCCTCAACTACCGCCGCAACCTCGCCGCGCGGACCCTGGTCACCAGCCGGTCCCGCACGATCGGGCTGATCGGCTTCGAGACCACGCTCGCCGGTCCCGCCTCGATGATCTACGGCATCGAGAAGGCGGCCCGGGAGGCGGGCTACTACGTCAGCATCGCCACCGTCCGGTCCCTGGACCGGCACGCCGTGCTCGACGCCGTCGAGCAGCTGTGCGCGCAGGCCGTCGAGGGCATCATCGCGATCGCGCCGAAGAACTCCGTCGCCGACGCGCTCGCCCAGGCGCCGCCGGGCACCCCCACCGTCGGCGTCGGCGGCGCCGACGACGGGGCCGTGCCGATGCTGCGCGTCGACAACGTCCGCGGCGCCTGCCTCGCCACCCGGCACCTGCTGGACCTCGGTCACCGCACCGTCCACCACGTGCCCGGTCCGGCCGACTGGCCCGAGGGCCGGGACCGCATCGACGGCTGGCGGCAGACCCTGCACGCCGCGGGCGCCCCCGTGCCGCCGGTCGCCGCCGGTGACTGGTCCGCGCGGTCCGGGTATCTGCGCGGCCAGGTCCTCGCCGCCGACGCGGGCGTCACGGCCGTCTTCTGCGGCAACGACCACATCGCGCTGGGCGTGCTGCGGGCGTTGCACGAGGCGGGTCGCACGGTGCCGGACGACGTCAGCATCGTGGGCTTCGACGACATGCCCGAGTCCGGCTACTTCCTGCCCCCGCTCACCACCGTCCACCAGGACTTCGCCGAGCTCGGCCGGCGCAGCGTCGGCCTGCTCGTCGCCCGCCTCGACGGCACCCCGATCCCCACCAGCCCGGTCCACCTCGCGCCGTCGCTGATCGTCCGCGCCAGCGCCGCCAGGACCCAGGTCTGAGCGCTACACAGCGGGAAGGAGCTCCGGTGCCGGGCGCCACATCGGCCAGACGGGCGGGCCGTCCGGCAGCATGATCGGCGGGCGGCTCTCGTACCCGTGCCGCAGGTACAGCTCACGGTTGCGCGGGTGGTTGGCCTCCAGGTACGCGGGGAGGCCCGCCCGGTCGAGCCGGTGGTGGTGCCGGGCGAGCAGGGAGCTGCCGATGCCGAGGTTCTGCCGCTCCGGCCGGACCGCGAGGAACGCCAGGTAGTGGTGCGGCACGATCGGGTGCTCCTCGTCGAGGAGCGCGTCGAGCCGGCACGCCCGGTCGAACGCGGGGCCCGCCGCCTCCTTGAGCCGCCGGTCGTAGTCCACCGGCGGCGGGATCGCCCGCGTCAGCGGGAACCACAGGGCGACACCGGACAGCCGGCCGTCGAGCGGGTCGTGGGTCACGTACACCTCGCCGAAGCGCACGGCGTGCTCGGCGAAGATGGCGAAGTACGCGGGGCTGTCCGCGCGGCGGTCGGCGGCGTCCGGCGACATCCAGTGCGCGACCGGGCCGTCGCTCATGGCGGCGACGAGGACCTCGGTGATGTCGCCGGTGTCGACCGGCTCGATGTCGCGCACGACGACATCCTGAATGGCGTGCGTCATGAACATCCTTTCTCGATGTGCGCGGACGAGCTACGAGTGGTGGGCGACGTCCGCGGTCCGGGGCAGCGCGTGCGAGACGGGCAGCCCGGCGCCGTCGGGGATCACCCGCCGTTCGGCGCCGCGGCCGATCCCGGCGTAGGACTCCGGCCGGGCGGCACGCATGACGAGCGCCCAGATGACGCCCAGGAGCGCGAATCCGCCGTACGCGGCGGAGAAGACCCAGTTGAACACCGAGTCCGACTCGACCTGCAGCAGGTCGCCGAGGCCGATGACGGTCGCCGCCAGCACCGCGCTGAGGAGCAGGAACGCCAGCGTCGGGGCGAGCTGCGCACGCCAGAAGTTCTCCCGCCGCCGGTGCCTGACGAAGAACGCGATGACCGCCGCGGACGCGCCCCACATGAGCATGAGCACGCCGAGCCCGCCGACGGTGGTGCCCCACGCGAAGAGGTGGATCAGCGCGTTGGTGTTCGTCACCCAGTACACGATGAGCACCCCGAGCGCGAGCAGGCTCTGCGTGATCGAGCCCATGAGCGGGGCGCCGGTGCGTGGGTGCGCCACGCCCCAGAGCCTGGGCAGCACCCGCTCCCGGCCGAGGGCGAACTGGTAGCGGGCGACCGCCGCGTGGAACGCCAGGGCCGCGGCGAACACGCTGGTGAGGAACAGGATGTACCCGACGTTGACGAGCGCCTCGGGCACGTACGGCGTGACGAGCGTGAAGACCAGGTCGGTCTCCTCGTCCTTGGCGGCCTGCACGATGTTGCCCGCGCCGGTGTTGACCGACATCGCCCACGCGGAGACCCCGCACAGCAGCCCGGGCAGCAGGACCGCCCAGTGCGTGGCCCGCCCGATGGTGCGTTTCGGGTCCTTCGCCTCCTCCGACAGCACGACGGTCGCCTCGAAGCCGACGAACCCGGCGATCGCGAGCACCAGCATCGCCGCGACCTCGGGGGTCAGCAGCTGCGCCGGTGCCAGGGCCTCGGTGCTGACCTTGCCGCCGGCCGGGTGGGAGATCATGATCGCGTCGTAGATGAGCACGATGGTGATCTCGGCGGTGAGCAGTACCGCCAGGACCTTGCCGCTGAGGTCGACCCACAGCACGCCGAGCACGGCGACGAGGAACCAGCCGACGAGCGCGCACACGAACCAGCTCGCCTTGATCCCGCTGGCGGCGAGGATCCCGGAGGCGACGACGCCGAGCAGCCCGAACAGTCCGATCTGCATCGCCGCGTACGCCGGCAGCGCGATGAACGCGGCGGCGACACCGACGACGCGGCCCAGCCCGTGGCTGATGTAGGAGTAGAACGCGCCGGAGTTGACGATGTGCCGGCTCATCGCCACGAACCCGACGGTGAACAGCGACAGGATGAGCGCGGCCACGAAGTACACCAGCGGCACGGCCGTGTTGCCCACCACCGCGTAGATCGTCGAGATGGCGCCGAGGATCACGGTCAGCGGGGCCGCGCCGGCGACCCCGAAGAACACCACGGACGGCACGCCGAGCCGGTTGCTGGCCAGGCCCCGGGTCACGATGTCGGGGCCGCTCGGGGAGGAACGTGCCATGTTCGGTCTCCTCACACGGCCGGCCGTGCTGGTGCGCAGCCTCCCGCGGTGATAGTGGTGACGGCCCACCGTGCGGGTCACCGGCGGCCCACGGCGAGCGCGGAGCCCACCGCGGCCTCCGTGTACTGCACGAGCTGGACCAGGTCGTCCGGGAGCGATGCCATGATCGCTGGCAGCTGCCGCATGCATTCGCGCTGCTCCTGCACGCCGGCGAACACGTGCCGGGTCAGCCCGGTCGCGACGACGACGGCGATGAGGGCACGGTCGTTGAGCGCCATGGAGCGGCGGTGCGCGAGCGCCTCGGACAGCCGGATCGACTCCCACGCCGCGGTGTTGCGCTGCTCGGCGGACAGCGGCAGGTACAGCGTCTGCGCGCTGAGCAGCTTGCGCCGGGTGACCGGCTCGACCACGCCGGCCCGCAGCAGCCGCTCGCCGACCTGGTCGGTCGCGTCGGCGGCCAGATACGCCAGCCAGGTGCGGATCTCACGGTGCTGCGGCTGCGCGATCAGCAGGTCGAGCACCGTGTGCGCCAGGGAGTCGCCGGGCGGCTCCTGGCTGACGACGTACAGGTCGCCGGTCATGGCGCGCAGCCGTCCGTACAGCATCAGCTCGCCGAGAAGCGCGGACGCCAGTCCGAGGCCGGCGGCCCGTGGGTGCAGCCGTGAACGGCCGGTTCGATCATCGTGAGCAATCAGGTAATAGCTGTTGGCAAGCATCGCGACCACGCTCCCTCGACTCTGCCCCGAGCACGTCAGCGAAACGGACCAGCATGCGCATGTGCTGGCTTCGATGTCCCGTGCATCATGTACCAGACACGGCGCGTAGTGCAACGAGTACTAGACTCGGGGTATGAGCTTCCCGCAAATTGCATATGATCAATACCGTGGACATTGACGCCGCAAAGGACGAGGGCCCGACGCTTCGCCGCCGTCGACTGGCCGCGGAACTGAAGAAAAGTCGCGAGGAAGCCGGATTCACGCAGGAATCCGTGTCCCGGCACTTCGAGTGGCACTCGGCCAAGGTCACCAGAATTGAGAACGCGCGCGTGCCGGTCAACGCCCGGGACGTCAACGACCTGCTGACCCTCTACGGGGTCCGCGACCCCGACTACCGCGAGGCGCTGCTGGCCCTGGCCCGCCAGAGCAAGCAACGCACCTGGTGGACGGACTACCGCGACGTCATGCGGCCCGGCAACTTCGTCGGCATGGAGGCGGACGCGTCGATCACCCGCGTCTGGGAGCCGATCGTGCTGCCCGGCCTCGTGCAGTGCGAGGCGTACATGCGGGCGCTGATCGGCATCGGCCGGCGCAACGACACCAGGGAGTCCATCGAGCGGCGGGTCGCCCTGCGCCGGCTCCGCCAGGAGCGGCTGACCTCGGCGAACCCGATCCAGCTCGTCGCCCTGATCGACGAGTCGGTGATCCACCGGGTCGTCGGCGGTCCGTCAGTGATGCAGGAGCAGCGCCGCAAGCTGCTGCAGGTCGGGGCGCTGCCCAACGTGTCGCTGCGGATCGTGCCGTTCACCGCGGGCGAGCACCCGTTCATGGGCGGATCGATCACGTTCCTCGAGTTCCCGGACGTCGCCCACTTGGATGTCATCTACCTGGAGGGCCTTGCCGGGGACTACTACGAGGAGCAGCCTGCGGAGGTCACGCGCTACCGCGACGAGTTCGAGCGGCTGGAGACGAAGGCCCTCAGCGAGTCCGAGACGGTGACCTTGATCGAACGCCTGCTCGACTGAGCTTCCCGCTCAGGTCACGAGAAAGGAGGTGTATCCGATTGTCCGCTCAATTCACCGATGCCGGCTGGCACAAAAGCAGTCACAGCAACGGCAACGGCGGCAACAACTGCGTGGAAGTCGCGGTCGTTGCCACCGCTGTCGGTGTGCGCGACAGCAAGAATCCGGACGGAGCCGTTCTACGGTTCAGTCCAGCCGCTTGGGAGTCGTTCGTGTCCGACACCAAGCACGGCGTTTTCGATGTGACCAGCTGACGCTTTTTCCCGATTCCTCAAATCCCGAACATCAATGATCCGCGGCAGGGCTGATGCATGCGCATCGGCCCTGCTGCCGAGATACCGGTCGATGCTATTCCGGACCGTCCGCCGGCGCCACCGCCGCCTTTCGCAGTATCTGTAAGAGATTTTTTCCGGTGACGATCAACCCCCTGGGCGCCGGGCGACATCAACCTGGTGGAACGTCCAGGGAAGGGACCCACCACGTGCGCCCGGATCGGGAACATGACTTCAGCCTCTACGCGCAGGCCCGGATACCGCGGCTGCACCGGGTCGCGTACCAGCTGCTCGGCGACCGGGACAAGGCCGACGACGCCGTGCAGAACACGCTGACCGTGCTGTACCAGCGCTGGAACCGGATGCGCGAGGTGGAGAACCTCGACGCCTACGTGCACACCATGGTCGTGCGGTCCTGCCTCAGCGACCGGCGCCGCTGGTGGGCCAGGGTCCAGCTGCGCGAGACCACCCCGGACGTGCCGGTCGCCGCCGACGACCCCCTCGTGGAGCAGCGGATGGTGCTGCGCGCCGCGCTGCGCCGCCTGCCCGAGGGGCAGCGCACGGTCGTCGTGCTGCGCTTCCTGTGCGACCTGCCGATCGCCGAGGTCGCGCGGCTGCTGAACCGGTCGGAGGGCACCGTGAAGCGGCAGACGTTCAGCGGGCTGGGCAGCCTGCGCCGCATGCTCGGCGAGAGCCTTAGGAGTGGGGCATGACCGACAACCCGTTCGCGATCCTGACGGATGAGGCCGTCCCCGAGAGCCGGGTCGACATCGACGACGTCCTCCTGGCCGGCCGCGCCCGGGTGCGCCGCCGCCGCGGTGTCGTGGCCGGGGTGTGCACGGCGCTGGTCGTGCTCGTCACCCTGGCCGGGGTCGCCGCCGCGGTCCGCCCGCCGCACGGCCCGCCCGCGGATCCCTCCCCCGCACCCTCGCCCGCGCCGTCGGTCAGCGTCCACCCGACCGGCTGCACCCCCACCGCGCTGAACGTCGGCGGCGAGATCGGCGCCGCGTCCACCGACCCGAGCGGGCACTATCTGGCGTTGACCCGCGGCCCCGATCCCGGCCTGCTGGTGGTGTACCGCGACGGCGCGGAGGTCCGCCGGTACACCGCCGCACAACGCATCCGCGTCACGGCGATGAACGCGTCGGGCGTCATCGTCGGCGTGGAGGCCCTGGACGAGCGCGCCTTCCGGATCACCCCCGACGGCACCCGGCTCCTGCTGGCCAAGCCGACCGGCGCCGTGTCGGTCACCCCGAAGGGCGTCAACGCCGCCGGCGACATCGTCGGCGAGGCCACCATGCCCGGCAAGCGATTCCGCGCCGTCCTGTGGCGGCACACCGCCCCCGACACGCCGCTCCTGCTCGCCACCCCCGCCGGCAAGTCCTCGGCGGCCGAGGACATCACCGACGACGGCCGCGTCATCGGCCACCTCAACCAGGGCGAGCAGCCCTACCAGTGGAACCCCGACGGCACCACCGCCACCCTCGCCACCCCACCGGGCCTGCCCGGCGGCTACCCGCAACGCATCGCCGGCGACTGGGTCATCGGCATGGTCAACTTCCTGGTGCTCAAGTCCTTCGACCCTGCCACCGGCCGCCGTACCGGCGAAGGCCCCGTCAAACCAGCCCGCTGGCAACTGTCCACCGGCAAGGTCGAGTTCCTCGAGGCCACCGACGTGTTCGCGGGCGGCGGCAGCATCGCCGCCGACGGCACCGCCGTCATCAACCGCTTCACCGACGCGGCCTTCTGGAACGGCACGACCCTGCTCCCCCTGCCCCGCCCCAGCTCGTACGACCGCCTGCAGATCTCGTCGATGACCGCCGACGGCCGGCTCCTGATCGGCTGGGCGGCCCAGTCCGCCGGCGGCAGGTCCGACCTGTTCCGCTGGGACTGCCGCCGCTGACCCCGGCCGCGCGGTGTGGGTGCCGGTCGCTCCGGCACCCACACCGGCGCCCGGCCGGCCCGGACCGTTCGTCGAACGGTGTCCGGCACCTCGCCGGAAACCCTTCCGCCGCAACCCTTCCAGCTCCCGTCCCGCCTTCGGGCCGCGACGCCCACCACACCGGCACGAGGCGATCAGCCGCCTGGACCCACCACGCGAGCGCGGCCCCCGCCGCTGGACGCGGCGCCAGGGCGGGTCGCGGACATCCCGCAAACCCCCCGACCCGGCGGCCGGCACCGAGGCCATGCCGCCGGACAGCGTCGCGCAGGTGGGCCGGTCCATGGGCTGCGGCTCCTGCGCTCTCGACCCGGCGACCGCAACCGGCACCGCCGATGCACCGACCATCCACCGCACCGCCGACCCTCACCGTGACCGCCGCGCACCACCGCACCGGGCAGCTGGACCGCCGCCCGGAGCCCACGACCAGATCACCGCCCGAACCGCGGTACTCCCCGGTCCAGCCATCGATACTGGCCCATTTCCCATGATCCGGAAGACTTTGTGCCGCCAGAGAGGGTGGCGCATAATTAGCTACGTCGATGCGTCGAAGAGCCAGTCTGTCGACGAGAAAGCCGCAATCCGGACTTTCCTCTGCGACGACTGCCCGAAAGGTCCGCTTCGCGGCCTAGAACACGCGCCAGTAGAAGCTTGACAAGCCAGAATTCCGAATTACGCGCCACCCTCCAGAGCAGCACAAACTCTTCCGGATCATCGAGAACCCCGCCGAGGTGCCCCATCATCCAGCGCACCACGACTCCAGCAGCCGCGACCAGACCCGAACCCCGTGCACACCGACCATCCACCACGCGGAGCGACGACGACCCCAAGGCCGACGGGTCACACGGCAGGTTGTGGTGCCACCGGCACACCAGCAAGGCGACCGTCACGCACGCAGGTGCGGGAGAACCGGCAAGCGAGGATCACCGCCGGCTGGCGCACCCCGGCCGCGCACGCACTCGCCGGGGTGCGCGGGGCTCAGGCCAGGATCTCGGCGACCGTGGCCTCGTCACCCGACGCATACGCCTCCAGCAGCGCGGCGAACCGGTCGGCCGGCAGGATACGGATGCCCAGCTGCTCGGCCTTCTCGGCCTTGGAGCCGGCGCCGGCGCCGACCACGACCAGGTCGGTGCGCTTCGACACGGAGCCGGAGGACTTGCCGCCGAGGCGCTCCACGGCCTCGTTGCCCTCGTCGCGGGTCAGGCCGGGCACCGAGCCGGTCACGACGACCGCCATGGGGGTGCCGTCGGGCCGGCGCAGCGGCGGCGCGACGACCGCCGCGTCGCCGGGCTCGGCGGCGGCCGCGATGGGCGCGGGCAGGTCGGGTTCGGTCATGTTGACGCCGCGGGCGACCAGCTTGTCGATGACCGGGGCCAGGTCGACCAGCTCGGCGGCGATGGTCACGGCGCGCTCCGGGCCGACGCCCTCGACCTGCTGCAGGTCCTCGACGGAGGCGTCGAGCAGCGCCTGCATCGTGCCGAAGTGGCGGGCCAGCCGGCGGGACATGGACCGCCCCGTCATCCGCACGCCGAGGCCGGTCAGCACCCGGGCGAAGGGCTGGGCCTTGGACGCCTGGATGCCGGCCACGAGCTTCGTCGCGGACACGTCGCCCATCCGGTCGAGCCCGGCGACCGTCGGCACGTCGAGGTCATACAGGTCGGCGGGGTCGGTGACGAGACCCGCCGCGACGACCATGTCGATGATCTTCCCGCCGAGTCCCTCGATGTCCATCGAGTGCCGGGCGGCGTAGTAGGCCAGGGACTCGTGCGCGCCGCAGGCCCGGCCGCGGGTGCAACGCCAGCGCTTCTGGGTGCGGTCGATCTCACCGTCGCAGCGGGGGCACAGCGCCGGCGGCTCGAACGGCACCGAGTCCGCCGGCCGCTCGTCGAGCTTGGCGCCCGTGACCTCGGGGATGACGTCACCGGCGCGCCGGACGAACACGACGTCGCCCGGGCGCACGTTGCGCCGCTCCAGGTCGCCGAAGTTGTGCAAAGTGGCGAACTCCACGACGACCCCGTCGACCTGCACCGGCTCCAGCACCGCGACCGGGGTGATCACGCCGGTCCGGCCGACCTGCACCTTGATCTCCAGCAGCCGGGTCATGCGCGTGTCGGCGGGGAACTTGTACGCCACGCCCCACCGCGGCGCCCGGCTGGACGAACCGGCGGCGTCGCGGTCGGCCGGCAGGTCGGCCTTGATGACCGCGCCGTCGATGCCGAACCCGAGCGTGCCCCGGCTCGCGCTCAGCGTCTGCACTGCGGCGAGGATCTCCTCGACGCTGCGGCACACGGGCGTCCCGGCGACGGACCCGCCGGTCGTGGCCACCCCGAGCCGCTCCAGCTCCGCCATCGCCTCGGAGTGCGGGCCGGCCGGCGGCTCGTCGCGGTGCACGGAATAGGCGAAGAACGACAGCGGCGCGTCATATGTGCGGTCCTGCGCGCGCAGCGTGCCGGCGGCCGCGCTGCGCGGGTGCGCGAACGCCGGCTCGCCGGTGCCGGTGCGCATCGTGTTGGCCACCTCGAAGTCGGCGTCGGTCATGAACACCTCGCCGCGCACCTCCAGGGTCAGCGGCTCGGCGAGCCGCTCCGGCAGCCCCACCGCCCGCCGGGCCTGCCCGGTGACGTCCTCGCCCGCCCGGCCGTCGCCGCGGGTCGCGACCTGCACGAGGCGGCCGTCGACATATCGCGCGGCGATCGCGAGACCGTCGATCTTCGGCTCGACCGTGAACCCGGCGGCCGCCCGCCCCAGGATCCTGTCCAGGCGTGCGGCCCACTTGCGCAGCGTGTCCTCGTCGAACGCGTTGTCCAGGCTGAGCATCGGGGTGCTGTGCACGACGTCGCCGACGACCCCGCCGCCGGCGCCGACGACCTCGGTCGGGGACTCCTCGGCCTTCCACTCGGGCCGGGCCGCTTCCGTCGCCGAGACCCGCGCCAGCAGCGCGTCATAGACGGCGTCGTCCATGGCCAGATCGGAACCGCCGTAGTAGGAAGCGGCGGCCTGCCGGACGTCACCGACGGCGGCCTGATACTCCTCGGCGCTCCCGAACGGCTCCGCCCGAGCGGCATCGACAATCAGACCAGCAGCTTCCCGCACCGAGGCTTCCATGGCTGCAGCCTAGCCAGGGGGTACGACAAAAGCTGTTACGGTGCGGCGATGCCCGCCGTCATCAAGTCCGTCACGTTCGACAGCGCCGACGCGCTCGCGCTCGCCCGCTTCTGGGCCGCCGCGCTCGGCACGGACGTCGACGAGGAGTCCACATCGGACAAGGCGTTCGTCGAGGCCGCGGGCTGGGGCGGGCCCAACATCTGGTTCGCGCGCGTGCCGGAGGGCAAGACCGCCAAGAACAGGATGCACTTCGACCTCAGGGCCCCCGGTACCGTCGCCGACGAGGTGGCCAGACTGACCGCGCTCGGCGCGACGGTGCTGCAAGAAGGCGACGACCTGACGGTCATGGCGGACCCCGAGGGCAACGAGTTCTGCGTCGAATAGCGAAAAAAGGGGTCATCCGAACGGCCATTCCGTGCTCCGCGATGCGGCGTACCGGCGGGAACGGCATATCGTGGCAGCGCTAACATCAACATGGGGGGAGGGCGATGCGTCCAACGAGCCAGGGCCGGGCAGCGGTCATGAACGACGTCGCGCGACTCGCCGGCGTGTCCCACCAGACCGTGTCCAGGGTGCTCAACCAGCACCCGAGCGTCAGCCCCGCCACGCGTGAGCGGGTCCTGGAGGCGGTCCGGCAGCTCAACTACCGGCCCAACGCGATGGCCCGTGGCCTCGCCGGCCGGCGGTCCCGGGTGATCGGCGTCGTCAGCTTCGACACGATCCTCTACGGTCCCGCCTCGACCCTGCTGGGCATCGAGCGCGCCGCCCGCGCCGCGGGGTATGGCGTCAGCATCGTCACCCTGGAGCAGGTCGACCACAGCGGCATGGTGTCCGCGCTGGAGGCCCTCGCCGACCAGTCGGTCGCCGGGGTCGTCGTCATCGCCCCGCAGACGGCCGCCGCCGCCGCGCTGCACAGCCTCCCGCTCGGTGTCGCCGCCGTCGCCGTCGAGGCCGTCGTCGGCGGCGAGATCCCCGCGATCTCCGTCGACCAGGTCACCGGCGCCCGCCTCGCCGTCCAGCACCTCCTCGGCCTCGGCCACCGCAAGGTCTGGCACCTGTCCGGCCCCCGCGACTGGCTCGAGACCCACGGCCGCATCGAAGGCTGGCGCGGCACCCTGGAGGACGCCGGCCTGCCCGCCCCGCCGCTCATGACCGGCGACTGGTCCGCCCGTTCCGGCTATCAGGCGGGCCTCGAGCTCGCCCGCCGCGACGACGTCACCGCGGTCTTCGCCGGCAACGACCAGATGGCCCTGGGCATGATGCGCGCCTTCCACGAGCACGGCATCCGCGTCCCCGACGACGTCAGCATCGTCGGTTTCGACGACATCCCCGAGGCCGAGTTCCTGTCCCCGCCGCTGACCACGATCCGCCAGGACTTCGACGAGGTCGGCCGCCGCTGCATCGCCGCCCTGCTCCGCGCCATCGAGGCCGACCTTCCCGAAGGCCCCGACCGCCCCGCACCCGACCCCCACGTCGCCCCGACCCTCGTCCTGCGGCGCAGCACAGCCGCACCGAAGGGCTGAAAAGCAAGAGCGAATTCATGGCTCACGCCCGCCGTGGTTGCGGTGCGTGCTCCCGTCAGCCGCCGGTCGGGCCTTGGCGGCCCTCCGCGTGGCCCTCCATGATCCGGAAAACATTTTGCCGCTGGGGCGACAACAACTCTTCCGGATCATCGGAGAGAGGTTGCAACCGGCGGGCCACCCAACCACAGAACGGGGCACCGTGGGCGAGCTGTGTCAGGTATCCGGCAGGAGCGCGGATCGAGCGCACGGCGGCGCGGGAGCTTGTTAGGTTCTGAGGCACGGGGGTCTGATGGTCGGCGTGGCGGCAGGTGCATCCCGCTGGGACCACCGCCTCCGCAGCACGGCAGCCGCCGCGCCGGTCATGAGGTCGCCATCGCGTGTGCCCGCCGCACTGCGGGCTGCCGCATCACCGTCGAGCGGCGGATCGGCGAGGGACGGGTCAGCAGGCGATCGAGTTCGGGAGCGAGACCGCGCCCTTGAGGACGTGGGCCAGGTCGGTGACGAAGCGGTCGATCAGGTCGCGGGTCTTGCCGGGCATGCAGACGACGTGAGCGTTGCCGCGGTCGTCGGTCGCGAGGGGCCAGCGGTCCAGGAAGTGCTGGGGCGGGCGGGGGAAGACGACGGTGAAGGCGTGCTCCTGGGCGCGCCACGCGGGCCAGCCGATCCCGTGCAGCTGCCGTTCCGTGTAGCCTGCCAGGTCCCGGGCGGCCACCGCCCGGCCGCGCAGGCCGGGCAGGCCCCAGTAGCGCAGCAGATACCACAGCCACAGCGGCGCGTGGCCGGAGCGGGAGCCGGTGATGGTGCTGTCCGGCGCGGCGGTGTAGGTGATGCTGCCCCGGCCGGTGTGCCGGTCGGCGAGGGCGACCACGATGCCGCAGGGGAACGGGGTGGCGAGGAACTTGTGGCCGCTGACGGCGAAGGAGTGCACGCCGTCGGCGAAGGTGAAGCCGGGCCGGGTCAGCGGGTCGCAGAGCGCCAGGGGGATGCCGGCGAGGGCGGCGTCGGCGTGGATCCAGCGCTGAGCGGCGTCGACGCCGGCGAGGGCCTCGTCGATCAGCAGCACGTCGTCGACGGCCTCGGTCATCGTGGTGCCGATGGTGGCCACGACGATGGCGCCGGCCCCGCGGCGCCGGCGGCGGTGCTCGGTGACGGCGGTGCGCAGCAGGTCGTAGCGGATCTCGCCGCGGTCGTCGGCAGGGATGAGGTACAGGCGCATGCCGAGCAGCTCGGCGTTCTTGGCGATGCTGTAGTGGGCGGCGGTGGAGGCGAACACGGCCGCGCCCGGCAGATGCTGCCGGGCCTGCCACAGGGCCCACAGGTTGCTCTCGGTGCTGCCGGTCGTGACGTACCCGTGCCGGTTGTCCAGCGGCGCGTGCACGAGGTCGGCCACGAACTGGACGACCTCGTGCTCGACGACCTTGGTGTGCAGCCGGTACGCGCCGCCCGCCGCGTACGGATGGCCGACGTTGTTGAGCAGCAGCCGGTCGAACCGGGCCACGGCGGTCATGTCGGGCAGGTCGGTGGCGCCCGGGAACCCGAGGTCGTAGGCGCCGTGCCCGGTCAGGTCCGCGTGCAGCTGGTCGAGCCGGCCGGCGATCGTCGGGTCCACGGGCAGCGGCTCCGCGGAGAACGGGTCCGCAGGGAACGGGTCCGCGGGGACCGGGTCCACGGCGGTCATCGCGGCTGCGACCTGACGTCGATGATGCGGCCGAGCTCGCTCATCCACCGCCACACGTGATACGTCGGGTCGTGCTGCTCGATCTCGGCGAGCGACGGGTTCCACCGCCACTGCATGCTCGGCACGCCGTAGTGGGCGTTGGTGTCGTCGACGGAGCTCTCCACCGTCAGGCCGTTGAACTGCTTGCGCCCGCCGCGGTCCAGCAGGAGCCGGGTGCCGTCGATGAGGCGGGCGAAGCACCGGCCGGGCAGGTCGAACTCGTTGGCCGCCTGGCGTTGCGCGTCGGACCACGGGCCGTACGGCGTGTCGAGGGTGCACACGCCGATGCCGGCGAACACGGCGGCCGAGGACATCGGGTCGCACTTGTTGGCCATCATCGTGCGCGGGTCGAAGGCCGGGTCGGCCTGGTAGCCCTCGTGGGCGTGCCGGGCCAGGCCGTAGAGCAGCATCGGCAGCTCGTTGGCCTCGTCGTCGGCGAGGAAGATGCGGGTCGCGGTGCGCAGCTGCTGGAGCACGGGCACGCCGCGCTCCAGGTAGAACAGGGCGATCCCGTGCGGGCTGAGGGGGTCGCGGCGGCGGCGTTCCCACGCGTGGCGGGTGTGCAGCACCGAGAAGCGCCGCAGCCGGGACACGACCTCGCCCCGGAACGCGGCCGTGACGTCGGCCTCGGGGTTGTCGGAGCTCATGCCGCGCGGCCCCTCGGGCGGCACCGCGCGCAGGTGCCGCGTCTCCTGCTGGTCGTCGTCGTGGAGGTACCGCCGCGGCGGCCGCGGAGCGGGCTCATACGCGGGGTCCGACCCGAGATAGCCACGGTCCGAACCGAGCGGACCACGGTCCGAGCCGACCGGACCACGGTCCGGACCGGGCGAACCACGGTCCGAGCCGAAGGAACCACGATCCGGGCCGAGCGAACCACGATCCGAGCCGAAGGAACCACGTGGGATCCGGTCGCGGGTGGGGTCGGCGGCCGGCGGGGCGACCGCCGGGTCGGTCTCAAACATCGAGGTCCTTGAGCCGGCGGTCCAGGACCCGCAGCGGGTCCGGTCTGCCCCGCCCGACGTCGGCGAGGACCGGCGCCCGCCTCGACCGCAGTGCCAGCGCCCACACCGCCCCGACCAGGATGGTGATCAGGACCGCGGCCGGGATGACCGCCTGCAGGATCGAGTCCGACGCGATCCCCAGCAGCGACGACAGGTTCGCGACGGTGACGAACAGGATGCCCGCGCCCGCGATGACGCCCAGGCTCGGCAGCACCGTGCTGACCATGAGGCCTTCGTGGGTGCCGCCGCCGCGCCGGTAGTACCGGATGCTGGCGGCGGAGATGAGCACCAGCATCAGCAGGATGCCGATGGCGCCGGCCGCGGACAGCCAGGTGAACAGCACGGTGATCGGGTCGGCGCCGAGGATCACGAACAGCCCGACGACGACGAGCGCGGTCGCGCTCTGCAGGATCGACCCGCCGGTCGGGGCGCCCTCGGCCTGGCCGCTGGCGCCGGTGCGGGCCAGCCACGCGGGCAGGACACCCTCGCGGGCCATGCCGAACGCGTACCGGGCGAGCACGTTGTGGAAGGAGAGCATGGCGACGAAGACGCTGGTGATGAGCAGCATCGTGGCGAGGAGGCTGAGGCCGCTGCCGTACCACTCGTCGAGGACGTTGAAGGGCAGCCCGGCCTCCGGGTCGGCGGCCACGGCGGCGATGCGGTCCGCGCCGACGGTCGTCGCGAGGGCCCACGCCGACAGCCCGTAGAACAGCGGCATGAAGATCAGGGCGCCGATGGTGGCGCGGGTGATGCTGCGGCTGTTGCGGACCTCCTCGCTGTAGGCGGGGGCGGTGTCGAAGCCGATGAACGCGGCGATGCCGAGGGCGAGCGCGCCACCGATGCCGGGGGCCCACAGGCCGGTGATGCTGATCGGCTCGGTGGTGATGCTGCCGCCGGCCGGGTGCGCGAACGCGGCGAGGTCGAACAGGGCGATGACGACCAGCTCGACGCAGAGCACGGAGCCGACGACGAACGCCGACAGCGACACGTGCAGCAGCCCGCAGACGGCGACGGCGAGCCAGAGCACGGCGGCCCACGCGATCCAGTTGCCGCCGAGCAGCCCGGCGAGGGTGGCGCCGACGAGCCCGTACAGGCTCATCTGGATGCACGAGTAGAAGACCAGGGCGAGGGCCCCGCCGATGATGCCGGCGGTCGGTCCGAAGCCGTGGGCGAGCAGCGCGTACGCGGGGGCGGCGTGCGGCACGTTGCGGGCCATCGACACGTAGCCGACGGCGAGCAGCGCGAGCGCGATGCCGAGCAGCGGGAAGGTCAGCGGGGTGGCGACCATCCCGGTCGTGGCGTAGGTGGCGACGATACCGCCGGCGAGGACCGCCATCGGGGAGCTGGCGCCGATCTGGAAGAGCCAGACGCCGCCGCCGGACATCTGCCGGCGGGTGAGCCCATACCCCGTCATCGGGCACCGCCGAAAAGGCGTGGCGGCGTGAATTCGGGCCGGGGGGATGGACGCATCGCGGCGCGTTCTCCGATTCTGAAGTTGAGTTACCTGATCACTACCGCAGCGCAGTGTATAGGCGGAAGTCACACTGCGACTCCTCGGCCGATCTCATGGATTTACCTAGGTCGTTCGGTCACTAAGGGGTCGGAACCGGCCGCGACCTGCGGCTCCGCAACAGCTTCAGCAACCGGGAACACGCAGAATTTACGGAGGCGTAACTTATTTCGCGACCAGAAGACAGCCAGCCGGCCCCTGGAGAACCAGGGGCCGGCTGGGCGCGGCGAACCGTCAGGCGGTCAGCCGCAGATAGTCGATGTTGAACCCGCCGGTCTCGCAGAACAGCGTCAGCCGCTGGTCGCCGGAGGTCGTGACGGTGACCGGGATGTGCACGGACCGGTACGCGCCCCAGCCGCCGGTGTCCGGCACCGACGCGGTCGCCAGGACCGCACCGGACGCGTCCCGCAGCGAGATCGCGCCGGGCAGGGGGCCGCCGGTGCCGGTCGCGACGCGCAGCTCGACGTCGTACGTGCCGGCGGCGACGTCGAGACGGTAGGCGAGCCAGTTGCCGGCGGCCGTCCACCCGACGTTGCGGCCACCGCTGGCGGCCGGGTTGGTCTCGATGAAGTTCGCGCCGCCGTCGGTCCAGCCGTGCTGCGCCACGTACGCCTCGGCCTCGACCTTCTCCCCCACCGGCGCGCCGTGCGGCCGCACGGTGACGTGCACGGTGCGCTCGGCACCGGCCCGCCCGTCGGTGACGGCGACGGTGAGGTCGAAGCTGCCGGCGACGGTCGGGTGCAGCGTGACGACCCCGGTGGCCGCGTCGACGGTGACGCCGTCGGGCAGGTCCCTCGCGTAGTAGGCGAGGGCGTCCCGGTCGGCGTCGGTGGCGCTCAGCCGCACCGAGCCGGTGCTGTACTGGTCGACGACGACCGCCCCCGGATCGCGCAGCACGGGCGCGTGGTTGCGACCGCGGGGCAGGTCGGCGTCCCAGCGGAACGTGGCGTAGGCGCGGGCCGGGACGGTCGCGACGAACGACTTGCCGGCGAGCACCACCCGCACGGTCCGATCGACATCGAGAGCGTTGCCGATGACCGCGACGTAGCCGTCGTGCCGGTCCCGGTAGACGACGTTGCCGATGCCGCCCGCGGTACCGCTGGAGGCGACCCGCACGTGCGCCGGCGTCAGGTACCGGCTGAACTGCCCGAGCTGGTAGAGCTCGTCGCGGACCGTGAACGTGCGGGTGGTGGTGTCGACCTTGACCAGGCGGTCCGGCCATTTCGTGGTGCGGGCGACCTCGTCCCAGTCGACGTTGTTGTCCCGGGCGGGCGTCCAGTGCAGGGTGCCGCCGTCCTGGTCGGTCGCCTGCGCCCACATGACGTAGGACGACGCGTCGAGGCGGAAGTCGGCGAGGACCGTGGCCGGTGACAGGTCGCTGGTCTCGGTGAGGTGCACGGGCTTGCCGGTCTGCTCGTAGGCGTCGCGCATGACCGCCGGATCGCCCCAGTACGGGTGGAAGGCGATCGCGTCGGCGGCGCGGGCGGCGGCAGGGTCGTCCAGGACGCGGTGGTAGTTCTTCGTGGCGGTGCTGTTGGGGTCGCGCCAGTCCCAGAAGTTGAAGTCGTGGATGTACAGGTCGACGTCGAGGCGGGCCCTGCGCAGTTCCCGGTCGATCGCCACCGACAGCTTCTGCTGCTGCTCGACGCTGATGTCCATGGCCGGGTAGACGACGTCCATGCCGGGCTCGTTGAGCAGCGTCAGCGCGTCGACGCGGATGCCGAGCCGCGCGTACGCCTGGACGTACCTGACGTAGTAGCGGGCGAACACGTCGATACGATCGTCGCGCAGCTTGCCGACCTGGTAGTACTCGCTGGTGCTGCCGGGCTTGAGGGCGACCTCGCCGAGGAACCGGTTGTTGGTCTTCATCCAGGCCGGCGCGCTCCACGCCGAGGCGAGGAACGTCGCGTCCGGGTTGTACTTCTGGATGAGCTTGATCGTGTCGACGATGTGCAGGTCGATGTCGCGCTGGATGCTGAAGTACTTGAGGTCGAGGTCCTCGGTGACGCCTGCGGGCAGGTCGTCGTAGGACCAGAACGGCAGGTGCTCGATGAGGTCGGGGCTGCCGATGGTGAGCCGGAAGCGGTCCAGGCCGGCGCCGGTGCGCGGGTCGACGAGCAGCCGGACGGCACGGTCGCGTTCGGCGGGCGTGAGCTTCCACAGGTTCGACACGGTGGTCTCGTCGATGGAGAAGCCGATGCCGGTGTACGACTGCCGGGTCCGGCTCGGGTCGACGACGACGGTCGCGTCGGCGATGTTGTCGGCGCCGTTGCCGACGCGGACGCTCGGCAATGCTTGCCAGTGGGCGGCGCCGGTCGAGTACGTGCCCGTGACGAGGGCGCCGTGACCGGCTGATGCGGCGGTCGGGACCGCCAGGGTGCCGGCGGTGACCAGCGCGACGGTCGCCACGGAGATGGATCGCCTCACAAGGACTCCAGGGGTTGGTGGTGCGGCGCCGCCGCAAGCGACGCCGCACCTGACTGGGTTACGGGCCGCTGACCAGGTAGGTGACCTGGTTACCGCTGTTGACGGTCCCGCCGGTGTTGTTGATGACGCGGGAGATGGTCCCGGTCCCACCGAGGGACACCGTCACCATGTTGTGGAACTTGACGTTCGGCTGCACCGGCACCTCGAAGGAGTGCCCGAGCACGACGCTGGGGTTGGTGGAGAAGTAGCAGTAGCTGCCGAGGCCCCAGGCCTCATGGGTGGTGACGTTGGCGCCGACCTTGTAGGCGGCCCAGCCCTGTGCCCCGCCGCCGCTGGACCAGGAGGACTGGTTGGGCACGTCGTA
>NZ_JBEXDG010000011.1:0-31716 GCF_040605635.1 Dactylosporangium sp. NPDC005555
AACCAACGGCAGGTCAACTGGCACTTCACCACCACCGACGCCCGCACCAAACTCCGCCACCTATACCCAGAAAATTAGACACGACGCTCTACTAGCTCGTCGTCGTACTCACACTGTTGGCGGTCGCCGGCTCTTCCGCGGCGGCCGCTGCTTCCGTCGCTCTTCGTTGCCGGCTGTGCCGGATCGCGTCCACGGTGAAGATCGACAGGGCGAGCCACACGATCGCGAAGCCGGCGAGGCGCCCCGGCGGCATCGGCTCATGGAAGACCAGCACGCCGAGGATGAGCTGCAGGGTTGGCGTCAGGTACTGCAGAATCCCCAGGCCGGACAGCGGCACCCGGTTGGCCGCCTCGGCGAACAGCAGCAACGGCACCGCGGTCAGCAGGCCACTGCCCGCCAGCATCACGGTGTGCCACACCGAAACGGTCCCGAACGTCTGCTGATGGCGGGCCGCCAGCCACGTCAGGAACGCGAGCGCGGGCAGCGTCAGCACCGCCGACTCGAGGAACAGCCCCTCGCCCGCGGGCAGACCGAGCTGCTTCTTGATCAGGCTGTAGGTCCCGAAGGACCCGGCGAGCGTCAAGGCGATCCACGGCACCCGCCCGTTGTCCACGCTCAGGACCACGACGGCGACCAGCCCGACCCCGAGCGCGACCCACTGCAGCCCGCGCAGCCGCTCCCGCAGCACCAGCACGCCGAGCAGGATCACGAACAGCGGGTTGATGAAGTACCCCAGCGACGCCTCGACCACGTGGTTCGTGTCCACGGCGAAGATGTAGACACCCCAGTTGACGGCGATGAAGACCGCCGCGACCGAGATCCCCGCAAGCCGTTTGCGGTCCTTGGCCAGCGCTTTCAGTGCCTTCCACCGCGACAGCGCCGTCAGCAGCACCGCGACCGAGATCAGCGACCACACGATGCGGTGCGCCAGCACCTCCACGGCACCCGCAGGCCGCAGTGCCCGGAAGTACAGCGGGAACACGCCCCACATGATGTTGGCGGACAAAGCGGACAAATACCCACGGCGCAGCGGTTCCACGCCTCTCACCGTAAGGGGCGGTCGGCCAACCGCCCCTCACCGGGCTCGTCCGCAGCCGCTGGCTACCGGTAGTAGTTGTTCTGTGGACCGTACTGCTGGCGGGGCTGCGGCGGCGGAGGCTGGCGGCGGTTCCTGTCCTTGTCGCCACCGTCGGGGATCACGAGGTTGATGACCCAGCTGACGATGCCGATGAACAACGCCCCGAGCACCGCCGACGGCCAGAAGTCGTCGACGTGGAACGCCAGGTCGAGCTTGCCGGCGATCCAGCTCGTCAGCATCAACAGCAACCCGTTGACGACCAGCGAGATCAACCCGAGCGTCAACAGATACGCCCAACAGCCAATGGTCTTGATGATCGGGCGCAACACAGCATTCACGATCCCGAAGATCGCGGCAACGACGAGCACGGTGAGCACCTTGCGCCCAGTCGTCCCGTCAACAGTGATGCCCGGGATCACCAGCGTCGCCAGCCACACCGTGAGCGCACTCACGCCGAGCCGGATGAGGATTCCCATGCCGGTGATCGTGCCACTGCACCGGCTCCGCGCCAAGGCACGGGGCTGTGCCAGCTCAGTGCCAGCTCGCGCCAAGGCGCGGGCGGGGGTTCCCACCCACACCCCCATGCTCGCTGCGCTCGCACTGCCTGTCAGCGGGCGGGGCCACCTGTGAGTTGGAGCTCGATCGGAGTCGGGGACAGGTGGGCCCAGCGGACGGTGTGGCGGCTGACGACGATGCCGAGCATTTCCGGTGGGATGCGGGTGAGCCAGGACGCTGAGGCCTCCAGGCCGAGCACATCGGTGGCGATGACCGCCTCGGGTGGGGTCAGGGGTTGGAGGAAGACGAGGTCGGCGCGGGTCAGCAGGTCAGCATCGCCGGGCGTGAGCTCATCGCGGATCACGAGCGTGGCTCGCCAAGCCGACTCGATGACCATCGAAGCGGCAGCAGCCGCAGCGGCAACCGAAGCAGCCGCGGCTGCCGAGGTGGCGGGCGCGGGACGAGGTGCGGCGGAAGGCGGCCCTGCGACCGAGGTCATAGGGCGTGGCGCGGCTGGCGCGGGGTCGAGGATCAGGAGTTGGGGATGGGTGGGGCTCGGCGGGGGCAGAGCGGCGGGCTGGCCCGCCGGGAGCAGCGCGATCTGCTCGCCGCCCAGTCCTCGCAGGAACGGGGACCACGCTGCGGGGCGGGTCGACTGGACGGTGACGTGGGCGCCCAGGGCCAGGACGCGCAGAGCCAGCATCTGCGCGCAGGGCAGGCCGCCGATCAGGACGGTGCGGGTGGGCTCGGGGCGAAACGGATGGATGGTGACCGGGGCGCCGTGGCGGTTCATGCCGAGCATCAGGCCGGCTGGGCCGGTGGTGGACGTCAGCGCGGCGAGCTGCCCGGCGCTGACGGATGGGGTGACGGTGCCGTCGGCGGTCAGGTCGTCCCGGCCGGTGAGCAGGCCGGCCAGGGCGGCCGCGTCGGCGGGGGCGCCGCCGCCGAGGGGGAGCGTGGCGGCCAGCGCGTCGAACTGGGCGCCGGTCAGACGGGTGACGGTGGCATCGTGGGTTGCCGCGAGGCGGTGCAGCGCCGCGATGGCCTGGTCGAGGGCGGCCGGGGTGGCGGCCGCCAGACGAATGGCCAGCTCTGCCCGGCAGGCCGCGCCGCCGGTAGGAGGGCTAAGGGCGCCGCTCGCCGTCGTGGACCCCGGGCCGGAGTCGTCGCTGGTGGTGGTGAGGGCGACGGTCACCGCGGAGCAGGGCAGCGTGAGCAGCTTGGTGGCGAGTGGGCCCTCCTGCGGCCAGCGGCGGAGCCGGAACACCGCCTGCTGCAGGCCGCCCACCTCCAGGCCGCGCCTCGTCTCGCGCAGCGGAAGGTCGGGCTCGTGGCGGGCGGTCTCGGCCAGCGCGGTCAGCGCCGAAGGCGCCGACAACGGGCGGGCCGTCAGGCCCGCCTTGCCGAGCTGGCGGCAGGCTCGGCGAACCGTGGCGACGAGGCTGCGCTCCAGGTCCTCGCGTTGATAGCCGCCGGCGCGGCGGACGCGCACGCTGAGCAGGACCCGGCGGTGCGCGGGGACCTTGCCGTCGGTGAGCTGCCGATACGACACGGCCGGCGGCCCCCGGTCGGGGGGCGCGGCCGCGCTGACCAGCAGCTGGATCCGTGCGGCCGGCAGGTCCGCGGCGGCCGGGGGCAGCAGCGCGCTCAGCGTCGGGAACGGGGATAAAGGGTCGCCGAGCAGGGCGGACAGGTCGCCGACCCGGATCGTCGCGGCGAGCCCGTCGGCATCCTCGACCACGCCGACGTCGACACCGTCGATGTCGACGGACGACATCAAGGCGCCGGGGCGGACCGTGCCCAGCAGGTCCCCGCCGGACAGCCGCCCGGACCGGAGGCCGAGCAGCCCGACGGGTGCCAGCGCGAAGCCCAGTGCCCACGCCGGATGGACCGTCCATGCCAGGACCGACAGCGCCAGCGCGGCCTGCGCCAGCACTACGTAGACAACCTTCCCCACATCGCCCCCCGCCTATGCGTCTCAGCGAATATCGTAAAGCGCCGGTACGACATTTTCGGAGGGGTGCATGGCGTCACGGCAGGACCAGCTGCATTCGTACCAGTTCATGGTCCAGCGCGTGGTTGCCGCGTTGGTCATGCGCGAGACCGACCCGCCGAGATCACCGTTTCGGCGGGTAGCGGGGGCGACGCTGGTCGGTGTGCTGATCGCGGCTCTGGGCATCGGCGGTGCGGCGGCATATGCGCTGATTGTCCCGAGCACCTCCAGCAAATGGCGCGACGAAACAGCGATCATTGTCGAGAAAGACACGGGTGCGCTTTTCATATACCGCGAAGAACGACTCCACCCGGTCCTCAATCAGGCATCCGCGCTTCTCATCCTCAACCGCGCCGGCACCAAGACGATCGAGGTCAGCCGGACCGCGCTCGCCGAGGCCCCCCGCGGCACGCCGCTCGGCATCCCCGGCGCGCCGGCATCGCTGCCGGCGAAGACCAAGCTGCACCGCCGGCCGTGGGAGATCTGCACCCAACGCGAAGCGTCAGTGCTGTTCATCGACGCGAACGCACCCCGGGACGGCATGAAGCTCGAAGATCGCGCACTGCTCGTCACGGACCGGACGCTGGGCCTGTATCTGGTCGTACACCAGCGGAAACATCAAATCAGGCAGCCGTCCGCCATCCTCCCCGCCCTCGTCTGGTCGGGACGGGCGCAGACCCCGGTCGCGCAAGCGTTCCTGCACGCCATCCCATCCGGCGCCGACCTGGTCGTCCCCGCCGTCGAAGGCCGTGGCCGCAAAGTCGCGGGTGGGACGGTCGGGCAGTTGTTCGAGGTGCGCACCGGCGACCGTGTCGACGCGTTCGTGCTGACCGTCGACGGCCTCGCCTCCGTGACGCCGCTGCAGGCCGCGCTCGTGCAGGTCAAGGCGCAGCCGCTCACGCCGGGGGAGTTCGCCGCGCTGGTTCAGGACCGCCAGGTGCGCCCCTTGCCGTCCGGCGCGGGCATGCCGGCCGAGGTGCCGGAGCTTCTCGACGACGGTTTCGGCGTCGCGTGTACGACCAGCGACTCCACCATCACGGTCGGCAACACGCTGCCCGAGCTCGGCGCGGCTCCGATACCGTCGTCGGCGTCGGATGCGGGCACCGTGCTGGCCGACAGGATCGTGGTGGCGCCAGGAGGCGGGGCGCTGATCCGCACCGACACGGGAAACCTCAGCCTGGTGACGGATCTCGGCCGTCGGCACGCCCTTCCGGACGCGGGCGTCCTGGCCGGCCTCGGCTATCAGGGCGTGGAGCCGGTCACGGTGCCGGGCGAGTTCGTCGGGCTGCTCCCGGCCGGGCCGGCGCTGGACCCGCAGCGGGCGCTCAGTGGTTCGTGAGGATGAGGTCCGAGCTCGCCCTGGCGTCCGAGCGTAGGTTGATGTCGCGCCGCGTCGCCATCGTCGTCGCGGTGAAGTCGCTGTAGATGCGCCGGGTCGCGTCGGTGTCACTGTTGGTCATGGTGATCAGGACCCCGCGTCCGGTGGCGGCCCGCATCGCCGCGGCCAGCCGCTCGTGGTCCGCGTCGCGGAACTGGCCCGCCGTGTAGCGCTTGAAGTCCGCGAACCCGCCCTCCGGCAGATACGGCGGGTCGAGAAACACCCAGTCGCCCGCCGCCGCCTCACGCAACGGCTCCTCGAAATCGCAGAGCCGGATCTCGACCCCGGCGAGCGCCGCGGAGGCCGCCAGCAGTGTTTCGCGGCGATAGTACGGCCGATCGTAAGCGCCATAAGGTGCGTTGAAACCGCCCCGCCGATTGACGCGCCACAACCCGCGGAACGCGGTTTTGTTGAGGTAGATGACCCGGACGGCGCGATCGAGGTCGCTCAGTCCAGCGGGATTCTGCGCGCGGACGGCAGCGAACCGCTCCGCGGTGTTCGGCAGCGCGTCGAGGCGCTCCATGACGGCCTCGGGCTGCGCCGCGACGGCGCGGAAGCAGGCGACGAGCTCCGGATTGGCGTCCGACAACACGGCCTTGACCGGCCGCAACTCGAAGAACACCGCGGCGCTGCCCATGAAGGGCTCCCAATAGCGGCCCGTGAACGACGGCGCCCCGCCGACGAGCTGCGCCGCATACCGGGTCTTCCCACCGGCCCACTTGATGAACGACCGGCCATCCGCCACGCGGTCCATCGTAATTGAAGGGCGAAATGCCGGAAGTTATCCACAGGGAGGAATTACGTCTGGTTGTGGATCGGTGACTGCCGATACCGTCGGCGGGTCCGTGATACGAGAGACGGGGTGAGCACCGTGGCACAGACGACACAGGCGCAGCAGGCCGAGCTGCATTCGGCGGCGGCAAGGTTCGAGCAGGTCAATGGCGAGCTGCAGAGCATGCTGAGCACGCTGATGCGCGAGCTGGAGACCACCAGGACCGGCTGGCAGGGCGCGGGCGGCCGGTCCTTCGACACGGTCAAGCACGCCTGGCGACGCGACCAGGACACGCTCAACAAGAGCCTGCTCGAGACCGCCGAGGGCCTCAGGTCCGCCGGCCGCAACTACCAGGTCACCGACACCGACGCCGGCGCCCGCTTCAGGGGCATCGGCAACCAGCAGCTGCCGCTCTGATCCGGGGGAGACACTCATGGACGACACACTGGTGGTCAACTTCGCCGCCATGGACCACGCCGGGCAGTCCATCCAGAGCGCACTCAACACGCTCAACGCCAGGCTGGAGGAGGTCACCCAGCTCGGCCGCCGCCTGACCGCCGGTTGGCAGGGCGAGTCCCGCGAGGCGTATGCCGCCCGCCAGGCCAACTGGGAGCGGGCCGGCGGTGACCTGGCAGCGACGCTGCGGGAGATCAAGGTCGCCCTCGACGAGTCGATGCGCCGCTACCTGGAGACGGAGCACCGCAACAGGCACCTGTTCCCGCAGCGCTGAGCAGGTCCCGAAGGCCCGGTCCGCAGTCAAGCCGCGGACCGGGCCACCACCATGCCCGCAGACGCTGTCCGCGCGGGCCGCAACCGGGACACGGTCACGCCGAGGTGGCATCGGGAGGCCTCGCCACAGGGAGCGGTTGTGGCGGCGTCGCCCTGGGTGGCGACGAGCCCGGCCGCCGGCTCGACGCGTTGGCGAGGCCTCGGACGGCGACGGCTCGCGTGGCTACGCGGTGGCGGCTCCGCTCGGTCAGCGGCGGGCGCGAGGCGTGAAGGCTGGTGCGGCCCGGTCCGGGGCGTCCGCCTCGGGGGCGGGAAGGCGCCGGAGCCCCGGGTGCCACGCCCGACGCCTTCCCCGCGGCACGACGACGGCGATCAGCAGCAGGACCGCGGCCAGGCCGACGCCCAGACCGGAGAAGAGCAGCGTCCGGTCCTCGGCCGCGGCGCGCTCCGCTGCCTGCGGGTCGATTCGGAGAGGGGCCAGAGCCTGGCCGGTCGACACGGGCCGTGCGCCGGGTTCCTCTGTCAGGGCGCGGTAGGGGTTCAGGACGCCAGCGCCATAGCCTGGGCCGGCTGCGCCGCCGTCGGCGGTTGCTGTGAGGCGGGCGGCGACCTCTTTCGCCGTGAGGTTCGGCTTGTACTGGCGGAGCAAAGCGGCGGCGGCGGTGACGAACGGGGCGGCGAAGCTGGTGCCCTCGACCGTGGTGAGGCCCTGCGGTGCGGCGGTCGTGACGACCTGGCCGCCGGGGGCCACGAGGTCCACGAACGGGCCGGTCTGTGAGGCCGGCAGGCGTTGGCCGTCCGGGCCGATGGCGCCGACGCCGAGAACGCCCTCGTACGCCGCGGGATACGGGGTCCGGTTCCCCTCCGCGAAGCGGTTTCCGGCGGCGGCGACCAGCACCACGTCCCGGGCCACCGCGAACTGGACCGCCTCCCGGACGGCGGGGACGTCCTGGTAGGACACCAGGGACAGGTTGATCACGCCAGCGCCGAGGTCGACGGCTGATCGGATCGCCGCGGCCACGCCGGCGGGGGTGCCGCGCCGGCCGGCGGTCGTGCCGTCTTCGAGCTCGACCAGTTCGCTCACGCGCAGCGACAGGATCGTGACGCCGGGAGCGAGGCCCCGCATTGGGGAGCCTGCGACGGTACGGGCGGCGATGATCCCCGCCACCCCGGTGCCGTGCCCGACGCAGTCGGCCAGTGAGCCGCCGCCGTCGAGCTGGTCCGGGCCCGCCCGCACGGCGCCCTGCAGCTGGGGGTGTCGGGCATCGACGCCGGAGTCGACGACCGCGACCGTCACTCCACGACCGTCGGCGAGAGGGCTGAGCTTGCGTTGGTCGTACACCTGCGAAGGCCAAGGCAACGAGGTCGGTGCCGGTGCGGGGGGCCGGATCGGGGCGGCACAGGTCGGTGGGGCCTGTGCTCCGGCCGTCGGAGGTGCGACAGTGAATCCGACAAGCAGGCATGAAACACTCAGAACAGCCGATCGGGCGAGCTGCGGCATGCGCAGATGGTAGTCGTTGCACCCTCGGACGGTGACGCTCGTGAGACAGGCCTGGGTTGAAAGGCGGTTCGATCGCTATGCTGGCCGGAGCGCTTGCAGGGTCGCACCCCTCGGATTGTCGTGGCCGTATAGGTTAAGTTTCGCGAGCGCGGCGGTTCCGAGCCCGACAGAGGGGGTGGCCCGTGAGCGAGTGGGAGCCGGCCACCGAGGCCGAAGGCGCCATGCGTGATGCCCTGCGCGCCAACGATCAGGAGCAGTATTTCCGCATCCTGGCCCGCGCGGACATCATGCTGCCCATCGCGCCCGAGGGCGTGCAGAACGGCGACTCGGGCTGGGGCACCTGGACGACCGAGGGCCGCACGCACGTGCTTGCATTCACGTCGCCCGAAGCGCTCCGCGAGTGCCTCGCCGGACATCCCGGCACGCATCGGCGGGTGCCGTTCCGTGACCTGGCAAGCATCTGGCCCAATGTCGAGTGGTGGCTCGCGGTCAACCCGGGCCTGCCGATCGAAGGCTACCTGCCGTCGTGGTTCGTGACCCAGATCACCCGCGGCGACGTCCGCCTGCCCGGCCGCACGCTCGGCGCCCGGGCAAGGATCGAGCAGGCGTCCGGTTCGCGTGCCCGCGCGACGGCCCAGGTGCCGGTCCGCGGCGTGCCCAACCAGCCCGCGCCGACCCCGATCGAGCGCCAGCGGATGAAGGCCGAGTCGGCGCCGACGTCCGCTCCGCCCGTGGCCGGGCCTCCGGATGGTCAGCAGGGCTTCCCGACGTCCGGCGGGCCTGCGGGGCGTTTGCCTTCCGGGCCGCCGCCGAGGCGTGACGTGCCGCCGCCCGACGTGGCGCCGCCCGGGGCGTTCCTGCCGACACGGGCGGACCGCCCGATCAACTACGAGCGCACGACCGGCGCGGCCGGCTATGACCGGCCCGCCGACTTCCGCCGTCCTCGTCCGCCGGTCGCACCGGCCGCCGCCGCACCGCCGGTGCCACCCACGTCCGCGCCGCCGGGGCGCGGGGGGCTGTTCGAAGACTCGGACCGGTCCTCGCTGGACGTGCCGGGCGAGCGCGAGCTGTTCGGCGACCTGAAGGCCGACGCGCCCGGTCGTTCGCCGGGCTGGTCACCCGGTGCCGACACGCGCCCGTCGCGCCCCGGTGGTGAGTCTTCCGGCCTGCCGATGCGGCCGACCTCTCCTGCGCCAGGGTCTGCCGGTGGGCCGTCGGGCCTGCCGATGCGTCCCGGTGGCGGCGAGTCCGGCCTGCCGTCGCGTCCCGGTGGCGGTGATTCGGGTCTGCCGATGCGGCCGACCTCTCCTGCGCCGGGGTATGCCGGTGGGCCGTCGCGCCCCGGTGACGCTGGTTCGTCAGGGCTGCCGATGCGGCCCACGTCGCCCGCCGGGGGCCCCGGGCTGTCGTCGCGTCCGTCCACGGCGCTCAGCAGCTCATCCGGCCTGCCCGCGCGGCCGTTGGCGTCGGGCGGCCCCGGTGGCGGCCTGCCGGCCCGTGGCGCCCCTGCCGGCTCCGAAGGCCAGGATCAGGACGACCGCGAGGGCGATCCGCGTCGGTACTGGCCCCGCCGCGAACCCGCCCGCAGCCTCGGCGAGATCTTCACCGAACATGCCGACCCGGTGATCCCTGCCGCGTGGCAGCCACCCCCTGTCCTGCCGCTGTCGACCGCCCCGCCGCTGCCGACCCGCCAGCCGGGCGGGCGCTCCGAGACTGAGGCGCCTGCGGCGTTCAGGCCCGGCGACGGCGGCGCACTGCCGTCGCGTCCCGGCGCCGATGGCCCGCTGCCGTCGCGCCCTGGTCCCGGCGACGGGCCGGCGCGATCCGGTCCCGGCGACAACGGCTCCCGACCCGGTGGCCCGGGCGGGTCCGGCGGTCCGGGCGCTCCTGGCGCCTTCGGCGGTCCGGGGGCTTCCGGTCATCCCGGTGCCTTCGGTGGTCCGGGTGCTTTCGGTGGTCCGGGTGGTCCCGGCACGCCAGGTGGTCCAGGCGATGCCGGTGCATTCGGTGGGCCCGGGGCTCCGGGCGTTCCCGTTTCGGGTCCTCCTGGTGCTCCCGGCGCGTTGCCGCCGTGGCCCAGTGCCGGTGAGCGGGGCGCTCCCGGTCCGTTGCCGTCGCGGGCGCGGCCGGGCGAAGGTCGTGGTGAAGGGGACGCCGGTGCGCTGCCGGTGCGGCCCGGGCTGGTCGATCCTGACGCGTTCCGGCCGGGAGAGGGCGGCTCCGCGGCTCGCGAGGGTGGGTTCCTGCAGCCGGGGTCCGGTGGGTTCGGGTCGGGTCGGGGCACGGCCGAGGAGCCCGCCGCGTTCCATGGTGACGACCCCCGGCAAGGGGGAGCCGGCCCGCGCGCCGGTGAGCAGGGCGGGTTCCTGTCGAGCCCCACGTCCGGCGAGACCGGGCCGCGAGGTCAGGAGTTGCGGCGCCCGCAGGCAGAGCCGCCGTTGCCGTTCGACCGGCCGGTGTTCGACCGGCCAGGGTTCAGCCGTCTGGACATCGAGGCGCCCGAGATCGACGAGCCGCCCGCGGCGTCGGTCGACGCGCCCGTCAACGAGCCCAGGTCCCTGTTCGGCCCGATCAAGGGGCGGGCGAAGGCGGCCGGGTTCGGGCGGACCTCCGACCCGGACGATCACCCGTTCTTCTCCGACTCCGAGCCGTCCGAGTTCGACGGGCCGGGCCGGTCGTTCGGGCCGCCGGACCGGGACCAGGCTCCCCGTGAGCAGGCGCCCTGGGGTCCGGACGCCTTCGAGCAGCCCGGCCGCGACCAGATCGCCCGCGACATCGCCGCCCAGCAAGCCGCCAGAGAGGCCCGCGAGCTGGTGGCGCAGGAAGCCCGCGAGCAGGCCGCATATGAGGCCCGCGAGCTGGCCGCGCAGGAAGCCCGTGAGCTGGCGGCGCGGGAAGCCCGTGAACTGGCCGCGCAGGAGGCCCTCCAGCAGGCTGCCCGGGAGCAGGCCGCCCGAGTGGCCCGCGAACAGGCCGAGCGGGAGCAGGCCGAGCGGGAGCAAGAAGCGCGCGACCAGGAAGCCCGGGAGCAGGCCGCCCGCGAGCAGGCCGCCCGCGAGCAGGCCGCCCGCGACGAGGCCCGCCGCCTCGCCGAGCAGGAGGCGGCCCGCGAGCTCGCCGCCCGCGAGGCGGCCAGGGAAGCCGAGCGCGAGGCGGCCAGGGAAGCCGAGCGCGAAGCCGCCCGCGAGCTTGCCACGCAGGAGGCCGCGCGGGAGCTCGTCGCCCAGCAGGCCCGTGACCTCGCGGCGCAGGAAGCCGCCCGCGAAAGGGCGGACCAGGAAGCACGCAACGAGGCCGCGTATGAGCCCTGGCGCCCGTCCGAAGCCTCGATGGGTCTCGATCTCGCGGCCGAGCTGAGGGCGATCGAGGAGCGCGCCGCCCAGGCCAGGGCCGCCGAGGAGGAGGCCGCCCGCGAGCTGGCCGAGCAGCTGCGCGCCATCGAGGAGCGCGTCGCCCGGTCCAGCGCGGGCCAGGACACCCGGCTGCGCGGCGAGGACGAGCGGCAGGCGCGGGAAGACCACACGACCCACGGCGACAGCGGGTCGCCCCAGGCCATCGACCGGCTGAACGAAGAGCGCACCGTGCCGGTGTCGTTCTTCGCGGGCGGGGAAGGCGCTGACGGTACACCTGCCGCAAACGCAACAGGAGCGGCGCCGTCGAGCGAGGTCAGGTCCTTCTTCGAGACGGTCTACGAGCCCGAGGTCGTCGACGAGCCGCCGGCACGCATGCACGACGCCGAGGTTGACGTCGAGGTCGTGCAGGCGCCCGCCGCGACGGTCCCGGTGAAGTCGGCCGCGGCGCAGGCGAGGGACTTCCAACCGGCGAACACCGTGGAGCAGGACCTGTTCGAGGCGGTCCAGGCCAACAGCACCGACCGCTTCCTGTCGACGCTGCTGCTGGCCAAGATCCTCGTGCCGGGCTGGTCCGGGGACGGCCTGATCGACCCGGCGACGTGGCGGACCGAGCACATGAACGGCCTGCCGCACCTGGTCGTCTTCACGTCCGCGGAGCGGATGGCGGACCGGCTCGGCGGCGACGCGCAGGGCAGCTGGATCAAGTTCACCCGGCTGATCCGGAACTGGCCGCCCGGCGACCAGCTGGCGTTCGCGGTCAACCCGGACTCGCCGGTCGGCGCGGTGCTGCCCGGCACGGAGGTCGTGCAGCTCGCGACGTGGGCCGCCGAGCTGGGTCTGGGCGTCGACGAGCCCGAGCCGCCGCAGCAGCAGAAGACGGCGCAGCAGCCGCGGCCGGCGTTCGAGCCGCCGGTGTCCAGCGGGCCGTTGCTGATGCAGAAGCCCATTTCGCCGGAGCAGTTGTCGTACTACCTGGAGCGCGGCTACGACCGGGTGTCAGGCTTCGTGCACCGGGCCGGCGAGGTGGCCCACCTGCAGACGCCTGAGCAGCTGTATCAGGCGCTGGGTCTGGGCTACGCGGGTTCGTCGTTCAAGCCGGACGCCGAGGAGGCGTACGTGCTGCGCTGGAAGGCGTACCGCGGCGACCTTTACCGGATTCCGTACGGCGGCTCGCACGAGGCCGGCATGCGGGCGATGGAGGGCTGGGTCATCGAGCGCTCGCCGTTCCGTGGCAACGGGTTCGCGCCGAGTGAGACCGGTGACGTGATCGCCGAGTTCAAGGTGGACAGTGCGCGGCTGCCGCATCACGCGGAGCTGTGGCGTCTGCGCCGTGACGGCACACAGGAGCTGATCGCCAGGCTCGACGCGGACGGCCCGGCGTGGCGGAAGGGCCAAGAGCAGTGATCCGCGACGGCTACGCCGCCCGTTGGCAGGGTGCGGAATACGAGGCGAGCCCCGACGGCGACAGCGTCCGCCTGTACCGGCCGGATCCGAGCGACGGCTTCGAGGAGGTCCGGCCCGGCCGGTTCCGCCGCTTGGTGCCGCTCGGCGAGGTGGAATTCGCGTATGTCCGCACGACGTGCTTCTGGCGCGACGAGCCGTTCATCGTCCTCGGCGAGCACGACGGATGGCTGCGCGTCGAATACACCGGCGGCAAGGCGACCGTCGCGGCCGAGCTCGGCCTCGAGGAGTTCGACTACGGTGTCTACCAGGGCTGGGCCCCTCGCGCCGATGTCAGTGAACTCCGGGAATATCGGGTCTAGCCCGATTTGATCCAACGCAGGATCTCCCCGGTGATCAGCTCAGGCTGCTCGACATGAGGGAAGTGCCCGACATCGGGTAGCAGGCGCCACTCGTACTCGGCCTGGGCGTAGCGACCCGAACCCTGCGCGGTCCGCGGCAGCACGGCCGTGTCCACGGCGCCGTGCAACTGCAGTACCGGCGCGGTGATCGGCTTCTGGAGCTGCTTGACGAAGCGGTACCCCTGCAGCCGCAACGCCGATCGCGCCGCCCACCGATAGGTCTCCAGCGCGCAGAACGCGGCCTGCGGGATGCGCATCGCCTCCCGGCAGCAGCGCTCGTAGTCGCGGTATTCGTCGGTGCCGACCCACGCCGGCCCGCCCCACATCGCCAGGTATTCGCCGACCAGTGCGGCGTTGTTCCTGGTCAGGACGTGCTCGAAGCGTGGCAGCTGAAACTTCAGCACGGGCCGGGCGGCGGCGAGCTGCCCGCGCGGGTCGGCGGCGAGCGCCGCGCGCAGCCGCAGCGGGTGCGCCGCGCCGAGGACGACCAGGCGCCGGACCTGCTTCGGGTGGAAGGCGGCGGTCGCCCAGCCGATCATGCCGCCGTACCCGTCGCCGACGAGATGCGCGGAGCGTTCGCCGAGGGCGCGGATCAGGCCGGCGACGTCACCCGCCATCGTGTACCCGTCGTAACCGCGTGGTGGCTTGTCGCTTGCCCCGTAGCCGCGCAGGTCGACGGCCACGGCCCGGAAGCCGGCGTCGGCGATCGCGGTGAGCTGGTTGTGCCACGCATACCAGAACTCGGGAAAGCCGTGCAGAAACAGCACCAGCGGGCCGGTGCCTGCCTCCACGACGTGGAACCTGGTGCCGTTGGCGCTGACGAAGCGGTGTGACCACGGCCCGTCGATCATGACGCACGTGTCGTCAACCGAGGGGTTCATATTGCTCAGCGTAGGGCCCCGGGCCTGGATCCCTGCCAGGCGACCGGCTGTGATCCGCTGTGATTCTCACGGCCGAGGGTTCTGTGCAGGGGGAGGTCACGCTTAGCGTTCATGCCATGAGCCTGCCGTTGCCGCTGGTCGAAGTCTCGGGCACACCCGGTGAGTGCGGCGTCGCTTATGGTGCTGCCGCCCGCTCGTCGATCGCCGCGAACACCGCCAACTACCTGGAGCGCTTCGCGGCGACCGGCCTCGACCGTCCGGCCGTCCGGCGCGCCGGCAGCCGCTTCCGCGCCGCGTCCCGGCAGCACGCACCCCGCGTGGCCGACATGCTCGACGGTGTCGCCGAGGGTGCTGGTGTACCGGTGGACGAGATCTACGCCCTCAACGCGCGGACCGAGCTGCTCTATGGCTCCTCGTCCTCGTCTTCGTCGGAATGCACATCGATCGGCGTTCTGGACTCGCGGAGCGCCTCCGGTCACACCCTCCTTGCCCAGAACTGGGACTGGCATCCGGCGCAGCGCCCGTACACGCTGCTGCTGGCCACCCGGGACGAGCAGGGATCGACGGTGCTCACGCTGACCGAGGCCGGCATGCTGGCCAAGGCCGGGTTCAACGACGCCGGGCTGGGCGTGTGCGTCAACATGCTCACCAGCGACCGCGACGGCCGGCCGGGCGGGGTGCCGTATCACGTCCTGCTGCGCATGGTGCTGGAGCAGCGCGTGCTCGGCTCGGCACTACGGGTCGCGTGCTCCACGCCGCGCAGCGCGAGCATCAACCTGCTGCTCGGTCAGGCGTTTTCCGCAGGTGTGCCGGGTGAGGCCATCGACCTGGAGGTATCGCCCGTCGATGTCGGTCTGCTGCACCCGGTCGACGGGGTGATCACCCATGCCAACCACTTCGAGGCGCTGTCGACGGCGCGCGACACGCTGCGGGACTTCGGCGGCTCGTCGCTTTTCCGCAGCGCCCGGGCGCGCCGCCTGCTGGGCTCCGGCCCGCTCGCCGAGAAGGACCTCCAGGCGGTCCTCGCGGACCACGGCGGCCACCCGCAGTCCATCTGCCGGCACGACGTCGACGCGCTGAGCGAGGAGGACCGGTCCGAGTCGCTCTATGCCGTGATCATCGACCTCGACGAGCGCCGGATGTCCATCGCCGCAGGCCCGCCGTGCCACGCCGATACGTATCGCGAGGTCCGACTAACCGGACTTTTCGCCTGATCGTTGTGATGCAGGACCACCTTAAATGTATCTGTGCTGATCTCGCCCCCACGGGGCCTCTTCATGCGTGTTGCGGCGACTGTTTCCGCAGCTCAGCACGGTTAATCGCGCATCGCTGCCGATGATCTCCACGTACGGGTGCCCCGAGGCTCCTTAAGTCCTGGTCAGAGCGCTTCATGCGCCGCTTGTCCCTGCTCCTGGCACCCACTAACTTCCCGATCGACGCACGTGAGCCCCCACATCGTCGGAATCGGGATTTGTAGATGAACGAGCGAGACGTGCCGAGACGGCGCCCGGGACAGGGCCCTGACGGTAACTATGACCCGTACGCCGACTCGTACTACGAGTCCGGTTACGAGGACCAGCCCGGCCGGCGCCCGCAGGGCCCCCGCGCCATGCCCGCCGACCGTGGCGGCTCCGGCCCGCACTTCTACGACCCGAGCACCGCCGCCCGCAACCACGGCGGTGCCGGCCTGCCCGACATCGAGGACGAAGACTTCGATGATGAGGAGCCGTCGAACTGGCGCCGCCGCACGGCGATGATCGCCATCGGCGGTGGCGCGGCCGCCCTCATCGGTGGTGGCGCCTACGCCGTCACCCAGTTCTTCGGCGAGGGCACCGAACCGTCGAACGCGGCCGCCGAGACGCCCGTCGACACCGCGGCTCCCGCGTACGTCGACCAGAACCAGAGCCTGATGAACGGCCAGGCCGGTCTCGGCATCCGCAAGAACACGCCGACGACGGGCAACTCCTTCGGCACGCCGGCCGACGCGGCCAAGAACGCGAAGGTCACCGCGAAGACCGTGCTGCCGACCAAGGACCCGGTCCGGCACCTCGCGAGCCGCCTCACCTTCGGGCCGAACACCAAGACGATCGCCGACATCAACAAGCTCGGCATCAACGGCTGGATCGCCAAGCAGCTCAAGCCCGAGACGATCCCGCTGACCCGCGGCGAGCAGAAGGCCGACGCCGAGCTCGTCACCTGGGCCATGACGTACGAGCAGCTCAAGGCGCAGCGCGAGGACCTGGACAAGAAGGGCATCCAGGCGGACGAGCAGAACGTCCGGTACGCGATCGCCAAGCAGCTCTTCTCCGACCGCCAGCTCTTCGAGATGATGGTCGACTTCTTCGGCGACTACTTCCACGTCGCGGCCTTCCACGAGGGCAACGAGCTGACCCGCGCCTCGTTCGAGCGCGACGTCATCCGTAAGCACGCCCTGGGCAACTACGTGGACATGTTCGTCGCCGGAAACAAGCACGCGGCGCTGATGAAGTACCTCGACCAGGACGAGTCCTCGAAGGACCAGATCAACGAGAACCTGGCCCGCGAGAACCTCGAGCTCTACACGGTCGGTGCCTTCAACGGGTACACCGAGACCGACGTCCGGCAGGCGGCCATGCTGCAGACCGGCCGCAGCGTCCGCGACAACCAGTACGTGTACCGCCCGGAGCAGCACTACGTCGGCCCCGTCAAGATCATGGGCTTCTCGCACGCGAACCCGACCGCCGAGGGTGGCGAGGCCGTCCAGGAGGCGTACTTCCGCTACCTGGCGCTGCACCCGAACACGGCGCGGTACATGGCGCAGAACCTCGCGACCCGCTTCGTCTCCGACGTACCGCCGAAGACGCTGGTCGACGCGATGGCCAAGACGTACCTGGAAAAGAAGAGCAACATCCCGGCCGTGCTCATGACCATGCTGAGCCGCACCGAGTTCTGGGAGTCCGTCGGCCAGAAGGTGCGCCGTCCCGGCGAGTACCTGACCGCGACCTACCGCGCGCTGGAGATCGGTGCCGAGGCCCCGGCCGGCTTCACCTCGAACAACACGAACCTCAGCCCGATGGTGCAGGGGCTCGGCGACATCAAGCGCAAGCTCGAGGAGTACGGCCACGCCCCGATGGAGCTGCCGACCCCCAACGGCTACCCCGACGTCTACGTCGCGTGGACCTCCGCCGGCACCATGGTCAACCAGTGGAACGACGCGTACACCGCCGTCACCGGCGGCCGTCGCCAGTTCACCTGGCAGAAGCCCGAGGCGATCATCGCCGGCCCGCCGGCGACCGCGGGCGCATACCTCGACGCGCTGACCAAGAAGCTGATCAACGTCACGCTCGACAACGACCGCCGCCTGGCGATCCTGCACATCGTCGCCCCGACGATGACGGCCGCCACGCCGGTCGACGCGACCTTCAACGGCGCGATCGCGTCCGTGATCCGGGCCGTCTTCGCCACTCCCCACCACCACCTTCGGTAAGTCGAGGCATACCAATGGAGAAGACAGTGCGTTCACTTCACCCTGAATGCCCCGACCTGCTGAAGCTCGGCCCCAACCGCTTCGAGGCCGCCCTGCGTGCCGAGGCTGTCGCGGTACAGGAGGAGCAGAAGGCAACCCGGGACGAATATCTTGAGCTGGCCCGCCAGGAAGACGAGCAGGACGAGGGCAAGGGCGTCACCCGCCGGCGGTTCTTCGTCGGTGCGGCGGCCACCACGACCGCGCTCGCCACCAGCCAGTTCCTGACCACGCAGGCGTCCTTCGCGGCCACCCCGACCGGCACGCTCATCCACGTGTTCCTCTACGGCGGCGCCGACGGCCTCTCGCTGTTCGCCCCGATGAACGACGCCGTGCTGCAGCGGGTCCGGCCCAGCTTCACGCTGCCGGAGAACGGGTCGATCGCGCTGGACCGTGGCTTCGGCCTCAACCAGTCCTTCACGCCGCTGAAGAAGTACCTGGACGCGGGCCAGCTGGCCTTCATCCCGGCCGTCAGCGACCGGCGCCTGGACCGCAGCCACTTCGCCGCTACCGACATCTGCCAGCTCGGCGGCCTCCCCGCCGAGACCGGCGGCATGGGCTGGCTGACCAACCTGGCCGACAAGCTCGGACCCGGCACCGCCTTCCGCGCCATCGGCATCGGCTCGACCCTGCCCCGCTCCCTGGTCGGCGGCGGCGGCGCGCTCGCGCTCAACAACGTCGGCTCCCTGAACGTGAACGGCGACGGCAAGTACAAGCAGCCCACCGTCGACGCGATCCAGAAGCTCTTCACCGGCACCAACCACCCGATCGAGGCCCCCGTGAAGGCGGGCATCGACGCGCTCACCCTGGCCTCCTCGCTGGCGCAGAAGGGCTACACCCCCACCGAGGGCGTCAAGTACGCCGGCGTGGGCAACGCCTTCAAGGAGCTCGCCCAGCTCATCAAGGGCGGCGCCAACGTCCGCATCGCCACGATCGGCATGGGGGGCTGGGACACCCACGAGAACCAGGGCACCCGCGGTGGCTACGTCGCTCAGCACTACGGCGAGCTGGCCGCCGGCATGGCCGCCTTCTTCGACGACCTGGGCGACCTGGCCGGCAACGTCACCGTCATGGTCTCCACCGAGTTCGGCCGCCGCGTCGCCGAAAACGGCGGCGGCACCGACCACGGCAAGGGCGGCGGCGTCATCGTCCTGTCCGGCAAGAAGCTCGCCGGCAAGCTCCTCGGCACCTGGAACGGCCTCGGCACCCTCACCAACGGCGACGTGCCCGAGATGAACAACATGTTCAGCGTGTTCGGCTCAGTGGCCCAGGGCCGCTTCGGCCTGACCGACGCTGAGGTCGGGCAGATCTTCCCCCGCCAGACCTACACGCCGGTCAAGATTTACGCGTAGCTCCACCTACGCGTGTACAGGGGCGGCTCCGGTCCCGGGAGCCGCCCCTTTCCTACGCCGTGCTCCGCGCGGCTCGGCCCGCCGTGCACAACCCGGTTGATTGCTGGTGCCCACACCCCACCGATCCACCGGGTAACTGAGTTCCGCCGCCTGTCTGGCCACCACTCACCGCAAGCGAATCCGCCGGCTCTCCCGTGCGACACGAGGCCCGGCTGCATCGGTGTCTTCGAGGGCGGCTCCGCTCTGCCTTCGTGTGCACCGCCGCCGCGATCGCGCGACGAGGCTCGGCTGAATCGGCGTCTTCGGGCTGGCCCTGGCGTGTTTTCGTGTGCACGGCCGGCGCTCTCGGGCGACAACGGCTCGCCTGCATCGGCATGCTCCGGGGCGCCCCTCGGCCTGCCGCCGACGCCGGTCCGGACAGCCGTGACCGCCTCAGGCTTTTCGTGTGCACGACCTGCATGCCCAGGGTCGGAACCGCTCCCCGTGCGCCGCGACGCCCTCGGCCCCCGTGCACCTGCAGGTCCCGATCCTGCGGGTCCCGATCCTGCCCGGCGTCAACCTCGCCATCCACATCCACGCCAACCACGCCCGCGGTCCTTCACCCCACTCGTCGCTGCGGCGGCGGGACACGCGTGCCACGACCGCCGTGCCTGGGCTCGTGCGCACAACCTTCGTGGTCGACAGACCGACGTCGTGGTCAAGCCGACCGCGCGTCGTGGTCAAGCCCGACCGCGCGTCGTGGTCGAGTCGACCGTGCGTTGTGGGTCAAGGCCGGCGTGGGTCAAGACCGTCGTGCCTTGTTCGGCAGGACCGCCGTGCGGCAGGACCGCCGTGCCGGGCCGGCGGGGAAACGCCCGCCGCCCGGTCGGAGCGGTCAGTCCTCGGACTTGCCCGACTGGAGGCCTGACGAGATCAGGTCCATGACGGTCGAGTCCTGCAGGGTGGTGACGTCGCCGAGGCTGCGGTTCTCGGCCACGTCGCGGAGCAGGCGGCGCATGATCTTGCCGGAGCGGGTCTTCGGGAGCTCGGGCACAAGCATGATCTGGCGGGGCTTGGCGATCGGCCCGAGGGTCTTCGCGACGTGGTTGCGCAGCTCCTGGATGAGCGCCTCGCCGGCTTCGCCCTCGGTTTCCACGCCGCCGCGCGGGATGGTGAACGCGACGATCGCCTGCCCCGTCGTCGGGTCGGTGGCGCCGACGACCGCGGCCTCGGCGACCTTCGGGTGGCTGACGAGCGCGGACTCGACCTCGGTGGTGGAGATGTTGTGGCCCGAGACGAGCATGACGTCGTCGACGCGGCCGAGGAGCCAGAGGTCGCCGTCGGCGTCCTTCTTGGCGCCGTCACCGGCGAAATACATGTCCTGGAAGCGGGCCCAATAGGTCTCCTTGAAGCGCTCGTCGTCGCCCCAGATCGTGCGCAGCATCGACGGCCACGGCTCGCGGAGGACCAGGTAGCCACCGCCACCGTCGGGGACGGACTGGGCCTGGTCGTCGACGACGTCGGCGGAGATGCCCGGCAGCGGGCGCATGGCGCTGCCCGGCTTGGCGGCGGTGACGCCCGGCAGCGGCGAGATCATGATCGCGCCGGTCTCGGTCTGCCACCAGGTGTCGACGACGGGGCAGCGGTCGCCGCCGATGTGCTCCCGATACCACATCCAGGCTTCGGGGTTGATCGGCTCGCCCACGGAGCCCAGCAGGCGCAGCGAGGAGAGATCGAACCCGGCGGGGATGTCGTCGCCCCACTTCATGAATGTGCGGATCGCGGTCGGCGCCGTGTACAGAATGGTGATCTTGTACTTCTGCACGAGCTCCCAGAAGCGGCCGCGGTGCGGGGTGTCGGGCGTGCCCTCATACATGACCTGCGTGGCGCCGTTGGACAGCGGCCCGTAGACGATGTAGCTGTGGCCGGTCACCCAGCCGATGTCGGCGGTGCACCAATACACGTCGCTGTCGGGCTTCAGGTCGAACACCGCGTGGTGCGTGTAGCTGGCCTGGGTCAGGTAGCCGCCGGTCGTGTGCAGGATGCCCTTGGGCTTCGCCGTGGTGCCGGACGTATACAGAATGAAGAGCGGGTGCTCGGCGTCGAACGGCTGCGCCGTGTGCTCGGCGGACGCGGTCTCCACGACGTCGTGCCACCACAGGTCGCGGCTGTCGTCCCACTCGACGTCCTGGCCGGTGCGGCGGACCACGATGACCTTCTCGATGCTCGACGACTTCGCGGCGGCCTCGTCGACGATGGTCTTGAGCCCGCTGGGCTTGCCCCGGCGGAAGCCGCCGTCGGCCGTGATGACGACCTTGGCGCTGGCGTCGTCGACCCGGCCGCTGAGCGCGTCGGCGGAGAAGCCGCCGAAGACCACACTGTGGGTCGCGCCGATGCGGGCGCAGGCCAGCATCGCGACGGCCGCCTCGGGGATCATCGGCAGGTAGATCGCGACGCGGTCGCCGGCGGCGACACCGAGGTCGGTCAGCGCATTGGCGGCCTGGCACACCGAGCGGTGCAGGTCGGCATAGGTGATGGTGCGGGTGTCGCCGGGCTCGCCCTCCCAGTGGATGGCGACCTTGTCGCCGCGGCCGGCCTCGATGTGCCGGTCGAGGCAGTTGTATGCCACGTTGAGCTGGCCGCCCACGAACCACTTCGCAAACGGCGGGTTGCTCCAGTCAAGCACCTGGTCCCAGTCCTTGGCCCAGCTCAGCCGGTGGGCCTGGCGCTCCCAGAAGGCGAGCCGGTCCTGCCGTGCCTCGTCATAGGCACCCTCCGTCACGTTGGCGGCGGCGGCGAACTCGGCAGACGGGGGGAACTGCCGTGTCTCGTTGAGAAGGTTTTCCAAGGTCTCACTCATCGGTGATGGCTCCTCGATGTGGTCCAGCTCTCGCAAGCAGGCTAGTTGGGGGGTGTGACAGTTTGCGAGTGTTCTGCGCTGAGTGGCGCCTGTGGAGCGCCGGGCCTTCTGTAAGCATTGTTACCAGTAGAGGCACGATACCGTTTGCCCGTGCAAGCTGACCCACTCGCTCCGCTGTTGGATCTCGCCGACGTCCGGCCGGCCTTCGACTCGGCGCGCCAGGCCGTCGACGCGGCCATGCGCCACCGTGCCCTGCGCCGCTCCGGCGGGCCCGTCGCCGCCGAGGTGGCGCTGCGCTCGTCGGTCGCGAGTGCGGCCCTGGACACGCACGGGTTCGACCTCGAAGGAGTGCGGGCGGGTGTGGTCACGGATCCGGTGGTCCATGGCGCGCTGCGGGCGACCGCCGCGTTGGACGGGCTTACGGCGACCTGGTCCAAGGCGCCCCGGCAGGCACTCGCCAGGCTCCACACGTTGATCGCGCGTGACGTGGTGCCGGAGGCGTCGCTCGGCCGCCCGGTCGGACCGCAGGCGGCGACCCGGTTGGAGGCGCTGTCCGCGATTGTGACCGGCGGCACAAAGGTTCCCGTGTTGGTGCAGGCGGCAGTCGTACATGGGGAGCTTCTGGCACTGAAAGCTTTTGAGGGGCCGAACGGAGTGGTGGCGCGTGCTGCGGCGCGACTGACCCTGATCGGCGGCGGGTTGGACCCTCGCGGCCTGCTGGCGATGGACGTCGGGCACCGCAGCAGGGAGCCGGAGTATGTCGGTGCGGCCAACGCCTTCGCGACCGGCACCCCGGACGGCTTGCGCTCGTGGCTGCGCCACTACGCGACCGCGGCCGAGCGGGCGGCGGAGGAGCTGGTCGAGATCTGCGACAGCGGCGTCTACGCACAGTGAACGGCGCCTCATACAGAGGCGCCGTCACACACGTCCTACCGGGTTACCATGCGTGCACTTTTGAGTCCGTTGTCGGCGGTCCGTGCAGGAGCCGTCGCAACGCGCCTACCGCGGCTGATCGCTCGTGGGTGCCCGGTGGCCGTGCACGAGATCCATGTCGGGTCCCGCTCTTCTTTTCTACGCCGTGACCTCCACAAGCGGAAGTCCCCGGCGACAGAATGTGACGGATGGTGCTGGTGTGATCATGCCGTGGTGATGGCTGCCTTGCTCCGGCGATGCTTGCTGTACAGGGCGAACGCGATTGCCAAGCCGACACCGACACCGATCGCGGCGGCCGTCACCGGCACCGCCGGCCGCTCCCGCAGGCGACGGCCGAGGGGGATCGGATGGCGGAACGCGAGCATCGGCCAGCCGCGCTCGACGGCGATCTTGCGAAGTCCACGGTCGGGATTGACGGCCGTCGGATGTCCGACGAGGTCCAGCAGGCCCGCGTCCGTCACCGAGTCGGAATAGGCGAAACAGGTGGCGAGGTCGTAATCGCGCTCGGTCGCGAGCTCCTTGACCGCCACGACCTTGTTGGGCCCGGCGGCGTAGAAGTCGACGGCGCCGGTGTAGCAACCGTCGTCGCCGATGACCATGCGGGTCGCGACGATGTCGGTGACACCCAGCTGCTCGCCGATCGGCCGCACCATCTCGTCACCCGACGTCGAGACCAGGACCACGTCGCGGCCGGCGGCCCGATGCTCCTCGATGAGCAGCACGGCCTCCGCGTAGATGTAGGGGCTGATCAGCTCCTCGAGCGTCTCCCGCACAATCTGCCGCACCTGCTCGGCGCGCCAGCCTTTGACCAGGGCCGCCAGGTAGTCCCGCGTCTTCGCCATGGTCTGCTCGTCGGAGCCTCCGCCGACGCGGAAGAGCAGCTGTGCGTAGGCGCCTTTGATCACGTCGCGGCGGCTGATCAGTCCATCGCGATAGAACGGTCGACCGAAGGCCAAGGCGCTTGACTTGGCGATCACCGTTTTGTCCAGGTCGAAAAACGCGGCGCTACGCCCCACGGCGGGCAAGTGTAGCGTTGACAGTCAGGGCGTGGGGCCCAGACCTGCGAACCCGGCTGTGGATCACGCTGGGCATAGGGTTGATCACTCATGATTACCGCAGGGTGAAATATTGATTGGTGTTCCGGGCGTGTTGCGGGCCGGTCCTACTCGACGTATGGCGGTCCACTCAGGCATGCTTATGTTTGCGACGAGGTTTCACCTCCACGCGACAACGACCCGTTATTGACTCTCAGCGGTTGCACCCCCCGTAGCCGCTGAGTGGGTTCGGCTCGACCCCCCCGGAGCCGAACCCCCGGCGACCCCCGTCACCCCCCGGCGGGGGTCGTCCCCTTTGTATCTCAACGGGCGCATGGCCTTTCGCTTGCTGGCCCCACTAATGGTCGGGTTATGGAGCATTGACGCCCGATGCTTTGTTGAGCGTTCACAAAGTTCGCGTCTTCGACCGTTTTGACACTGCTTGGAATTCCGCTGGTACGACCCAGCGAGCCCGATGCCGTTTTCGGACCTATTTGTCCGGACTTTTTTAGCAGATCCACTGCGGGCGGTAGGGGCTGTCCACAAGCGGCCGGTTATCCACAGAAGCGGGTCGACGGTCGAGCGGCGGAGGCCGTGTCGGAGCCATGGTGTGCGGGTCCACCAGCCCGACTACCCCGTGGAGCACGTTGTGGCACGACATCGACCACTGCTCGTCACCGACGACATCGACCTGCTTGACGACGTGCTCAGTCTCGCCGCCGGCGTCCCGCTCGACGTCGACGTCGAGCCCGGCCCAGAGCCTGCCCGGGCACGATATCCCGAAGCGCCGATCGTCCTGATCGGCGACGCCGCGGCGCAGGCCTGCGCCCAAGCCCACCTGCCCCACCGGCGAGGCGTCGTCCTGCTCACCCGCGACCAGCGACTGGACCGGGCCATGGCGCTCGCCGACGCGGTCGGCGCCGAGCAGATCGTCAGGTTCCCCGACGGCGCCGCATGGCTCATGGACCGTCTCGCGACCGTCGCCCACGGGCACGCCGTCACGGCCGCCGCCCGCGGCAGGATCCTCGCCGTCCTCGGCGGTCGCGGCGGCGCGGGCGCCAGCGTCCTCGCCGCCGGCCTGGCCATCACGGCCGGCAATGTCGGCCTCAGGTCCCTGCTCGTCGACGCCGATCCCCTCGGCGGCGGCGCCGACCTCATCCTCGGCTGGGAAGACATCGCCGGTCTGCGCTGGCCGGCACTGGCCGCGACGAGCGGCGCCGTCGACCCGCCCGCGCTCGTGTCCGCGCTGCCCAGCCGTGGCGACGTGGCCGTGCTGTCCTGCGACCGCGGCCAGCCCGGCGGTCTGTCCGAGGACGCGATGGCCGCCGCCCTCGACGCCGGCAGCCGCGGCCGCGACCTCGTCGTCACCGACCTGCCCCGATCCCTGGACGACGCGGCCGTCCTCGCCCTGCGCGCCGCCGACCAGGTGCTTCTCGTCGTGCCCGCCGAGCTGCGCGCCTGCGTCGCCGCCGCCCGGGTCGCGGCGACCGTCACGCCCCACACCGACGAACTGCGGCTGGTCGTCCGCGGCCCCGCGCCGGGCCGGCTGCGCACCAAGCAGATCGCCCGCTCGCTCGGCCTGCCGCTCGCCGGCACCCTGCGCGCCGAGCCCGACCTCCCGCGACGGCTGGAGCAGGGCACCCCACCCGCGGGCAACGGCCGCGGCCCCCTCGCCCAGCTGTGCCGCCGCATCATCGGCGACCTCGGCCTGACCAACGGAGCAGCGGCATGAGCACACGTCTCGATCGGAGCACTGGAGTGCGGATCGGGCGGCGGTGCGGCTCGTGCCGTCGTCGGAGCGAAGCGGAGGTGACGGCATGAGCGCGTTGATGCTCGATGAGCGCACCAAGCCGGCGTCCGGCGGGCGGCTCGTGACGGCCGGCGGAGGGGCCGTCACCTTGCCGATCGACGACTTCGTCGAGCGCGTCCGGCTGCGGATGACCGTCAACAGTGTCGAGCCGACACCTTCGGCGGTGCTGGCATCGGTGCGCGCCGAGCCCGGTGCGGCGCTGCTCGGAGAAGGCACCCTGCGGCAGGTCGCCGACCGGCTCATCGGCGAGATGATCGGCGCGGGCGGGCTCGCTCCGCTGCTCGCCGACCCGGCCGTCACCGACGTCCTGGTCAATGGCATCGAGGTGTGGGTCGATCGCGGGGGCGGGCTGCGCCGGGCCACGGGCCAGTTCGGCGACGCGAGCGAGGTGCGCCGGCTGGCCCAGCGGCTCGCCGCGAGCGCCGGGCGGCGGCTCGACGACGCGTCCCCGTTCGTCGACGCGCAGCTGGCCGACGGCACCCGGCTGCACGCGGTCCTGCCACCGATCGGCCGTGAAGGGCCATATCTGTCACTGCGGACGTTCCGGCGGCAGACGTTCACCATGGACGAGCTCATCGCCCGCGGCACGTTCGACCCGGGTGCGGCCCGCCTGCTGGCGTCGATCGTGGCGGCACGGATCCCGTTCATCGTGACCGGCGGCACGGGCACCGGCAAGACCACCGTCCTGGCGGCCCTGCTGTCCCTGTCACCGCCCGCCGAGCGGCTCGTCGTCGTCGAGGACGCAGCCGAGCTGCGGCTCGCCCATCCGCACGTGGTCGCGCTGCAGTCACGGTTGTCCAACGTGGAGGGCGCGGGCGAGGTCACCCTGCGGGACCTGGTGCGACAGGCGCTGCGGATGCGTCCGGACCGGCTGGTCGTCGGCGAGTGCCGCGGCGCCGAGATCGTCGACCTGCTCGGCGCGCTCAACACCGGCCACGAGGGCGGGGCGGCGACCCTGCACGCCAACTCGCCGGCCGACGTGCCGGCCCGGCTGGAGGCGCTCGGGCTGCTCGGCGGCGTGCCACGGGCAGCGCTGCACGCCCTCATCCATCCCGCGTTGCGGGTCGTCGTGCATCTGCAGCGTGACTCCGACGGCACGCGGTATCTCAGCGAGATCTGCGTCCTGGACGCGCATCCGGAGCAGCGGACCACCGTCGTGCTCACCGCCTGGCGGCGCGGCACCGGCCGGGCAGCCGCCGCCGACCAGCTGGAGATGCTGATCGACGACCGGGGTGTCACGCCGCCCCGGCCGTCGGGTCCTTGGCGGTTCGTGCCGGGGAAGGGCTGGCAATGAGCGCGATCGACCTGGCGCTGGCCGTGGGCGGGGCGATGACCGTCGCCTGCGGACTGCTCCTGCTCCGCAGGCGTCGCACGCGAGCGCGGCTCGACCGGCTCTCCCGGCACCGCAGGACCGCAGGCACCCGCCGCCGATGGCCGACGGCGGAGCGGTTGCCGGCCGTGCTCGTCGAGCGGCCCGGCGCGGCCGTCACCGCCGGCGGTGCGGTCACGGGCGGCATCGGGCTGCTGGCCGGTGGCCCGGTCGCAGCCGTGCTGGCCGCGGCATATGTGTCGGTCGCCATGATCGGTGTGCGCCGGCACCTGTTGCGGCGGGCGGCCGACCAGGCTGTCGCGGAGCTGCTCGACGGCATCGAGGACGCCGTCGGCGACCTGCGGGCGGGCGTCGTGCCCTTCACGAGTGCCGCGCCCTATCCGGGTGGGGCCGACGTGGAGCTCTATACCTCACCCTCCCCGGTCCGCCAGTGGGCCCGGCACACCAGTGAAAGCGGTCTCGGAGCGACGGTCCGCCGGATCTGGGAGGCGTCCGACACCTCGGCAGCCGACAGCGGCTCGGCGGGCGGGTCGGCGTCGGGTGATCAGATGCCGTCCGCGCGGGCCGCCCGGCGGGAGAGCGCGGCCGTCTCTGTCGCGCTGGCCAGGCTCGAGGCCGCGCACAGGGTCAGCGAGGCGCTAGGCACGCCGCTCGCCGACCTCCTCGACCAGGTCGAGGCCGACCTGCGCGCCGGGCAGGCGCTGCGACTCAACCTCGCCGCGCAGACGTCCGGGGCGCAGACCACGACGACGTTGCTGGTCGGTATGCCCGCGGCCGGGTTGTGGCTCGGCGCCGGCATCGGGGTCGATCCCGTCGGTCAGCTGCTGCACACACCGCTCGGTGCGGCCTGCGCGATCGTCGCCGTCGCATTGCAGTGCGCCGGGCTGCTCTGGACCGGGCGGATGGTCCGGTCCGTCGTCGAGGAGGTGCGGTGATGAGCCGGAGGCGCCGATGGCTGTATGCGACCTGCTGCGGCATCGCGGTCGGGCTGTTGCTCGGCGGGATCGTGGGTGTCGTGGCCGGTGTCGTCGCCGTGGTCGCGGCGGAGCGGTTGCTGCGGCGGGTCGAGTCCCGGCGCGTGCGGCAGGAGCGGGTCAAGGCACAGGGAGACCTGCCGTTCGCGACGGAGCTGCTCGCCGCGGCGTTGAGGACCGGCGCGCCACCCGACCGCGCGGCGATCGTGGTCGGGGAGGCCGTCGGCGGGCCGGTCGGGTCCAGGTTGACGCTCGTCGGACGGGCACTGCGGCTCGGTGCGTCACCGCGGGACGCCTGGGCGCACCTGGCCGACCTGCCCGGCGGGCGGCGGCTTTCCCGGGTCGCCGCCCGCAGCGCCGACCGTGGCACGGCGTTGACCCAGGCCCTCGAGCGGCAAGCGGCCGACCTGCGGGTCGCGAAGGCCGCCGCCGGCGAGGCGTCGGCGCGCCGGGTCGGCGTGCTGGTGGTGCTGCCGCTCGGGGTGTGCTTCCTTCCCGCGTTCGTGCTGATCGGTGTCGTGCCGGTCGTCGCCGCCATCATCCGCGACGTGGTGAGGGTGCTGTGAGTCGTAGTTCGTCGATTGATTTGGTCCAGCGTCACCGTGAAGGAGCACCAGTGCCCAACCTCCGCGCCCGTTTCCGTGCCCTGCGCAGGGAAGACCGTGGATCGCACAGCATCGAATACGTCCTGGTCATCGGCGTCGGGGTGGCCCTCGCCGCGGTGTTGCTGAAGGTGGTCATGTCGGATTCGACGTACGACGCCATGTTCCGGATGATCGGCGGGGCGCTGGGATGAGAGACGACCGGGATCGTGGCGCCTGCCGTGGGGGTCCGTGGCGCCGGCGGAGATGGACGCTTCGCACCGGCCGGGCCGACGACCGCGGGTCGGCGACGGTCGAGTTCGCCGTGACACTTCCTGGAGTCGTCGTCCTGCTGCTGATCTTCCTCGCCGGGTGGAGCGCCTTAGCGGCCAAGGTGCGCCTCACCGACGCGGCAGGTCTGGCGGCACGGGCGGCGGCCCGCGGCGAGCCGCAGGAGTCCATCGCCCGCGACACCATGCCGGCGGGCGCCACGATCTCGGTCCACCGCGACGGCGACCTCGTGCGGGTGACAGTGCGCCAACGCGTCAGCCTCGGCCCGCTGCCGTCGATCACCCTGCGCGAGGAGGCAACCGCCCTGGCCGAACCCGAAAGCAACGACCCATGACCCGCGAGCGAGTCGCGACAGGCGGCCGAGGGGTCATTGGCCGCCTACGAAAGGTCGTGGCCGGCAATCGAGGAATCAATTGCCGCCCGCGGGAGGTCGTTGTCGGAAGCCGAGTGGGCCTGAGCCACTTGCAGGGGTTCATGGTCCAGGCCCGATGGTCTGCTCGCCGCTTGTGGTGGTCCGTGGTTCGGGGTCGAGGGGTCGTTGGCCGCTTGTGGTGGTCTGCGGTCCGGGATCGAGGGGCTGTTGGCCGCTTGTGGTGGTCCGTGGTCCGGGATCGAGAGGCCGTTGGCCGCTTGCGGGAAGTTGTGATGCAGGGCCGAGGGACCATGAGCCGCTCGCGGAAGGTCGTGGTTCGGGTCGGCGGTGTCATGGTCTGTGGGCGGGGCGCCGCGGCGCGGGATCGGGGGTCTATCTCGCTGGTGATGGTCATCGTCGGGGTCGTGTGTGTCGCGGCGCTCGTCATTGGGCTCGGGCTGGGTGGCGCCCGCGTCGCGCGGCACAGGGCGCAGAACGCCGCTGATGCGGGTGCGCTGGCCGGCGCGGTGTGGGCGGTCGACGGTTCGCAGGCCGCCTGTGCGATTGCCGGCCGGGTGGTTTCGGCCAATGACGCCAGGCTGGTCAGTTGCGCGGTCGACGGGCTCGACGTGCGCGTGACGGTCGAGGTCCTTATGGGCGACGGGATACCCGCGGGCAGAGCGAGCGCCCGCGCGGGGCCGGTCCGCGACTTCGGCATGGAAGCCGACGGTGACTGACCTGCCACAGATGCCGACAAGACTGACCCTGACGCGGATCCTGACGTCGATTGACCCGGTTTCCGGCGTGGATTCCTGACGTCGGCTGACAGCGAACCTGGCGCGGATGCGGACCCTGACCCCTGGCGAGGACGCTGAGGACGAGCGACCTGGCGCGGGCGCCCGACGGTGACTGATTCGTCTCGGTCGCTAACCGTAGCTCCGGTCGCTGACGACGGCCAGGGCCGCTGACGGCCGCTCCGGTCGCAGACGACGGCCGAGGGAGCGCTGACGACTGACGACGAGACGGCCGCTCCGGTCGCTGACGACAGTCCGGGGGGTGCGCTGACGACTGACGAGTGCTGACGACTGAGGAGCGCTACAGCGTGGCAAGGACGAGTGACAGGACTTGGACGGCGTCGTGTTTGTTGAGGGGATTGTTGCCGTTGCCGCACTTGGGGGACTGCACGCACGATGGGCAGCCCTGCTCGCAGCGGCATTCGGCGACGACGGCTCGGGTCGCGCCGAGCCAGTCGGTGGCCACGTCGAAGGCGCGTTCCGCGAAGCCGGCGCCGCCGGGATGGCCGTCGTAGACGAAGACGGTGGGCAGGGCGGTGTCGGCGTGCAGGGCGGTGGACAGGCCGCCGATGTCCCAGCGGTCGCAGGTGGCGACGAGCGGCAGCAGGCCGATCGACGCGTGCTCGGCGGCGTGCAGGGCACCCGGCCAGTCGACCTCGGCGATGCCGGCCGCGTCCAGAGCCTCGGGGGACACGGTCCACCAGACGGCGACGGTTTTGAGGATGCGTTCGGGGAGGTCGAGCTGGCAGGTGTCGATGACCTCGCCGCTGGAGATGCGGCGGCGCTGGTAGCTGACGACCTGCGAGGTCACCTCGACCTCGCCGAGCGAGAGCGTGACCGGGCCCGCGGTGCGGGTCTGGCGGACCGAGAGGACGGTGAGGGAGGTGACGTCGCGAGGATGGGTGCTCCAGTCGGGCTCCTCGGCGTGGACGAGAGCGACGGAGTCGGCCAGGTCGAGCTTGTCCACGACGTACGACGTGCCCTGGTGCAGGTGGACCGCGCCGGTGTGGACCTGGTGGTGCGCGGAGCCGGTGTCGACTGTGCCGAGCAGGCGTCCGGTGGCCTCCTCCACAACGGCGATCGGTCCGCCGCCCGCCCCGCGGAGGTCGACGTCGGGGCGTTGGCGTTCCGTCCAGTACCAGCCACTGGGGCGCCTCCGCAGGACCCCGGCGGCGACGAGGGCATCCAGCGTGGCCTCGGCGGTCGGGCCGAAGAGCGGCAGGTCCGCCGGGGTGATCGGCATCTCGGCGGCGGCGCAGCACAGTTGCGGCCCGAGGACGTGCGGGTTGGCGGGGTCGAGGACGGTCGCCTCGACCGGCTTGCCGAAGAGCGCTTCGGGGTGATGCACGAGGTACGTGTCCAGCGGGTCGTCCCGCGCGACCAGCACACACATCGCGTCGCGGCCTGCCCGCCCCGCGCGGCCGGCCTGCTGCCACAGGGAGGCGAGGGTACCTGGATAGCCTGAGATCAGGACCGCGTCGAGACCGACGAGGTCGACGCCGAGTTCGAGGGCGTTGGTGGAGGCGAGGCCGAGCAGGGTGCCGTCCATGAGGTCGCGTTCGAGGGCGCGGCGCTCTTCGCGGAGGTAGCCGGCGCGGTAGGCGGCGACCCGTTCGCCGAGGCCCGGCACGGCCTGGTCGAGCGACCGGCGGGTCACGCTGGCCACCACCTCGGCGCCCTTGCGTGACCGGACGAAGGCGAGCGTCCGGACACCGGCGAGGACCGCTTCGGTCAGGAGGTCAGCGGTCTCCCGCAATGCCGACCGCCGCACCGGCTCCGCGTCCCGCACCGCGAAGCCCGTAACCCGCTCGGCGGCCGCCGCCGCCAGGAACGGGTCGGGTCCCGCACCTGCTGTGGAGCCGGCCCTCGTGTCAAAGCCGGCGTCAACGCCTGCGGCGGCGCCAGGCCCTGCACCGGCGGAGCCAACGCATGGGGCGAGGCC